>JBEIIK010000040.1:0-18260 GCA_040380835.1 Ignavibacteria bacterium | reverse complement strand
TAGGGGGCGCCATTGCAGCCCAGATCGGCACCATGCAGGTGTCGGAGCAGATCGATGCCCTGGACATGATGGCCATTGATAAGAATCGCTACCTTGGCATGCCACGGGCACTGGCAGCGGTCACGATGATGCCCGTTCTGGCGGTCTTCTCCAACGTTGTAGCACTCGTTGGTGCCTACATCCTCACCAGTATTAAGTTCGATTTCAGTGCGGCAACATTCTTCACCTCGATCCAGCAGTTTTTCAGCATCGAGGAGATCGTCCGGGGGATCATCAAGTCCTTTTTCTTTGGGGGTTTTACCGCTCTGATCGGCTGCCACGTCGGGTTCCACACGACCGGTGGTGCCGAAGGGGTTGGGCACTCAACCGTACGAGCATTTACAATTTCGGCCGCTAGTATTCTGGTGATCGACGCCATTTTCGGCGTTGTTTTCTGATAGATTTCTCAATCGATAGACAAAAAGGCAGACGAAGCGCCATTCTGGCTGATGCCAGTCGGCATACTGCCATCTTTTCACTTGCCATAGGCCCCTTGAGCCTCTAATTTCGCGTCCCCACGACGGCTGTTAGCACTCATACACGAGGAGTGCCAGACATTCGTCCACGGCGGCTGCTTACCGCGAACTCATTCTCATTCACACAACACACTGGAGGTTTGTCATGGGTCTAACCCCTCTTCACGACCGGGTACTTGTAAAGCCCGCTCAGGCCGAAGAAGTCACCAAGGGTGGCATTATCATTCCTGATACGGCAAAGGAAAAGCCAATGCAGGGCAGCATCATCGCCGTCGGCGCCGGCAAGCAGTCGGAAGACGGCAAGGTCACGCCAATGGCCGTTTCGGTCGGCGACACGGTGCTCTACGGCAAGTATGCCGGAACGGAGATCAGCATCGACGGCGAGGACTATCTGATCATGCGTGAAGCCGACATCTTCGGCATCATCAAGTAAGCCCCCTTTCCAACGACACATTTTTGAACAGAACTCCGAAAAGGAACATTGAATATGGCAAGCAAGATCATAACCTTTGACGTCGACGCCCGTGCAGCTCTTAAGCGCGGCGTAGACCAGCTGGCTGATGCCGTAAAGGTAACGCTGGGTCCGAAGGGACGCAACGTTGTTATCGACAAGAAGTTTGGCGCACCGACGATCACCAAGGACGGTGTGACGGTTGCCAAGGAGATCGAACTCGAGGATCCCATCGAGAACCTTGGTGCATCGATGGTACGCGAAGTTGCCTCGAAGACCAGCGACATCGCCGGCGACGGTACCACCACTGCAACGGTTCTGGCCCAGGCTATCGTTCAGGAAGGCCTGAAGAACGTCACGGCCGGTGCCAACCCAATGGATCTCAAGCGTGGCATCGACATGGCCGTTGCGGCCATCCACGAGGGCCTGCGCGAACTCTCCCGTCCGGTTCCGGGCAAGAAGGAGATCGCCCAGGTCGGTACGATCTCAGCAAACAACGATTCGACGATCGGCAATCTTATCGCCGATGCGATGGAGAAGGTTGGCAAGGACGGCGTGATCACGGTTGAAGAAGCCAAGGGCACGGACACGTCGGTGGACGTGGTTGAGGGTATGCAGTTTGACCGTGGGTACCTCTCTCCGTACTTCGTTACGGATGCCGACACCATGGAATGCTCGCTAGAGAATCCATTCATTCTTATCCACGACAAAAAGATCGGTGCGATCAAGGATCTTCTGCCGGTACTCGAAAAGACAGCACAGGCAGGCCGCGCTCTGCTGATCATCGCCGAAGACATCGAAGGCGAAGCCCTGGCAACACTTGTCGTCAACCGTCTGCGCGGAACACTCAAGATCGCCGCCGTCAAGGCTCCGGGCTTTGGTGACCGTCGCAAGGCCATGCTCGAAGACATCGCCATCCTGACCAACGGTATGGTGATCTCTGAAGAGAAGGGCTATAAGCTCGACGGTGCAACGCTTCAGCAGCTCGGCACAGCCAAGCGCGTCACGATCGACAAAGACAACACGACGATCGTTGAAGGGGCTGGCAGCTCCGACGAGATCAAGAAGCGTATCAATGAGATCAAGGCACAGATCGAAAAGACCACCAGTGACTACGATCGTGAGAAGCTTCAGGAGCGTCTTGCCAAGCTTTCGGGTGGTGTTGCGGTTCTCAAGATCGGTGCAGCGACGGAAGTCGAGATGAAGGAAAAGAAGGCCCGTGTCGAAGACGCCCTGCACGCTACACGCGCTGCCGTCGAAGAAGGCATCGTGCCAGGCGGCGGTGTGGCATACCTGCGCACGCTGGGCAAGCTCGAAGGTCTCAAGGTCGAGAACAACGACCAGCAGACGGGTATCAACATCATCCGCAAGGCCGTTGAAGCCCCGATCCGTCAGATCCTGGACAACGCAGGTCTTGAGAGCTCTGTGATCGTTGCCAAGATCAAGGAAGGAACAGGCACCTTCGGCTTCAACGCATATTCAGAGAAGTTTGAAGACCTTCTTGAAGCCGGTGTGATCGACCCAACAAAGGTTGCCCGCGTGGCTCTTGAAAATGCTGCATCGGTTGCTTCGCTGCTGATCACGACCGAAGCCACGATCGTTGAAAAGCCGGAAAAGAAGGAAGCCGCTCCGCATCAGCACGGCGGCGGAATGGACATGTACTGATCGAAAGATCAGTCGCCTCCCAACTCAACTGCAGCGCCCGATCCCGTTCGTGGGGTCGGGCGTTTGCGCTTGTCGGTGTTCTGGGCAGGTACCGGTCTTTGCCGAAGGGCCTTCAGGTGTTATCATGCACCGCTTCACACCAAGGTGCACTCCAATGAACCCAACCATGCGGCGAATTCTTGCGATCCTGGCCGGCGTTGTTACCGGCGCACTTGTGATCGGTGGTGTTGAGATGCTGGGACACAGCCTATTTGGCGTGGGCAATGCCATACCCGATCCGTCTGATGCTGCCGCTGTGCGAGCCTACGCCGATGGAATGTCCTTCGCAGCACTGGCAAGTCTGCTGGTCGGCTGGTGCGCCGGCGCATACGTGGGCTCGCTCGTGGCCATTCGTATCGCTCGAGGCAGCGAGCGGCTAATGACGCTGGCCGTGGGAGGATTTGTGCTGTTTGCCACGGTCATGAACTTCTTTCAGTTTCCGCACCCACTCTGGCTCATGGTCAGTGCCATTGTGCTGATCCCCTTGGCGTCGTGGTTTGCCATCGGACGGCGTTCTGCGGTAACGTCATGAACAGCCCGAGCATCTACAGCAGATTCGCCAAGGCCGTTGCCCGCTTTGCCGGTCGTCCCGTCACATTCGTCTGGGCGGTGCTGATCATCCTCGTCTGGCTGGCATCGGGACCCATCTTCGGCTTCAGTGATACCTGGCAGCTGGTGATCAATACAGCCACGACCATTGTGACCTTTCTCATGGTCTTTCTGATCCAGAACACCCAGAATCGCGATACCGAGGCCCTGCATCTGAAACTCGACGAGCTGATCCGCGTCACGCAGGGGGCTCACAACCGCATGCTTGACCTTGAGCAGATGGAAGAGAAAAGTCTCGACGAGCTCCGGCTCAGATATGAGGCGCTGGCCCGGACTGCACGGCAGGAGTCCGAACGCGGTGTTTCCGATACAGGATCTCCGGAGCTTTGACGAAGTGATGCCACTTTTCTAGATTTACCGAACTCCTTTTGCCCACACTTTCAATTGTTGTCGCCGCGTCAACGGCATCCATAGACATCCGTGATGAAGTATATCGACGCCCACACGCATCAGCGAGCGTCAGACCCGGACACAACGTCCGTTGTCAGCATTCGTATTACTGCTGAAACGGAGGTCTTCGAGACCGACGGTATCTGTACCGTGGGGATACATCCATGGGACGTCACAGCCGACTGGCGTGACGTTGCGGATGTTGTTGAAGACCTGCTCGAAGAGGAACTTGTGGTGGGACTCGGTGAGTGCGGACTCGATCGTGCGGGCAGCTCGCCCTGGCCCCATCAGATCGATGCCTTTGAGTACCTGGCAGAACTGGCCGAGCGTACCTCTCGCCCCCTGATCATTCATTGCGTTAAAGCGCACGACGAACTTCTGCGCATTCACAAGTTTATCAATCCTTCACAGCCCTGGATCCTTCATGGGTTTGTGAAAGGGGCTGACCTTGCAAAGCAGTGCCTCGATGCCGGTATGGTCTTATCCTTCGGCACAGCGCTGCTGCGCGAATCCCCAGCACTCGTCGAAGCCGTGCGCTTTTGCCCGTCCGATCGCTTCCTTCTTGAAACCGATACTGACATTTCACCGATCTCTGATGTCTATGCTGCAGCCGCGCGCATCCGCGGTGTGAGCATTGAGGAGTTATGCGCGACCCAGCAGCAGACTTTCGAAACCGTCTTCAAGCGATGACGGATGCGGGATGGACCTCCCGCACACGCCTGCTACTTGGTGATCAAGCCGTAGATCGATTTGCGAGTTCGCATGTGCTCGTCGTCGGCCTCGGCGGCGTTGGCTCGTTTGCTGCCGAGTTTATCGCCCGCGCCGGCGTAGGACGCATGACCATCGTCGATGGAGACGTGGTCGATCCATCTAACCGAAACCGCCAACTGCCGGCATTGACATCCACCGAAGGTCGACTCAAGGTCGAGGTCATGCGAGAGCGCCTGCGAGACGTCAATCCCGAACTTGCCGTGGTACCAATGCAGAGTTTTGTGACCCCCGGCAGCATCGATCGGCTTCTTGCGGCCTCGTACGACTATATCGTCGATGCCATCGACTCCCTTGCACCGAAGGTTGCCCTGCTCGAACAGGCCCACCGCCGGGGCTTTCGCATCGTCAGTTCGATGGGGGCAGGGGGCAAAGTGGACCCCTCGATGATCCGCATTGCTGATATCGCCGAGTCCCAGAAGTGCCGCCTTGCGCGGTTTGTGCGCAAGCGCCTGCACCGCGTCGGCATCCGTACCGGCATTACAGCCGTGTATTCGCTTGAGGAGACTGACGACGAGTCGCTGATGTACACCGATGGCACCAATTTCAAACGTTCTGCATTCGGGACAGCCCCCTACCTGCCGGCGGCCTTCGGCGCTGCCTGCGCCAGCGTGGTCATCCGGGGTCTTGCCGGACGTTCGATATGAGGTCCGTCCATATCGTGGGTATGGGGCTTGCCGGAGCCCTGTCTGCGTGGGAGTTCATCAAGCGCGGTGTTCATGTAACGGCCCGGGATGACTCGGATGGCGACACCTCGTCGATGGTTGCCGCCGGTATGATCACCCCGATAACGGGTCAACGCCTAAAGCCAACCTGGCGCGGTGAGGAACTCATGAACCACGCACGCCGGACGTACGGGGAGATCGAGCAGAGCTTCGGCATAAAGCTTCAGCGCAACTGGACGCTGCGTCGGGTCTTCCGGGATGCTTCCATGCAGGAGTGGTTCCGCAAACGCTTCGACTCGGGTGAGTTTGATGCGTACAACGTCGAGGAGATCCCCTCGGGTATCAACGACGGCGTGCGATACCCGTTCGGCGGAATGACTCACGGCAACGTTGTCACGATCGATATCCCGCTGCTGCTCAGAACGATGCGCGCGGCTGTCGAGTTCTCACCCGTCGTCAGCAGCTCATCGGCGATCATTGACTGCACTGGGTATCGCGCTCTTGGCGATCCACTCTGGTCGTGGCTCCCGATCGAACCGTCGAAAGGAGAGATCCTTGACGTGCGCATTCCGGGCCTGGAGCTCAACGAGATCCTGACCAATGGCACGTGGATCCTGCCCACGGGAGGTGATTGCTACCGCGTTGGTGCAACGCATGACTGGGACGACCATGACCCGGCACCCACCGTGCTTGCTCGTGAAGAGCTTCTCTCCGCAGTGCGGAGGATGATCGACCGCGAGGTCATTGTTGACGGACACCGTGCCGCGATCCGGCCATCGACGCAGTTCAAGCGTCCGCTGGTGGGGGCGCACCCGTCCGCGCCCGGACGCTACACACTCAATGGCCTCGGCACAAAGGGGGCACTGCAAGGCCCGTGGGCAGCCGCACAGCTGGCAGCGTGCGTGCTGGATGGTTCCATTCCGGATGAGGAAATCCACATTCAGAGGTGGTGGAAGTGAAACGCACGACGGAGAATGCCGTATCGACCGTCCATCGCATGCTGAGAGACATCGTCAGACCCGGCGATGTGGCCATTGATGCTACCGTCGGTAACGGCTGGGATACGCATCTGCTTGCCCGATGCGTGGGCAGTCAGGGGTGCGTCTATGGATTCGATGTACAGCAGGTGGCATTGGATGTGGCCCGCGTGCGCCTGCAGGACGAAGCAGATCATGTAAAGCTGATCCTGGCCGGACATGAGACGATGCGTGCGCATATCGAGCCGGGTCATCACGGCCATGTGCGGGCCATCAGCTTCAACCTCGGCTATCTGCCAGGGGGCGAAAAGGCGATCACGACTATGGCCGCCACAACCGTTTCGGCCCTACGTCAGGCCCTGGAGCTCATTTTGCCGGGCGGACTGATCACGATCGTCTGCTACAGCCACCCGGAGGGACGTCAGGAGCTGCAGGCAGTTCAGGACGAGCTTGCTGGGCTTGAGCAGGAGCGATTCAGCTGTCTACGAACTGAGTTTGTTAATCAGCAGGGGAATCCTCCGGTCGTCTTTGCTGTTTACTCGGCATCTCACCAGGAGCCCCTTGCATGAAGACCATCTTTTTTTCTCTACTCTGCATGATTACCATGAGCCAATCTCTGCATGACTTCACGGTCCGATCGATCAACGGCACTAGCGTCGACCTCTCTTCCTACAAGGGCAAGGTCGTTCTCATTGTGAACGTCGCTTCGTTCTGCGGCTACACCAAGCAGTACGCTCCTCTGGAGTCTCTGTACCGCAAGTACAAGGACAAGGGGCTGGTCATCCTTGGATTTCCGGCCAATGACTTCGGTGCTCAGGAGCCGGGTACGGATGAGGAGATCAAGTCCTTCTGCTCGACCAAGTACGACGTGACGTTTCCTATGTTCAGCAAGGTCACCGTCAAGGGATCAGATAAGGCACCGCTGTTCCAGTTCCTCACCTCCGGTGGCGGCAACGCGTCCTTATCCCGCGAAATCGACTGGAACTTCGAGAAGTTCCTCGTCGGCAAGGACGGGTCTCTGATCGCCCGCTACGGAAGCCGTGTCGATCCACTGTCGTCAGAGCTGACCGCGGCCATTGAGCAAGCACTCAGTCACTAAATGTTAACGGTGATGAATTGAAGCTTGGGGAGGTAAGTTCGCAGGAGTATGATCGTCCTGAACGACCTTCTGCACCTGCCGGTGCCCCTTGTTCTTGCTTCACAGTCGCCGCGCCGTCAGTCGCTGATGCGTCACGTCGGCTTCGTTTTCACAAGTTTAGTGCCCAGCATTGATGAAGACGCCGTGCCGACATCGCTGGCTCCGGCAGACTATGTGCAGGAGCTCGCATGGCGCAAAGCGCAGCGAGGAGCCGAGCTTATCGATGGCGACATAATCGTCATCGGATCCGATACCACCGTGGTGCTTGACGGCCAGGTTCTCAACAAACCGCTCGATGCCGACGATGCCGTGTCGATGCTACGTCGACTTAGCGGCCGCACGCACACTGTCCACACCGGGCTTGCCCTGGTCGGCCGCGGCAGGGGGCTTTCCAGCCGCCGTGCCAGCCGCGCGACTGATGTGACGTTCCGGGACCTCTCTGACGAGGAGATACATGCCTATGTCGGCACCGGCTCACCCCTTGACAAAGCGGGAGCCTACGGCATCCAGGATGACTTCGGAGCGGTGTTTGTCTCGCGCGTCGAAGGTTGCTACTACACCATCGTCGGGCTGCCGCTCGAACTTCTTTACACTGAGCTTCGCGAGCTTGTTGCCGCAGGAAGTCATGCGTAAGCAGACCGTTCATACGTGGACGCTTCTAGCGCCGTGGCTCGTCACGCTGGCGGTCTTCTGGTTATATCCGCTCGGATATGCCTTTGTGCTGAGTCTGAGTGACTATAGAACGCTGACGAATGAAATGACCCTGATCGGGCTTGACAATTACCGTCGGGCCCTTCAGGATAAGGACTTCTGGAATGCGTTTTCAAATACGGCGATCTTTACGCTGGCAACCGTTCCGGTGACCACGACACTGGCGATACTGCTGGCACTGGCCGTGCGCAAGAGTGCACCGCGTTTTGCCTCGTTCTTCCGCGCATCGTTCTTTCTTCCGTCCGTTACGTCCTTGGTGGTGATTGCCCTGGTGTTCACAAACCTGTACTCACGTGATGGATACGTCAGTGCGATCTGCGCATCAATGGGGCTGCCATTCCCGGCCGACGGCTGGCTACTCTCTCCGTCGACGGCACTGCCGGCCATCATGGCCATGGACGTATGGATCTCGGCAGGATACTACATGGTGCTGTTTCTTGCTGGTATGGAGGCCATCCCCAAGGACCTGTACGAATCCGCCGAACTCGTCGGTGCATCTGCTAGACAGCAGTTCTTTCAGATCACTCTTCCACTATTGCGTCCGACGCTGCTGTTTGTGGTGGTCATCAACAGCATCAAGAGCTTTCAGGTCTTTGTGGAAGTTTATGTGATGACTAAGGGAGGACCGCTTGGTGCCACATCCACGCTGGTGTATGAAGTTTACCACCAGGCGTTCGAACAATCTGACTCCATGGGCTATGCCAGTGCCGTAGCCTTTCTCATCTTTGTGACGCTCATGACCGTTTCACTTTTTCAACTTCGCTTTCTCAAGGGGAGAACATGAATCTCGGGCTACTCGCCATTGCCGGTGTAGCATATCTCATCGGCTCATTTCCAACTGCCTGGGTGGTGCGCCGCATCATGACCGGCACAGATATCCGGAATGAGGGAACCGGCAATGTCGGTGCGCGTAACCTTTATGATGTCAGTCAGAGTAAGGCTGCCGGTATCGGGGTGATGCTGTTTGACATGTTCAAAGGGGCCATTGTTGTCATCCTTGCACAGAACTTCCATGACGGTTCGTTCGCTGCCATAGCGTGGGCTGCAGTGGGAGTTGTGGCCGGTCACAACTACTCGTTGTTCCTGGGCTTCGACGGTGGACGCGGTCTGGCAACGGCTACCGGTGCGCTCACGGCCATGAGCCCCCTACCACTCGTTTTCTGGATCCTCGGATACCTTACGGGCAATTATGTGATCCGCAAGCAGGTGCACATCGCTTCGATGTCAGGCATCCTGGCCACGGCTATCCTGGTATGGAGCGTCCCGAACTTCGTACTCGACAAAGCCAACTTCCTTTCGCTGGCAGGAGAAGACATCACGAATTTCCGCATCGCCGTATCAGCCGTGAGCTTTGTCCTGTTTCTGCGCCACATTGGCGCCGTGCGCGAAGCTATCCGACTTGATCTTGTCGATGAGTGATCGCCTCGTGCAATGTGCGCATGCAAACATCGGCATCCGTGCGGTCAACGATCACCGCAAGGCACGTCAGCGACATTGGTGTCAGCCAGGCCTTGCGAACGTGTGCCGCCAGGGCTGATGACAGCATGCGTATAACTTCCGGGTTGCCGGCCTGACAACCCGTGACGGCGATCATGCTGACGGATTGGCGCTGGTGGATCTGTTCCAGAAGGGAAACATCAAGCTCGCCGGTAACGGTACTTTCGGCGCATTGAATGGCCGTGATTGAGCGCTGCAGATTTCGCTGCGAGAGCACCACATGACGTCGTAGCGACTCCTGCATGAGCAAATAATCAGCTACATCAGGACCACCGGTGACCAGCTCTACCGAGCGCAGAATGGCCACGGCACAAGCATCCGAAACTTCCCCAATTGATGAGGTAACGCAGGTGCCTTTGTCGTCCGGGGAAAATGTATTGAGCACGCGCACCGGTATCGACGCTCGTATGGCAGGAGTGATCGTTTCCGGATGCAGCACCTTTGCTCCGTAGGAGGCCATTTCCTGCATCTGCTCAAACGATATAGACGCTAACGGCCTGGCATCCGCTACGATTCGCGGGTCAGCCGAATAGACTCCACTGACGTCGGTGTAGATCATGATCTCACGTGCATGCAGGGCGGCCCCTATGATAGCCGCCGAGTAGTCCGATCCGCCCCTTCCCAGCGTTGTCGTGCGCCCGTGTGCATCACGTGCGATAAAGCCCTGCGTGACAATGATCTGCCCGGTCTGAAGCATGGGGTTCAGATGTGCCCGGCAGGCCTTGTCCGTAGCAGAGAAATCGACGTGGGTGCCGTCATTACTCATGATAATGACGTCACGGGCATCAACGAGGATCGCCTGTGGATCGCCATCGCTGAGCATCGCGTGCAGAATCGCCGAACTCATCAGCTCCCCAAATGCGGCCATGCCATCGAGCGTTACCTGATTCCATTCTCCGAGCATGGCAACGGCTTCTGCATACTGAACGGACTGATCACAGAAGGCATCGACGCATGTGCTTGCGCCGACCAATTCGCAGGCAAGCTCGCGGTGTCGTGCTATCAGCCTCTCAAGCATTGGACGGTGATCTTCACCGCTACCGGCCATGCGTGCGATCTCGAGCAGACCTGACGTTGTACCGGCCGTGGCAGAAAGCACAACGATCACGCCATCCGGCTCGTGCGTGCAACGTCGAATGATGTCTGCTACCGCTGAGAAAGCAGAAGCATCGGCAACGGATGTGCCGCCAAACTTGACCACCAGCATATGGCCTATCCGACGTCGAAGTATGATGAAAGATGCTCGGCTGACGTAACGTGGACGATGATGCGATCATCCACGAGCGAGGCAACGGCTCGCTTTGCGCGGTCAAGATCTACCCCGCGCAGATACGCAAAGTGCCAGATGTCCACATGACCGGCTGATATCTCCACTGTCAGTGCCTGCTCCACCGTAAGGTTGTCTCCTCCAAGGAAACGATCGCGGACGGCATTGACGAAATCGGTGGATTCCTTTTCAAGCAGCATATCGGGCATGAAAAAATAGTTGACTTGCGACTGAAGGTCGCAGATCATGAAAGAGCCCTTCTTGGGAGCACCGACGAAGTCCTTGAGGAAGGCAGTAGAAACGAGATAGGGGGCGTGTTCTTGTCCCTCCCACAGGTCTGCCCACACGCCGGGTTCGTGCACACGAAGCCAATCGAAGAACGCGATCTCGTGCTCTGGAAGACGGAAAAGCGATGTGGCACCGAACTCCCGACGCACATCTTCGGCATCCTGCTCGGACATTGAGGCAAGGTCTTCTGCCGAAAAGACCAGCGCCCCGTGCAGTGTTGTCGATTCACTGCAAACCTGACGAAGCTCCTGCCTCATGCCTGCTGACCCTGACTGCGCTCGCGGCGCCACATCAGAAGTCCGCCAAGACCGATCAGTAGCGTGATGCCGTTTGCGGCAAGACTGATCGTGCGGCCCAGCTCAAATGACGGGCTCTCAAAACGAAACTCCACTGTGTGACGTCCGGCCGGAACCGGCACGCCTCGCAGCAGGAAGTTGGTCTTGATAGTCTCTACTGGCTTGCCGTCGATGGTCGCCTTCCATTCGCTGTAGAACATTTCGCTGACCACGAGCATCTGCGCAGCCGATGATGTCGTGCTGAGAACCAGGCGGTGATTGGTGCGCTCCTTGACCGTTGCCGAAGACGTGGAGTCCGAACCCAGCGCACTCATACCGTCAAAGGCCTTCTCAACATAGGCCACGCGCCGCGCGTCGAAGGTCCCGTCGCGCAGCTTCTCCAGAAGTGTGCGCCGGTCAGACTCAACACGCAGCGTGTCAACGAACCACGAACGTGGTAGATTCTCATCATTGCGATAGACCATCACACCCATTTCCTGGGACTGGAATGCCGGCTCGACACCGGGATACAGGGGTCGATCCGCCACGATGTATTTGACGTTGAGAAGGTTCCACAGGAAAGGGTTCAGGATCATGCTGTTGCCGGGAACAGGCTCGCGTCCGGGGCCCGGTGCGGCTACATCCAGCATGTCCTGATACAGGCGCATCTTGGCCGAACTGTATCCGCCGACGCTTTCGATGAAGTGGTAGGCCCACCAGTTGGCAGGCACCGTCTGCGTTAGGTCGCAGACCCGATACATGGACGCATCGGACTTGAGAAACCCTACCACATCTGTGGCGGCAAAGACATTCTGTTCCGGAGAGCCTTTCTTCGGGTCATAAGGACGCCGGTCAATGCGCCACAGGTCCACCGTCAGCAGTCCGATGCACAGAACAATCGTCAGCGAGGGCTTCACTGCACCCCGAGCCGTCAGGACGATGAGTCCGCCGATGATGATCAGGTAGAACATAGAGGCCAGAGAATCGGCATGCATCTCGTTATAGACGATCTCAAGGAATTCACCCGGGGCCGGCTGACCCCGTTTTGCTGTCATGGCCGTATCGACTTCTTTCTTGTAGTCACTCTCATCGCTGGCAACCAGGTACACCATTGCCGAGACAACGACCGTTGCCATAAACACTCCAAGTGCTGCCTTCCGAGCGGCGGCAGTCGAGTTCTTACCCCAGCCGATCACCGCCGTCAGACCGTATCCAGCCAGCACCGGAAGTGCAAACTGCAGCAGGCACAGGGCCATGGAGGGGGCTCTGAACTTGTTAAATGCCGGAGCGTAGTTGAACAGGATATCGTAGAGGATCGGAAAGTTCTTGCCCATGGAGAGAAGCAACGAGAACGCACCCAGCGCCGTAAGAAAGATCACGAACGGGTCCTTGCGATACTGCCAGATCCCGATGAGTCCGAAAACCAGCACGGCAATGCCCATGTAATTGGCTGCATCGGTAAACGGCATCTGTCCCCAGTAGAGTTGTGCGCGTTGCGGTGGCGCGTTGCGGCTGGTCTTGATGCTGGTGTTGCCGAAGCCGTAATAGCTCGGTACCAGGAACGTGTACATCTCACCGGGAGAGAATGACCAGTTCGTAGCGTACTCATAGTCATTACCGCCCGACTGATCCTGGTTATTGCGGGTGGACTGCACCAGAGGGGCGGATCCGCGCGTTGATTCCGGCGTGTAGTGGCGTGTGGCCATGAACATGTCAGCATGAGTGGCTAGGGCGATGATGCCGGCAATGGCCAACCCGCCCCCTGCCTTGAGCACATCCATCCAGCCGGAGCGCGTTATCAGACGCGTAACAAGTTCAACAATGGTGTAGAGGGCCAGAGCACACCCCATGTAGAACATCATCTGCGGGTGCGTGGCAGAGACGAGAACGATCAGCGGAAGAATGAGCAGAAAGAGGTTGGCAAGTGTGAATCGTTCGCGAAGCCGTTCGAGTGCCAGCAGAAGCCAGGGCAGGGTGGCCATCGACACCGGCTTGGTGCTGTGACCGATCATGATCCAGACGATCACGAACGTGCTCATCACCGCACCGACGGCAGAGAATACGCCGATCATTTTCTCAAGACCCTTCTGGCGCGCCAGGGTGTAGACACCCCACCCGTAAATGATGTACCACAGCACCAGACGGGTGGTGTCATTATTGGTGGCATCACCCATTGTGCGAGGCACGGCAAAGATCAACGTGCCCACGAAGTCCCACGTACGTTCTCCAGCAGCAAGGAAGGATGCCAGAGACGGCATTCCGCCGAAGATGTACGGCATCCACAGTGGAAACTCTCCGGTCTGCTTGGCCGCCTCGAGGTAGGGCACAAAGGAGTAAAAGGCAACATTGTCGCCTCCGCTCATGAAGTTCTTTCCGCCGAAGAGAGCATCGGCAAAGAAAGCCACCACGACCAGCAGGATCGCTCCGTAGGCGAGGTAGGTTCCATACTTTTCGACGTTGGTCGGCTGTGTGCTTCGTGAACGTTGTGTGGTCGAAGATTCGGCCATGCTGATGCTCCGTGAAATGATTGTCCCGAAGTGACAAAAGTACGTATGTTCGGAGCTGTAAAAGTCCGTTTCACGGCGGGCTTTGTTCCTACGTCGAAATGTTCCCACCTCTGCCGAGATCGATATGGCTGACCTACGCGAACGGACCACGGCCCTGACACTGGACGATGCCTTCCACCTGCTCAGGCGTGCAAGTCTTCATCCGACCTATGCACGGGCAGTGTCACTTGTCGGAAAACCTCCGGCTCAGGCGCTTGCGGATCTTTTGAATGCCGCGGAAGCCCCTTTCCCATCGCCTGCATGGGCATCGCAGACCCCAAACATTCAGGACTTCAATGAAGCCTATCGACTGTGGGTGGATATGCAGAAGTGGTGGCTTGATCGGGTGATGACCTCGACATCGCCCCGTGAGCGATTGATCATGCTCTGGCACAACACGTTCGCCAGCGACTATCTCAATGTGTACATAGCGCACTGGATGGTGGGGCAGCATCAGATGCTGCGCTCCAATGCCTACGACTACGCCGAGATGTCACGTCGGATCGTTGGCGATGCGGCCATGCTACGGTATCTCAACGGTGACCAGAGTGTAAAGGGGCGTGCCAATGAAAACTTTGCGCGCGAATGGTTTGAGCTCTTCTCGATGGGTGTCGGTAACTACACTGAGCGAGACGTTCTGGAGGCGGCCCGGGCATTTACTGGCTGGAGGATCTCCGGTCTTACCGGCTCGTATAACCGTCAGCTGGCCGACCTGGGCGAAAAGTCCATCCTGGGCAAGACCGGCCCATGGGAATGGCAGGATGTTATCCGCATCACTCTTGAACATCCTGCCTGCGCAAGGTTTGTCGCACGGAAGCTGCTCCGCAATTATGTCGAGCCCGACCCTACGACGCAGTCGATCGAGGAGGTTGCCGCGCTGCTTCGCACTTCGAACTACAACGTCAGGACGGTGCTGCAGACCATCCTTGCCTCAGAGTACTTCTACGACGTCAAGGTGCGCGGCGCGCTCATCAAGAGTCCGCTTGAACTTGTCGTGGGACTCTCTTCCGTACTCGGTGCGACAACCGTAAGTCGCACCTATGTTGGCCAGGTGATGACGCGCCTGACGCAGGAGCCGTTCTATCCGCCGACGGTCGAGGGCTGGAAGGGTCACCACGCCTGGATCACCAGTTCGACCTTCCCACAGCGTCAGCGCTTTGGCGAGAGCTTTGTGGACGGACGTCAGATCGGCAGCTCAACCAAGCTTGTCGATGAGGCAGGCAAATCTCTCGTGCCCGATGTGATCGCGTTCATGAAGCAACTGCCCGATGCCAACGATGCCGAGAAGATCGTTACCAATGTTGCCGCGGTCCTTCTTCCGATGCCGATCACCAAACAGCAGCACGACGTGCTGCTGGAGATAATGCTCGCCGGTGCTCAGAAGTACGAGTGGGATGTGAACGCGCCCTCTGCCGTACAGCGTGCCCGTTTTCTTATTCAGGCCATCGTGAGGATGCCCGAATTTCAATTGATGTGACCAGGGAGACGACGACCATGAAAACACCTTCAAACGAACAGTCGCCCGAACGTCGCATGCATCGGCGATCATTCCTGCGCAGTGCCGCTGGCGGCAGCATGGCCATTGCAACGCTACCTACGCTCATCGACTCAATGAGCATCCAGGCCATGGCAGGGGGCGATCCGCGTCTGCACCAGCTTCTCGAAGAGCAGGACCGCGTGCTTGTGCTGATCCAGATGGCAGGGGGCAATGACGGACTGAATACCGTCGTGCCGCACTCCGACCCGCTTTACTATGAGCGGCGTCCGACCATTGCGATCCCGAAGAACAAGACCCTACGCATAAACGATACCCTGGGCTGGCATCCAGCGTTGACGGGCTTTCGTGCCCTGTACGATGAAGGTAAGCTCGCCATCGTGCAGGGTGTGACGTATCCTAATCCCGACCGTTCGCACTTCCGTGGAACAGACATCTGGCTAACGGCCACAGATGCCGATGTGATGGGCTCGACAGGGTGGGTTGGACGCTATCTGCAGACGCTCGCCCCCTCCTATCCAACGGAACTGCCGGCGCATCCGCTTGCGGTGCAGATCGGTAATGCCACGTCCCTTGGTCTTCTCGGGGCGGCGGGCCCCATGGGCATCAGCTTCCGCGATCCGGACGAGTTCTACCGTCTGGTCAATGGCGGCGGCGGTGCCGGCGAAGTGCCAAGCAGTGAGCAGTCAGATACACCTGCGGGACGCGAAGTGACGTTCATGCGCAACATCGCACGGAGCGCCGACGTCTATGCCTCCGTCGTCAAAGACGCCAATGACAAGTCGGGCACGCCAACGGTAACCTTCCCAACCACGGACATCGGAGCCAAGCTCAAGGTGGTCTCGCAGCTGATCAGCGGCGGACTGCGTTCGCGGATCTTCCTGATCTCGTGGGCAAACAACAACTTCGACACCCACGCCAGCCAGACATCCACCGATGACTCCACGCTCGGCACGCATGCAAACCTGCTGCGCGAGCTTGGCGATGCCGTGCAGGTGTTCATGCAGGAAATGAAGAACCGCGGTCATGACCAGCGCGTCTCGGGAATGACGTTCTCCGAATTTGGACGCCGCGTCTATGAAAACGGAAGTGTTGGTACTGACCACGGTACGGCCGCTCCTCTGTTTGCCTTCGGCGCGCAGGTCAATGGCGGAAAGATCTACGGCAGCAACCCGGACCTTGTCAACCTCGATCCGATCGGGGACATGTTGATGCAGTATGACTATCGCGATGTGTATGCGAGTGTGCTTCTGCAGTGGTTCGGCGTGCCCGCCAGCACCCAGCAGCAGCTACTTTTTAGGGATTTTGGATCACGAGCTCCCGAGCTCTTCAAGTCGAAGCCCGTTAGCGTCAATGATGCCGATCCGCGTGCAACGTTCATGAGCGTCGGACCCAACCCGGCTTCCGACTTCGTGGTTGTACGCGTAAACGTCGATCGGAATGCCGATGCCCATCTTGTCCTGACCGATCTGCGAGGGGGCCGGCAGGCCTCTGCGCCGGTAGACGCCTGGACAGGCGTTGCGCGGCTCGAGCTGCAGGGCCTTTCCAGTGGGACCTATGTCATCTCGCTGCACGCAGGCAGAACCGTCACCCATACCACAATTCAGATCGCTCGATGAGGTTTTCAATGTCCTGTAAGTTTCGCCGACTTCTGCCATCGATGATCGCGCTGTGTGCACTGTTCGGTGCCGGCATCACGATCAATGCTCAGCCCCTTGCCAATCCGTATCCATTTGCGATCGACCACGAGGCGGACCTCGATACGTCGCTTGTAGCGATGCCGGCTGAGGTTGCCGGTGCCAGGGGGCGTGTGGTTCTCACCTCCGATGGACATCTGGGATTTGCCGATGGGTCACGCCTGCGATTGGTTGGCACAACACTGCAGTGGCTCACGGCAATGCCTGACAGTGCGAATGCAGTTGTAATTGCACGTCGGCTTCGAGCACTCGGAATCAACTGTGTTCGGCTTAACAGCTTTGACGTGAACGTCTGGTCTGCGGTGAGCATCTTCCGTGCCAACACGCCATCGACGTTGCAGGATGGTCTTGACCCCGTACAGATGAAAAAGTTTGACTGGTTCATGCATCAGCTTCGCCAGCACGGCATCTACTACGTCTTCACCTTCCAGTCCACGTGGACGCCACGTCAGGGCGATGGCGTGCTGCAGCCGGATTCCACCGGATGGGGTGCCCGTGTGCCGGTGTTGTTCAATCGTCGAATTCAGCAGATTCAACGAGACGTCGTGCGTACACTGCTTTCGCACGTAAACACGTTTACGGACATCGCCTATAAGGATGATCCTGCACTTGCGTATGTCATCGCTGCTGAGGATGCCTCGCCGGCTGCGTTCTGGCTGTACACGAATGACATTGTCCGGCCGAACCCCAATGCCTCCACAACATCAACCGGACAGCAGCACGTTGCCCACATCGATTCTCTCTGGAATGCCTGGCTTGAGACGACATACAAGACAGATGCTGCACTGGCAAGTGCATGGCAAGCCACGGCAAGATCAACCCAGAACATTCTACTTAACGGTGACTTCGAAGATCCTTTCAACAACGCCTGGGTGCTGAACCTCAACTCGACCACCGGTGCTCAGGCTCTGTTCCAATTCAGCGATGCCGATAAGCAGCAGGGGGCTTCCTCAGGCCGTGTCCGTATCAACAAGATCGATCCGAATAGAACCACGTACATGATCCAGCTGGCGCAGCGACTTCCGGTGATGCGACATCTGCAAACCTACGAGCTGAGCTACTGGGCAAAGACGACCCCGCAGCGTGGTAATCGTGAGTTCTTCCTCTACGTGTTTAACGGAACATCACCATACAACTCGTATGGATTATCACAGACCGTGCAGATCTCGTCGGCATGGAAGAAGTATACATACACGTTCACCGCTACGGTCTCGGACTCGACGACGGCTGCACTTGGGTTTTTCCTGAGTTCGGATTCGGGAGATGT
>JBEIIK010000039.1:0-18548 GCA_040380835.1 Ignavibacteria bacterium | reverse complement strand
TCCATCGCCATCACGTGTTTCTCATCCTTCGTCAGCTGCGCATACGCTTCGCCTCCGCGCAGACCGTTTTCCTCGTTGGTCCAGAAGCACACGCGTATCGTTCGCTTCGGACGCATACCGAGCGTCTTCATCATCGTCAGCGCACGCCAGGCTACAAAGCATCCTCCTGCATCGTCCATGGCGCCCGTTCCGAGGTCCCAGGAATCGATGTGACCGCCCATGACAACTACTTCTTTGGGAAGCTCCGAGCCCGGAATCTCAATGATCACATTGCGTGACTGGGCATCAGGGAGCCATTTCGCTTCCATTGAAAGCGTCAGCTCAATGCTTTCACCCCGATCCTGACATCTCTGCATCATCATGGCATCTTCCATGCTGATAGCACCATGAGGGATCTTGGGCACATCATTCTGATAGCCCATACCGCCAGTGTGCGGCGTCTGGATGCCGTAGGGTCCAACGCTACGCACGAGCGATGCAATGGCACCATATCGAGATGCCTCTGAGGCTCCGCGCACACGATACTGTACGGTCTCGCCATACGTTGTGAACGGCACATTGAACACCACGATCTTTCCCTTCGCCTCGGCCTGCCGGGCCTTGAGGTCATCGAAACTCTTTACGACAAGGACGTTTCCGGTAAGGGGCTTACCATCCGTTCCGATGCTTCCGCCAAGACCGCAGAACGGCATGGTACGGCTTATGGGTTTAGTCATGGTCAGTGATTCGTTGCCACGACGCCAGTTCGGAACCATCACAGGCTGGGTTTTCACCTTCCAGCCCTCGGCCGACATCTTACCGATCAGCCAGTCAAGCCCCCTCTCGAGGTTCTCCGAACCACTCAGACGCTTCGGATAGTGGTCGCAGAAGTCTGCCAGAAGCGAATAGCACCCCTTGTCGTCCTTGGTCCACGCAAGCATGCGCTCGGCATCGCGGGAAAAGCGCTTCGTGAGTTCATCACCCGCAGCGGAAAGACCCGCGCTGCTCACGAGGAGTGTCAGAAACAGACGAAAAAGTGTCATGGATATCCTCACGCAGAAAGGCGTCGATGAATTTCGAGCACGCAAAAAATACGACACTCTTACCGTGGTATCTTTGCCCGTCGAAGAGTTCAACATTTTCCTGTGGCGACAATGAGCATCTCTGTACGTGCCATTCCCGAATCGGAAACGCTTCGGTTCATCAAATCACAACGGAATTTCTATAAGAACGACCCGCACTGGGCTCCACCGCTGATCATGGATCGGCAAAAACTGCTGAACACGAAGAAGAATCCATTCTACCAGCACGGCTCCATTCAGCTTTTTCTTGCGGAGCGCAACGGTGAAGTGATCGGTCGGATTGCGGGCATCATCAATCGCAATCACAACACCACACATAACGACTCCGTCGGCTTCTTCGGATTCTTCGAGTGCATCGATGATCAGGAAGTCGCAACGGCCTTGATGCGTGCCGCCGAGGAATGGGTCAAGTCTAAAGGCATGACCGAGATTCGCGGACCCGTCAATCCTTCGATGAACGACGAGTGCGGTCTGCTCATCGATGGCTTCGATGGCACGCCGGTGATCCTGATGACCTACAACCCGCCTTACTACGCAAAGCTCATAGAAGGGGCGGGATATGGAAAGGCTCAGGACCTGCTAGCCTATCTGCTTCACAACAAGGACTACGCGTCGGACAAAATGAAGCGTCTGTTTGACGTCATCGTCAAGCGTAACAACCTGACCTTCCGTTCGTTCAACTTCTCAAACAGCAAGCAGTTCAAAAAAGACGTCGAGACTCTGAAGCAGATCTACAACCAGGCCTGGGAGAAGAACTGGGGCTTTGTGAAGTTTACCGATGCCGAGTTCGACTTCCTGGCTGCTGACCTCAAGCAGATAGCCGACGAGAACCTCGTCTTCATTGTTGAAAGTCACGGCCGCGTAGCCGGCTTCTGCCTTGCCCTGCCCGACGTGAACCAGTGTCTGAAGCACAACAAGAGCGGCGGCATCCTCGGCGGAATCTGGCACCTGCTCACAAAGAAGAAGTCGATCGATCTTGTCCGCATCATCGTACTGGGTGTTCTCCCCGAGTTCCGCGGTACCGGCATCGACGCCGCCATGTACATGGAGATCGGCGAGCGCGCCAAGAAGCGCGGCATCCTCAAAGGCGAAGCCAGCTGGATCCTCGAAAGCAACGAGATGATGAATAAGGGGCTCACCCAGACAATGAACGGCGAGCGCTACCGGACGTATCGGATCTATGAGCGAGCGATTTGATTACTGATGACTGATTACTGATGACTGATTACTGAGGACTGATTACTGATGACTGATGACTGATGACGATTTAACCTCACACCTCAAACCCCACACCACAAACCTCAATGGGACGCGCATTTGAATTTCGACGGGCCCGCAAAGAAAAGCGCTGGGCCAACATGGCACGAACGTTCACCAAGTATGGACGCGAGATCTCGCTGGCCGTAAAGGCTGGCGGACCGGACTTGGAGACCAACGCGCGCTTGCGCGTGGTGATCCAGAACGCCAAGGCGGCGAACATGCCGAAGGACAACATCGAGAGTGCCATTAAGAAGGCATCGGCCAAGGATGCGGCAAGTCTTGAGGAGATGAATTACGAAGGGTACGCACCATACGGAGTTGCCATCTTTGTAGAGACGGCTACCGACAACCCAACGCGGACCGTAGCGAACGTTCGTTCATACTTCAACAAGTGCAACGGTCAGCTTGGAACGTCGGGGTCTCTCGAATTCATCTTCGATCGCAAGGGCGTGTTCACGATTCCATCAGCCGGCGTCAATCGCGACGATCTCGAGCTGCTTCTCATTGAGAATGGAGCTGAGGATATCGTTGACCAGGACGAAGACATCATTGCCTACACGTCGTTTGCGGACTTCATTATTGTGCAGCGCGCCCTTGAACAGGCCGGCATCACCGTCACCAACGCTGAGGTGCGCCGCATTCCCAATAACACCGTGACGCTGACCGATGAGCAGGCTGAAGAGATCATCAAGCTGATCGATAAACTGGAAGATGATGACGATGTGCAGAATGTGTTCCACAACATGAACGAGAACGAGTAACATGTGCGGTATCGTCGGCGTCTTTAATCACCCCCAGGCATCGGCTCTTACATACTACGCACTTCACGCACTGCAGCATCGTGGGCAGGAAGCAGCTGGAATTGTGTCGATGTATGCCGACGAAAAGTCCGGCAAGCCCCGTCTCGGCATACACAAAGGCGAAGGTCTGGTTCTGGATGTCTTTTCCGATCATGCATTGTTTGAAAAGACGCTAAGCGGACGTTCGGCTGTGGGTCACAACCGATACTCGACCACGGGCAGTAACTCCATTGCGAACATCCAGCCGTTCAGCTTCAATTACACCGGCGGCAACTTTGCGCTGGCCCATAATGGGAACCTGACCAATACCCGCCCCTTACGAGAGCGGCTCAAAAGTGAAGGGGCGATCTTTCAATCGACCACTGACAGTGAGTTGTTCCTGCACCTCATTGCCCGCAGTCGCAAAACATCGCAGATCGAACAGATCCGAGAGGCAGTGCAGACTGCGCAAGGCGCATATTCGATCGTGATGTTGTCTGAGTCGGCCATGTACGCGACTCGCGATCCGCATGGCTTTAGACCGCTCTGCGTCGGCCGCATCAAGCATGATGAGGGATATGGCTACGTTATTGCCTCGGAAACGTGCGCTCTGGATATCATCAGCGCCGAGTACGTGCGGGATGTTGAGCACAATGAGATCCTGGTGTTCGACGAGAAGACGATCGCCACGGGCGAGATCACCTCGCATTACATCGATGAATCAATGACGACGTCGAACCACTGCATCTTCGAGTACGTTTACTTCTCGCGTCCTGACTCAAAGATCTTCGGGCATAACGTCGACAAGGCGCGCCGCAAAATGGGCAAGAATCTCGCCGAGGAAAGCCCGGTTGCTGCAGCCAATGATCGCGACGTCGTCGTGATCGCCGTACCCGACTCCGGTAACACCGCAACTCTGGGCTATGCCCGTGTGAATCAGGAGCGGTTTCCATCGCGGTATGAGATCGGACTTATCCGCTCGCATTATGTTGGTCGTACGTTCATCGCTCCGGGGCAGGACAAACGCGAGTTCAAGGTCAAGACCAAGTTCAACGTGGTCAGGGGTGTTCTCGAGGGTCGCACCGTTGTTGTGATCGACGACTCCATCGTCCGCGGCACAACCTCAAAGTCCCTCATCAAGCTCATTCGCGAGGCCAATCCCGAGCAGGTTCATCTGCGGATCACATCGCCCCCTGTCAAGCATCCGTGTATGTATGGAATGGATTTCCCGAGCGAGGATGAGCTCATTGCCAATCACTTCACGTCGGATGAATCCATAGCAAATGAACTAGGAGCCGACAGCGTGCGTTATCTCAGCGTCAACGGCCTGATGGACTCTGTTCCTCAGGGCCCGGGCATCAACTACTGCACCGCATGCTTTACGGGAAGCTATCCGGTGGAAGTGGATATGACGGTGACGAAACTGAGCACGGAAGAATGAGCCAGGAAGAGTTTGACGAAAATGCGTCGATGCTACCACCCACCACAAAGCACGGGTGGCTGATCATATACGGCGTGGTGGCGTTGCTTGCCATTACCGGCGTTGTACTGGGTGCGCTGTATCGTGACTCCACCAAGCCTGGTGAGGTCATCTCGCGTGATCGGCAGAAGCACGCCAAACGTGTGGTATACACTGTGGTGTTCGGCAGTGTCTCGCCTGTGCGGGCAGACAGTATCATTGCCCGTATCGTCCGCGACATCGGCACAGATACAACCAAGACAGACATGATCATCGGCTCGCCCACCACCGACCCCTGGTGTGCCTCGCTGGGTGAGTATCGTCGGAACCTGAAGAAAGCCATGACCACACCGAAGGTCATCCCCATTGGTAAACAGTCAGTGATAGTTTCAATGGTCGGCGGGCTGCTAACGAAAAACGAACTACCCGCAACGCTTTACCTAGTTGGCGACTTGTCGCAGGAAGACATCTCGTCAATCGCTCTACGGACATCGCGCACCGCTGCCGCTCTTGAGCTTCGCTCACGCATCATGGGTCCGGTGAACGTGGTCAACTTCATGGACACGTCGCGGCCCGGTAATGTGGCCTATGCTCGACTTTTCGCTGATAAGGGGCTGATCATCAACCCGTAACGACGTCGGGTAAGCCCCCTTACTTACCGACGATAACGATCTCCGTCCTGCGGTTCAACCGCCGTCCGAACTCCGTCGTATTATCACCGATAGGTTTGATAGCTCCAAGTCCAACAGCCTGAAGGCGCTTCGGATCGACGCCTTTCTTAAGCAGATACGCCCTTACGGCCTCTGCACGTAACAGCGACAGAGCTTTATTCTGTTTAGGACTGCCCGTGTTGTCTGTATGTCCCTCAATCCGGACGACAACCGACGGGCGGCTCTTCATGAATTCGTTCAGAACCTCCAATTCCTCGACGCTATCGGGCAGAACAGAAGATGCCACAGGAAAGAGCAGGTTCTCGATGATGATCTTTCGTCCGATCTCGACGATTGGAATGATCTGCTTGACGAGCTCCTTTTTGCGTTCATCCAGAAGAGCCACGTTAATGGAGTCACTGCGGACTTTTGTATCGCTCTTATAGAAGATCGTGTAGAGATTGGTCAGGCGCTGGGAGTACAGGTCAAGGATCTTTGAGAACGATTGGTTCAGGTCAAAGATCGTCCCTTTTGTACCTTCTGCCAATCGTTGATATGGCTTCAGATTAGCAGGGACGATACAGAATGCACGGACCTTCAGGTCGTTCAGGTGCTGAATCATCGACTCCACATTAAACTTGGTGCGTCCACTGCCCCGTTCGCCCACCTGGTGAAAGCCTGCATCCGAGACGAGCACGGCCACGCGGTTGGCAGCCGGGCGGAATCGTGCACGACTGGCATCATAGAGGGCTTGAAGCGCATTCTCTTTTTCGTCAAAGCCACCAAAGGCTTGTACTTTACTCATCCAGCTTAGAAACTTGGCAACGCTATCGGTTGGTTCGTAGATCGCTTCAACAACATCACTATAGAGTACCAGACCGAGTTGATAGTCAATTCCTCGCTTAGAAAGATTCTGAACAAATGATTCGATGTTATTGCGGACCCCGTTGATGTAGGGCTGCATTGTGCCCGTAACATCGATGACAAACATGAAGTCAACCGGTACGCGCTCTTTCACATCGATCTTGTGAATACGTGTAACGGGGCGCTTGACGCCGTTCTCCATCACCGTAAGGGCATTGGGCTTTAGAGTATCCAGAACTTTACAGTCACCTTCGCACTCTACGACAAGTCCGATCTCCGGGAATGTCGAGAGCGTTACATTTTGGATGGTAAGCTTTACCCCATCAAGCGGAAACATCACCTTGGCGTGTTCAGCTAGGCGGCGACGTTGCTCCAGAGTTGAGTCTTGCTGCAGCGCATAGGATGATATCGACGTGCCATAAAACACGAAGCAGGTCAGCAGGCCAAACGCTGCACACATGGTGTGCATGGGGAGTTAACTTATAACGTGAGTCGCAGAACGGGGCTGATCATGAACATGTGCTCGCGCTCAAATGGACGCAGGCCACGAAGTGGTTGCGAGTACTTGGCTTCGAGGTACAGCCACTGACCAAACAGCGGAACATAGGCATGTGCCATAATTGTCTGGTTGGCGTACTGAAGATCAACACCAAAAGGGTATGTACTCTGGTTGCGGTACTCAACCTTAGCGTAGATCCAATCTCCAAACTCATTTGGCTTCCACGTTTGAAGACCCGAGATACCGTTGATTGCCAGGGTCGTGAATCCGGTAGAAGTATCGGCCAGCACGGCAGCTTCGCGAACCTCAAAATAGTTCACACCTATATCGAACCGGAAGAAGTTTTCGGGTCGCGTTTCATCAAGCCACATGTTGTAGAACGCGGTCACCTGACCGGTGGCACGCAGGAGATTGACGCTACTTTTCACAATAGCTGTCGGAGTAATCAGCGGATCTTCTATGAAAAGATCGCGTCCTTCGGCAAGAGCCGCAGTGGCGTACGTCGTAGTGTCAACCTGCGTGGCAGATTTGACAGGCTCAAGGGGCAATTCGGCATTCACGCTGATACCAAAACGCGGATTGAACGGCATGTTGAAGTCGAGGGCCGTCACGATCTTTCCTCCGTAGCCGGCATCAATGCGCCGGGCAGGAATAAAGCTCAGGATACCTGACTGACGCGGATCACTTGTCATGCGATAGCCCATACCCATGCGCGCATTGATCAGAAACGGAATTGCACGCCGTGTTTCGGCATCGTTATTGACGTACAGCGGGCGCTGGAGCAGAACCTTTGCTTCACCCGCGTTCCAGAAGTGATAACCCGTCTGGTCCGTTCCCATGATGTTCGACAGCCAGAAACCTGACTTACCGATCTTGAGGGTCTGTTCAAAGGCCGAGAGCGTGAACGAGTGAGCAGCATTGGCTGGGCGCAGGAAGCTGGTTATTGCTTCCGACTGTGGCTGTGAAGCTGGCGTAGTCGTTGGAATCTCAGTGTAACAGTACGGGCGCGAAACATCGGCAAGTTTCGAGAGGATGTTCGGGATGTTTGTTGACATTTCCTGTGATGTCATGCGTTCGGTGCCGCACTCAACGATAAGGATTTCAAAGGGGTCCTCGGTGTTCGCAACCGGCTGCGCTGTCACGACGATCTTCTGCTGGTCGAGATTCTCGCGGCGATAACCCAGTACTCGGAATGCATTGAAGATCTTGGCCTGAATGTCTGATTCACAGACAAACCAGCGTGGGAAGTACTGCAAAAGTTCGGGATCGATGGACGTCAGACGTGTGAACACACTTGAGTCCGCCTCCTGAGCAATGGCAGGGGTAATGCCACTTCCGAGCAACACGAAAAGAGCGGCACAAGCAATGAAGAATCGGCGCATGATGTTCGTCATTGGGGTTTGCATCAGAAGTTGAGGATGGCACGAAGGGAGGGCATAAACACAGCGTTGTTTTCCCATGCCCGTGGATCACGGAAGACTGGCGAGAACATGTTGACGTCGACACGGAAACCAAGGCTTTGCGAGGCCTGGATTTGCAACCAGATGTTGCCAAGAATCGACTCGTCAAAGTACTGCAGCGACGCACCCATCGGCGTACTCCAGCTCGTATTCATGAACTCGATCTTTCCGGACACACCGCCGATGAACTTGCTGTCAAGCTTTGCAAACGTTGAATCACGCAGACCATCTGCATTAATGGTGTCAGCGTAGCGCCAGCGTTCCATACTGTATCCGCTACCACCAAGGCGGAAACGGAAAAGGTTGCTTTCATCCACTCGAATTGCGAAGGTGTACTGCGCACTGGCATGAAACCTGACAAGATGATCAAGAGGGCGTCCACCGATCTTCTCATCATAACGCTTGCGGGATTCCCCGTTGGCCTTCGTAGAGCTTTCGGCATCGTTGAAAACGTAGCTGCCGGAGAAGTTGAACACACCAGATTCGGCGATGATCTTGATCGGAACTTCAAGAGCGGCGTTCACGCCAAAGCCAGCGTTGGTCATCGTCCGAACATTACCAAACGAAGCAGCAAGATCCGACCACCCTGCCGTCGGAAGGATCACGCCCAGACGAGCCTGGCTCCAAACGGCGTTGAGCGACATTCGCTCACTCCAAAGCGTCGGGTAGTTGATGTCCTCCAGACCATAGCGCAATTCGAATCCGTACTGCGCCAGGCGGCTGTTGTACGTTGTCACTTCAACTTCCTGCTCAGATTCGGTACCAGTGCTGTCCATGACCATCATCTTGATCGTCTTTGGCGTTGGGTCTGGACGGTAGCGACGATAGGAGATAAGATCAGCAGCTGAAATCGTGAGTTCATTTGGACCGAAGTAGCTAACTGGAATACCGTTCGTGATTTTCATGTATTGCTGTACATCATCCTCGGAGATGCCAACTGCATTCCCAAAAACCTGGCGCACAAAGCGAGTTTCCAGATCATCAATACCCTGTGCTTCGAGTGTCACATTCAGAACGTTATTCTGAACGACTTGGTCCTTCAAAAAGCCATACATCTTGTCGTCGTATGTCTTTGCTGATGTTGGCGGAGGATCAAGTCGCGTAAGTTCAAACCGTGTGATAATGTCTCCGGGGTTGACTCCGCGCAGGTCGCGGATCGTGTTTCCAGATGGCTTAACACGCGTCTTCATCAGACCGATAACAACCAGATTCTCGCCGGACTCTCCACGCTGATATTTTGTCGTGACAATGTAGGCACCCGTGAACAGTTCGCTTTCGTACTGTCGCTGATCTAGATAGAACTGGATCACATTCTGTACGTCCTGATCTGCGAGATCGTTGGGTGCATAGCCAGCCCCCTCAAGCTGCTCCTGGATCTTTTCATAGATCTGAGACCGCTTGACGGCACGCTTGATCTCGTCCACGAGATTCTGATCCTTTTTGCCAAGCTTATCCAGAGCACCAGTCTTGTCGACAGGGGGCGGATTGAGATACCGCTGAACATCAGCGAACAACTGACCATCGAGACGGAAGACGGATATATCTCCGTAGCGGTAGTTGGATAGTGACCGGAGGACGCTCTTGAACTTGCCGACATAGGCACCATCAGTCTGCGCGGTCAGCGGCTGAGTGATCAGTGCAGTGATCAGAACAAGTGCAAGTGTCCAGTGCCTACGGATTTTCATGTGCCGTTCTCGCGTGACGTATGGTTGTTAACGGAATTCAGGGATGGAAACGGTTTTCGTTTCCGAGATCGAGACACCGCCAATGCTGGCAGTAATAGACGCTTCGACGTTATCTCCCGGGAACTTCATGCGAGGACCCTTGAGTGTCAGAATCAACCGATAGCGTCCGGGGCCTTCCTGTTCGATCGACTGGATCACCTGATACTTGCCGACGCTTGGCTTGTCAAGCTTCACATCGACCTTGATGTCCTTATCCTGAGCTACAACGTTCGGACAGTCCACCTTCGGCGGCAGAACCTCAATGCCACTCACCACGAGACGCATGTTCTTGGCATCCCAGTTCTCACTTGTTCCAGAGAGGATGATCTCCGGCGAAGACTGTTTAGCGGTGTTGACCGTACGATCGTAGAGTTCCACATCCTCGGAGTATTGTGATCCGATTGGTTTGTATCGCCACTTGACCTTGACGTTCAGTCCAGAAAGGTTCTTCGGAACGCATGGAATCATGATCTGCAGAGGCGTGGTTCCGACAAAGTCCTGCTGATCTCCGTTCAGGTTGTATGAAAGCATGAACTGATTCGACTGAATCTCACCACCAGACGATGGCTCGATCGGAAGGCGCAGCGGCTTGCCTGCATAGACGCGTTTGTCAAGCACTGCATCAATGGCATTCTTGTTCTTCAGATCTGATGGATAGACCGAGATCTTCGAGGTTGGTTCGGCCCCTTCGCACGAGTTGATGTTCGTAACCTTGAAGGTGTAAATCTTTGGAGAGCCAGTTGTGGTCAGACCATCAACGTATACCTCAAACGGCTGGTTGCGTGCTCCACCGGCTGCAGGCTTGGCCTCTCCCATGCTAACAACCCGCACACGAACGTCACTTGGCGTCACAGAAATCTGCGGTGCATCACCCCGGAAGTTGTTCACCGTGAACGCGATCACAGCGGACTTGAGGCCGGAAAGAACACGCTGCTCCTCGATCATATCAGAAACGCACGGCTCGGCGCGCTCGATGTTTGGCTTCTTGACGAAGACCTCGAAGGCAAACGATGGGTTGTTCTGCTCCATCTGATTGGCATCGCCGTGTAGGAGAACTGTGATGTTTTTCAACAGTTCAGCACGACGGATCTTTTCTGACTTCGAGCGCAGGCCGAGGTCTTCGTGATTCAGCTTTTCTATCGCAGCATCGACCTGTTGCGAATACTCTGCATACTTGTACTCTGACGACGCTCCGAACTTCTCACTGAGTCCTTGAACCTCTGCACCAAGAGTAGCCAGCAGACGCTTCTCAACCTTTGATAGCTGCTTGCGTGTAAGCTGGATCGTACCGATAGAGATCACGTCCTCAGGATCGTTGCTTTCCTCTTTGCCGAGATTCGCAATCCCAAGGATGTTGTTTGTTTTTGAATTAAGACGAACACGGTACAGACCCTGACTCGTCTGTTTGAAGGTGTATTCAAACACCTTGATCCCATTCTCGAACGCCGCTTTATCCAGCAGCGTCAAGTGCGGACTGAATCGGAACTTGGCCAGATCCGTGCTTCCCTTGTAGTCAAGGGAGTCGGGCATGATGGCCTTCAAGAACGAAAGACCGTCACGAAACTCCGGCACGTCGGTTATCGTCTTCAAACCGCCAAGCTTCTGAAGAATTTCAGAGGTCTTACTCTTCAACCACTGTGGGTCGAGATCCATCGAAAGACGCTCGACTTCGTTCGTTTCATTCAGCGTGTCCAGGAGGCTGAGATTCGTAACGTTGAACAACCGAATGATCTCTTCGATCCGCTGTCGCTTTGCGCCTTCATCCTCGGGAAGATCGTCACCAAGAATGTCCTTGATCTTCACGGTCGAAACGCGGATCTGGTAGGCACGCTCTTCCTTTGGACGGTCCCGCTCGGATACGCCGGACATCACGGATTTGTCCAGAAGGGTTATCTCGTCCTGAGGCAACGCATTGACGCCGCTAGCCCCGAAACCGGTGTTGAGCTGGGCCATGACGGCCTCGACGATCTCTTCGGCCTCTTTCTGCTTTCGAATGAGGTGCTCTTCAGCCTCGTCGCGCTCCACAATGATGATCAGGAGCTCGAGGATGACCGCGAGGTACAACACGAAATAAACTTTTCCAGCTCCGCCTTTGGACATGGCGTTCCTCCAGATATGATTCTAACAGGGTAACCACCCTGTCCGTTAAGCCGTCACGCAGACCAGCGTCAAGACGCGTGAAAGCCCCCCCGTATTTTCAGCCCACCCTTACTTTGCTGAAGGATCCTGCGAAACAACACCAACATCCGTCTTTGGTTGCGTCGATGTTGACTTCACGTCCCTGGCCTTCATCGAGCAGCATGAGCCGCCCTTCTTGGTGCTCGACATGGAGCAGCTTTCGGCCTTTTCCATTGAACATTCCTTAGATGACTTTGCATCGACGGCGCACTTGTCCGTAGAGGCCTTTTTCACATTCGAGGCCTTCATCGAACAGCACGATCCGGACTTTTCGCTCTTGGCCGTTGTCTTGACGGTGCAGGATTCCCCACCGGCGGAAACAATAGCTGCTGAGGCAAAAAGAGCCGTCACTGACAGGGCGATCTGGCGCATTTTCATGGAATTCTCCGAATAATGTTCACTGTTCGAAATGGTTGGTCACAAGAAGCCCCAAAATAGGTTTTCGGGGCTATCATTCGCAAGAAAAACCGTGCCAAACGCGCCCCCGTTCGAAAGTAAAAGGGGCCGATCGGCGGTCGATCAGCCCCTTGAAGGAGAGTTTTGAAGATCAGCGGACCACAAAGCTCCTTACGAGCAGCCGGTGGTGGTCCCGCAGTTCAAACACATTGTACAGGCCCCATTGCGGACGACCTGGGTGGACTGGCATTTGGAACAGGCTTCACCGGTGTATCCCATGTTCTTGGGGTCCAGCAGCTTAGCCTTGGCACCGTCCTGATCCACCGAACTTGATACGGCTTCCATCACCTCATTGTAGGTCGGTGCCGGCGAGATAACCTCGGTCGTCTGCTGAGAGGGGGCTTGCGTCGATGCTGCGGCAGCATCCGGTCCGCCTTTTGCCTGCACACTTGAGGAATCTACCTGTGGAACATGAACGAAATCGGTCCGCTGAAGATAGTCGTAGCCGAGCGTCCGGAAAATGTAGTCCAGGATCGACGTGGCGTTCTTGATCGCCTCATGGCCTTCGACAAATCCGGCCGGCTCGAAGCGGGTGAACGTGAAGGTATCCACCAGCTCGTCCAGCGGAACGCCGTACTGAAGGGCCTTAGACGTCAGAACTGCAAAGCAGTTGAGCAGACCCTTGAATGAGGCACCCTCCTTGTACATGTCGATGAAGATCTCGCCAAGCGAACCGTCATCGAAATCACCGGTGCGGATATAGACCTTGTGTCCGCCAACCGTGGCCTCGCGGACATAGCCATGACGACGCTTCGGCAGGCGGCGGCGCTCGGCACGCTGGTAGACGCGTTCGACAATGACTTTCTGGATGGCCTTCTGGTCAACGGTTTCGTCCCAGTCATCCTGGTCGCCCAGAAGTACCATTTCGTCGAAATTGTCGTTGCTGGCGTTAAGGGGCTGAGAAAGCTTCGAACCATCACGGTAAAGAGCAATGGCCTTGAGCATAAGACGCCACGAAGCCAGGTGCACGTCGCCCACATTGTCAACGGAGGCGTCCGCCGGCATGTTGATGGTCTTGGAGATCGCACCGCTGATGAACGGCTGCGCAGCTGCCATCATGCGCACGTGGGCCATATAGTCGATGTAGCGCTCGCCACGCTTACCACACTTGTTGGCGCAGTCGAAGATCGGAAGGTGCTCGTCCTTGATGTGCGGAGCCCCCTCGATCATCATGGTGCCGCAGATATAGTCGTTCACTTCGGAGACCTGCTCGGAGCTGAAGCCCAGCTCGGTGAGCATATCAAACTGCATGTCATCAAGCTGCTGAGCGCTGAATCCCAACTGCTGACAGAGCTCTTCACCAAGAGTATACTTGTTGAAGACAAACCTCACGTCGAAGGTACTGTCGAGCTGACGCTCGATCGCATCGATGGCCTCGTCGGTGAAGTTCAGGGCCTTGAGTGACTGACGGTTGATGTGCGGACAACCGATCAGCGTACCATGCCCCTTACAGTACTTCTCGATGTCATCGATCTGCTGATCGGTGTATCCGAGAGCGGCAAGGGCCTTGTGTACAGACTGGTTGACGATCTTGAAGTAGCCGCCGCCGGCAAGCTTCTTGTACTTCACGATCGCAAAATCGGGCTCAATGCCAGTGGTATCGCAGTCCATCACCAGACCGATGGTGCCCGTCGGGGCGATCACCGTGGCCTGGGCGTTGCGGTAACCATGCTCTTCCCCAAGAGCAAGGGCCCTGTCCCATGCAGAGCGAGCTGCCACCATAAGGTCGGCTGGGCACAGTTCCTCGCTGATACCCATGGGCGTAATCGTCAGCCCTTCGAACTCGCTGTCTGCTGCGTTGTATGCTGCACGCCTATGATTTCGAATGACGCGAAGCATCGCGTCACGGTTGTTGTCGTATTTCGGAAAGGGGCCGACATCGGCCGACATTTCGGCACTTGCGGCATAAGATTCGCCGGTCATGATCGATGACAGAGCGCCGCAGATAGCCAGCGCCTTGGGCGAGTCATACGGAATGCCCATCATCATGAGGACCGTACCAAGATTGGCATAGCCAAGACCAAGCGTCCGGAAGTCATAGCTCTTCTGGGCAACCTCAGCCGATGGGAATTGGGCCATCAGAACAGAGATCTCAAGGACAGACGTCCAGAGACGCACCGCATGACGGTAGTCATCGATCTTGATGGTCTGGGTTGACTCATCATAGAAATGCGCAAGGTTCAGCGAGGCAAGGTTACATGCCGTATCGTCAAGGAACATGTACTCCGAACAAGGATTCGAGCCGTTGATACGCCCGTCGTTGGGGCACGTGTGCCACTCGTTGATGGTGGTGTCGAACTGCAGACCCGGATCAGCGCTCTTCCACGAGCTCATGTTGATCTTGTTCCACAGGTCACGCGCCCGCACCGTTGTGTGCTTGGTGCTGTCGGTGCGCCAGGTCAGATTCCAGACACTGTCGGTTATGACGGCTTCCATGAAGTCGTTCGTCACGCGCACGGAGTTGTTGGAGTTCTGACCCGATACGGTGTTGTAGGCTTCGCCTTCGTAGTGCGTGTCGAACTGTGCGAAATCGATATTGGTGAAGCCCTGATCGATCAGCGCCAGCGTCCGCTTGATGATATTATACGGTACGCCGCGGTTGAGCGCGCGCTGGATTAGCACACGCAGACGCTCGTTGGTGTGTTCGTCGGTACCACCCTGCTGCGCTGCATCAGAAATGGCATGCAGGAAGGTTGAGGCGATCTTGGAGCCGGCAACGAGTGCGGCAACCTTTTCCTCTTCCTTTGCCTTCCACTCGATGAACTTTTCGATATCCGGGTGGTCGACATTTACGATCACCATCTTCGCAGCGCGACGTGTTGTTCCGCCACTCTTGATGGCGCCCGCTGCACGGTCGAAGATCTTCAGGAACGACATCAGTCCGCTTGAAACGCCCCCTCCGGAAAGTCGCTCGCTCTCACCGCGCAGGTTGGAGAAGTTCGACCCGGTGCCGGAACCATACTTGAAGATGCGGGCCTCACGCGTGGCAAGGTCGAAGATGCCACCTTCATTGACAAGGTCATCATTGACCGACTGGATGAAGCAGGCATGGGGCTGAGGGTGCGTGTACGCATCCGTCGAGCGCGTCAGAGCCTTGGTGTCGGGATCAACGTAGAGGTGACCCTGGGCCGAGCCGGTGATGCCGTAGGCGAAATTCAGACCCGTGTTGAACCACTGCGGCGAATTCGGGGCGGCCATCTGCTTGAGAAGCATGTAGGCTATCTCGTCGTAGAAAGCCTGCGCGTCTTCGGCAGTGTCGAAATATCCGTACTTCTCACCCCACCAGCGCCAGCAGCCGGACAAGCGATGCACGACCTGGCGGACTGATGTTTCGGCACCCGTCTTGTGGGTTCCGTCCTCATTGAGGATCGGCACGCCGGCGTCATCTGTCAGCGGTACGCCAGCCTTGCGGAAATACTTCTGGGCGAGAATGTCGGTGGCAACTTGTGACCATGCTTCCGGAACCTCTACGTGGTCCATCCGGAAGATCTCTTTGCCACTTTGGTTTCGCAACACCGATTCTCTGATCGTGTAGCGAAACATGTCGTACGGACTGGTTCCTGACGTCGAAAATCGGCGCGGAATCTTCATGCAATCTCTCCGTGATGCGGTTGGCTGTATCAGTAACGTTGTGCCGATACGCCACGGTGCATCATGACGTCAATTCACCAAACGCTCCTCCGCAAAAGGGGGTTCCTCCACAATAAGGAGATGCCCCGCCAGCGCGCTCGGTGGTGACATGCACGCAGAGAACAGGATTGATTTGTTGAATTGATCTTCGGACAACGAGGCCGAAGATAGCGTGATGCCGAACGCTTGGTCAATCTCGAAAAGTTCGTGTGGATAAATATCGAAGGGCGATCCTTGGCGGATAAAGTTTTTCACCCTCTTGCATGTTTCAGGGTGAGTTTTTTCCGAAAGTAACGCCGTAGTTTTCGAGGTGCTTCACGACATCCTTGCAGTCCTTATCTCATGGGACATCCGGGCATTTTTCCTGATCAACCGCGACATCGGCAACGCGGTGTTTGATTTCGTCTTTCCCATACTTACAACAACAAAAAACTGGTTGCCGATTTATGTTTTGGGCGTGGGGCTTTTGCTGATACGTGGATATCGTGACCGAACCAACGACGGCATGCGACTGATGGCATGCGCCACCCTGCTCGTGCTGAGCGTAGCAGTGGCCGATCAACTCAGCCACCGCCTGATCAAAGAGGTGGTACTTCGGCCCAGACCCTCTGCGGCGCTTTCCGAAGCGCGACAGTTGGTGGGTTCCGGAGGGGGCTCGTTTCCCAGCAACCATGCCATGAACAGTGCCATCGTCGCTGTTATCCTGACGGCATTCTTTCCACGCCTGCGCCCATGGTGGTGGAGCTATGCGCTACTGATAGGCTTCTCGCGGATCTACTGCGGCGTGCACTACCCGAGTGATGTGCTGGGCGGTTTCGTTATCGGGCTTTGCTGGGCTACGCTGACATTGCATCTCGCGCGGCGTATATGGCCGCAACTCCCGATCGGGCCGCCCCTTCAAGGGTTGCCGGCAGATGCGTCTGCGTCCAGTCACCGGCAATAAAGAGGTTTTCGGCCACAGAGCAGAGATCGGACGTATGCATGCGGCGTACCTGATCATTGGGAGTGATGCAAGGAGTGGCCTGCTTTTCCTTGATCACGATACCATGCTTCAGCATTGCGTTGCGAATCTGAGCAGGAAAGAGTTGCCGAAGCTCGGCGTCACAGGATCGAATGATCTCTTCGGAAGGCGCTCCAACGATGTCCGACGCGGCACTCACTGTAAGCGCGACGAGACCCTCCGTTGTACGTTGCTTGTTAAACACCCATTGAATGGTTGTTCCAAGTGCGGCCGCGAAATCAACTGACATCCACTGATGGTCATACCACATGTACACACTGACGATAGGGCTCATCTCGGGTTCTTCCGATAGCTCAGTCCTGACACCCGAAGCTAGCGCTAGTCGTGTCAGAGCGCGTTGTGGCACTGCGCTGATCACCACGTCAACATCACGATGCGAACCATCCGAGAGAACAACGCCTGCAGCCCTGCCATCGATGATCCTTATGCGGTCCACACTCGTGCTGGTGTGCACGGTTCCGCCTCGAGCGCCAAGCCATGCTGTGAAGGGTTCGATCAGGTCGCTCAAACCACCGGTGGGAATTAGCAGCTTCGCATCATCGGTTGTCCCGAAGAATGCCATTCGCAACACTGTTGAAAGCAGCTCGGCAGGCGCAGCCTCTACCGAAGCGTTCAGCGTGGCAAGCACCAGGGGCTCCCAAAACCGCTGAACGGCCCTCTGCGGTTGCCGCGTTCGGCAGAAAAATTCGTAGCAGGTAAGCCCCCTACCGGCATCGGGTGTTCGAAGCACCTGCAGTGCAAGACGAACAATCGCTATGCGTGCTGAGAATGGCATATTCTGCAGCCGTAGCAGACCCCAGAGCATACCTAGCTTACCCGGAAGAGCGGAGGCATCAAGAACGTCCATCCCGTACGATTCATCGACAAAAGCTACGCGAAGCGCCTTCTGACGCTCCAGAAGGTGGTCTGTCCCAAGGTCGCGCACAATGCGCAGCAGTTCGTGGTAGCAGCCGATCATCACGTGCTGACCGTTGTCGATCACGTCGCCCGTGGTGCGGTCGACAAACGAGCGTGCTCGCCCCCCCAAATAGGGACGCTCCTCAACGAGTTCGACCTCCCAGCCGAGCCGGACCGCTTCCATGGCCGCCGATATTCCCGCCCAGCCCCCTCCGATAATAAGTGCCTTCATCAGATGCAAATTGCGGAAATGACACACGTCTCCATCAAAGATTTCGATCGGCTCGACATCCGCGTCGGCACCATCGTGCGTGCAGAGCCGTTTACCGAAGCCCGCAAGCCGGCCTACAAGCTCTGGATCGATGTAGGAGGGGGCGACGTGCGCCGCTCAAGCGCACAGATCACCGATCACTACACTCCGGAATCCCTCGTAGGACGCCAGGTGGTCTGCGTCTGCGGCTTCCCGCCAAAACAGATCGGGCCTTGGATGTCAGAGGTGCTGGTCACCGGCTTCCACCAGCCCGATGGGTCCGTGGTGCTCTGCGTACCGGACGGCAAGTTGCCCGATGGAACGAGATTGAGATAGGAGCGCTACGCGCAATTACGGAGT
>JBEIIK010000038.1:0-18560 GCA_040380835.1 Ignavibacteria bacterium | reverse complement strand
TAATCAGTAATCAGTAATCAGTAATCAGTAATCAGTAATCAGTAATCAGTAATCAGTAATCAGTAATCAGGACTCTGTCTCTGCTCTAAGATTCAGGTATGACACATAGCGCTCTTCGTCGATCAGCCCTTCTTCGACGGCGGCTTTGACGGCGCACCCCGGCTCGTGGGTGTGTGAGCAGGGAGTGAACCTGCAGGACTCGGCGAAGGGGGCGAACTCCTCGAAGTAGAAGGGTAGCTCGTCCGAGCCGAGCTCCCAGATGGCAAACTCGCGGATGCCCGGCGTGTCCACCACGGAGCCCCCTTCACGCAGTGGCAGAAGCGTTGCGGCGGTGGTGGTGTGACGTCCCTTATCGAACTTTCGGGAGATCTCTCCTACGCGCTGCTGCACATCACTGAAAAGGTTGATGATGGAGGACTTGCCAACACCGGACGGACCGGCCAGGAGCGTGGAGCGGTTGAGAAGAAGTTCTGAGAGCTCCTCGATCCCCTGCCCAGCGGCAACACTGGTCAGCACAACAGGAATGCCCAGCTGATCGTGATACACCTGAAGGTCTTCCCAGACATCCTGGTGGTATTCCTCGGGCAAAAGATCCATTTTGTTGATCACGATTGCCACTTCGAGGTCTCCCTTGTCAGCAGCGATCAGATACCGGTCAATGAGCCTCTTGTTATAGTCCGGCTGGGCGGCAGACATCACGATGAGCATCGACTCGACATTCGACGCCTGAACCTGCTGCCGCCGCGCGCGACCTGCCATTTTGCGGGAAAGCACCGTGCGGCGCTCTTCGACCTTGGCGATAGTGCCCGTAAAGTCGGTCTCAGATGACGTGGCTTCCGGCAGCACCCAGACGTCGTCACCGACAGCGATTGGACTCGAGGTATGGGGGGCATCAAGTACTCCCGAAACCGTACAGACATAAAGGTCCGTCCCTATGCCCACGATCCATCGCGGCCCCACCGGCGTTACGACTACGCCGGCCAGAGCCCCCTCAGAAGGGGCGCTGCCGGTCTTGATCCGCGTGCGCGTGCGGTCGAGCTGACGCCGCTGCTCACGACTTCGAATACGCCTTTGTTCATCACCGGACTCGTTCTCGGGTCCGGCCTTCTGAAAACGTCGCCTCACGCGCAGCTGCTGATGGAGTTGATCATTGGTTATCCTTTCTTCACGTCGTATCTTGGCCGCAGTTTGTTTTCAAATTAACAGGAACCCTTTGAACTACCGGTGGATCACCCGGGAATGTACTGATGAAGATGCCGTCCAAACGATAATCACCACCCTTGATGTCCCCCGCCCGATCGCTCGTGTGCTGGTCGGACGCGGGCTGAAGTCCGTTGACGAAGTTCAACGGTTCTTCGAACCATCGCTTGATCACCTCCATTCACCATGGCTCATGGATGGCATGGAGGTCGCTGTTGACCGTATCCTGCGGGCCATTTCGGACCGCGAACTGGTATGGATCCATGGCGATTATGACGTTGACGGCACCTCGAGTACAGCCATGTCGCTCCATTTCCTGCGCAGGATCGGGGCGAATGTGGACTATCATATCCCAAGCAGACTGGAAGAGGGCTACGGTTTTACGCCGCTCTCGGTGGATCGCGCGCATCAGGCCGGGGCGAGCGTCATCCTGACAGTGGACGTGGGTGTTACCGCCTCCCGTGCCGTGGATCATGCCCGTGAGCTGGGCATCGACGTGATCGTCTGCGATCACCACCAGGCGGCCGAGGAGATCCCGAATTGTTTGGCCATTCTCGACCCGATCAAACCCGGTTGCGACTACCCGTTCAAGGGTCTGGCAGCCTGCGGCGTAGCTTTCAAGCTGATCCAGGCCCTTAGCGAGCGTCAAGGCTATCCAGAAATGGCCTACGAATACCTCGACTTTGCCGCCATTGCATCGGCAGCCGATATCGCCCCTCTGGTGGGTGAAAATCGTGTGTTGAGTCACTTCGGCCTTGAATTGCTCAACTCCTATACCAGACCCGGCTTTAAGGGGCTGATCGACTGTGCTGGACTGCCTCTCGGACTGCTGACCAATTCGAGTGTGATCTTCGGTCTGGCACCGCGTATCAATGCCGCCGGACGTCTTGGGGACCCGCGCCGGGCTGTCGAAATGATGATGCAGGACGATGAACTGCGCGCGTTTCAGATCGCCCAGGAACTCGAACATGACAACCGGCAACGTCGCGCCATTGATGAACATACCTTCGAGGAAGCCGCTAAACTGGCTGAGCAGCAGTTGATCAATGGCAGCGGCAAAGCATTGATATTACACAGCGACAACTGGCATGCCGGGGTCATCGGTATCGTCGCCTCCCGCCTGGTCGAGCGTTTCAACGTCCCGTCGATCATGCTGACCACCATCGATGGCGTGGCAAAGGGCTCGGCACGATCGGTCAAACAGTTTGATATCCACGACGCACTCAAACAATGTGAAGACCTGCTCATCGAGTACGGCGGCCACATCCATGCTGCAGGGCTATCTCTGCCGGTGGAGAACATCCCCGAACTGCAGCGACGTCTGGATGAGATCGCAGCCGTAGCCCTGGCCTCTGAGAAGCTCGATCACGAGGTTCTCGTCGATGCAGAACTGCAATTCAATGAGCTATCTCCGGCACTTCTTACGAATCTTGCCCGGTTCGCCCCTTACGGACATCAGAACGCACGACCGATATTCGTCACGCACAATGTGGTCTCGGCCAACGGCGTCAAGATCGTCGGCAATAACCACTTGAAGTTTCGGGCGATGCAGCGCAACTTCCAGATCGATGCCATTGGCTTTGGTTTGGGTGACAAGCTCCATGATGTGAGCCACGGTAAGTCGTTCTCTATCGTATACACCCTCGAAGAGAACGTCTTCCAGGGTACCAGCAGCCCGCAGATCCGCATCAAGGATGTTCACCCTCAGGGCTGAGCAGCCAGTCCAACAACAGGACAGCCGATGACGACGAACGGAGATATCACCTCGGCCCGCTTCGGGGTCATCACCGACATCACAGCCGATGGTACGGCCGCTGTGGACGCTGAGGATGACGGTTCAACCATTTACGTCCCCTTCACCCTCAACACTGGGCTCCTTGGCGACGTGACCGAAGCCAGTAAGATGCTCATCGGACGTCGGGTTTCCACCATGGAACAAGGCCTGCCGCTGAGCCGCGAGCCCCTTCTCGTGCTGGAGCCTGAGATCACTATCGATGTGACTGATGCTTCGTCGCTTCTGAGTGACAACGGCCTGCTGACCGGCACGCTCGCCATGAAACGTCTGCGTCAGATCGGTTCCCCTACGCCTGCGATGCTGGCCGGAAGTGTGGTCAATGGCGCCCTCGACGCCCTGGTGCGACGACCGACCCTGAACGATGCGGAGGTCATTGCCGAAGCAATGCAGTCGCGTCCGCTTTCCATGGCAGCTCTTGCCCTTGATGGACAGCGATACCGGGAACTGCTGGGCACCGTGCGGCATCTGCTCACGCCCCTGCGGCATATGGTTCATGACTGGCAAGGGGCTGACGTGGTCCTTGAACCCTTCCTGATCTCGCCCGTGCTGGGCCTGCAGGGTCGGGCTGATATCGTGGTGCGCCGCGGCGGATTTCTGACGGTTATCGAACTCAAAGTGGGCCGGCCGAGGGCGCTCGCCCGACCCGATCACATCTCGCAGGTGGCCAGCTACGTGGCCCTGCTTGGGGCTGCGCGCGATACCAACGACGTCATCATGGGTCAGATGTGGTACATCGCCGACCAGAAGAACCCACTGCGCGAGGTCGAGGACTTCGACAATCCGATGCGCTCGATCATCGACGCCCGCAATGCCATTGTCCTGAATGATCTGCGGGTACAAAGGGGCGACATGAAGATGCTAAGGATCGCCCAGCTCGGTCCGACGTATTGCAGAGGAATCTCCAGCTATGAACGTGACGAGTGGGAACACCTGACGAAAAGTCTTTCGAGTCTGGGGCAGACCGAGCGATTCATGATCGCCGAGTGGCTACGAATGGCCGCTAACGAACAGTCGGCCGCGCGTCTGGGAGGGGGCTCGGGGCGCTGCGCCGCCGATCTCTGGCGATTATCAGCGGAGGATCGAAGGCTCTCTCCCACGGTGCTCACCGATCTGACGTTCGACCTTGAGCGTTCGAATATGGACACCATGCACCTGACGTTCCGACGCCGTGAGCAACCGATGCCCACGGCCATCCGCCTGGGTGATACGGTTGTACTGCGTCGAATGGTTTTGGACCAGTCCACGGGAGTCTCTATGACCGGACTTGAGCTCTACAAGGGAAGCGTGCGATCCATCGACGTTGAGCATATCACCGTCTCTCTTCGCAACAAGTATGCTAACATTTCACGCCAAGTTGCCGACGGATGGATCATCGAACAGGATGTGACCGACAGCGGGATGCGGACCACGTCCAGCTCAATCCGCTCGCTGATCGATGCCGACCTGCGGCGGCGCAATGTGCTGCTGGGACTTGCTGCGCCCGAGCATGCCCAGCCCACGTCTTCGATCGCGCCGAACCTGACGGACATGCAGCGCGGGATCGTCGAACGTGCCGTTGCGGCCCGCGAGCTGTTTCTCATCCAGGGTCCGCCCGGCTCGGGCAAAACCTCTGCCGTTTTGCGAGCGATCATCCAGGAACTGCTGCGCCAGCCCCGTCATCGGGTGCTGGCCCTGGCCTTTACTAATAGAGCCGCTAATGAGATCTGCGATGTGCTCAAAAAGCATGGCGTGGACTACCTGCGCCAGGGAAGCGTGGAGGGGGCCACCGGCGAAAGGTCGATACCACGGCTGGCCCGTGAAATTACTCCCGAGGACCTTGCATTTACCGTTACGTCTTCGCAAGTGATCGTGGCCACGGTCGCTTCGATCCACTCGGCACCCGAGCTCTGGAGTCTTTGCGAGTTTGACACTGTCATTGTTGACGAGGCATCACAGATCATCGAAGCTCAACTGATCGGTATTCTGGCACGATGCCAGCGCACGATCATGATCGGTGACCACTGCCAGTTGCCGGCGGTGATTGCTCAGCCCCCTGAACAGCTCACGGTCAAAACGGAACGCCTGGCCGAAGTCTGCATGACCAATCTCGGGATGTCGGGTTTCGAACGCTTGATCCGCTGTGCTCATCGGCGGGGCGATGCGGCCACCGTGGCCATGCTGACCCAACAGGGACGCATGCACGAGGACGTGATGCGCTTTCCGTCGGAGGCGTTCTATGGCGGACGTCTGACGTGTCTGAGCGACTCCCAGCGAAGCCGCGCTCCCCTGCCCTGGGCCGACGTGATCGCCCCGCGCGTCTGCATGATCGAAGTCAATGCACTTCAACAGCTGCGCGAAGAGGCAGCAACGCTGAGCAACCTCGCCGAGCGTATCCTGCGCAGCTCAACCCCGGCGGCACAGCCCCCTTCCATCGGCATCATCACGCCGTTTCGGATGCAGAACAATGTGGTTCTGCAGATGCTTGATGAATCGCTGCCGGCGGAACTTCGAAGCCGGGTGATCGTCGATACCGTCGAACGTTTCCAGGGTAGCGAATGCGATGTCATCCTCTATGGCACTGCAGTTACCAGCGAGCAGGAGTTTGATGCGATCCGTTCCGATGTGCTGATCGATGACGTGCAGGTTGACCGCAAGCTCAACGTTGCCATCACGCGAGCCCGTGAACAGTTCATCCTCGTTGGTAACCCTGCTGTGCTGGCACTTTCACCGATCTATGAACGCTTGATAGACTCGATACCGCACCGCACGCTGAGGTCGTAGTTTTGCGCCATGGCAGGACACAGCAAATGGGCTAACATCAAGCGTCGCAAGGCCGTCGTTGACGCCCGACGCGGCAAGCTCTTCACCAAGGTCTCCAAGGAGATCATTGTTGCAGCAAAGCTTGGAGGGGGCGACCCCGACGGCAACGCGCGTTTGCGGATGGCCATCGAGAATGCCCGCAGCGTCTCGATGCCGGTTGACACGATCAAGCGGGCTATCCTGCGCGGCACTGGTGAGCTCGAGGGCACGACATACGAGGATGTGATCTACGAGGGATATGGTCCGGGCGGCGTAGCAATGATCGTCGTCTGCACAACGGATCACCGCAACCGCACGACGCAGCAGCTGCGCGCTAGTTTCTCGAAGTATGGCGGCAATCTGGGTGAGACCAATTCTGTGAGCTGGAACTTCACGCGCCGGGGCGAGATCCGTGTCGAGACCAGTCGTGTCGAGGACGAGCTGCTGCTTGTTGCCATGGACGTTGGCGCGGAAGACGTGGTGATGATCGACGAAGGGGCTCTGATCTTCTGTACCGTGGACACGCTTGGAACCTGTGCCAACGGTCTGGTCGAGGCCGGCGTGGCTGTGCGCGAACAGCGGATCGTGTTTGAGCCCGGCACCATGGTCACAATGGATGATCCGGAGAATGCTCGACTTCTGGAGAAGTTCCTCGACGTACTGGACGATGACGATGACGTTCAGAACGTCTTTCACAACTCCCTCCTACCCGACGAGGACTGATCAATGCGCGTGCTTGGGATCGACCCCGGTTCGGTTATCTGCGGCTATGGCGTCATTGACGTCAGTGGATCGAAGCTAACTCTTGTTGAGTATGGCGTCATCGCCGTAAAACGTCGCACATCGTCGTTTCCGGAACGTCTGCGTGAGATCCACGACCGGCTCAGTGCCGTGATCGGCCGAACGTCTCCCGACGTCTGCGCCATGGAGAAGGTCTTTCATGCCAAGAACGTCCTGACTATCGTACAGCTGGCCCACGCCCGCGGAGTGGCCATGCTGGCGTGTGCACAGGCAGGACACAGCCCGATGGAGTACACCCCGATGCAGGTCAAGCGCAGCGTCACCGGGCGCGGGGCGGCGGACAAACAACAAGTGCAGCACATGGTGCGGGCCATCCTCGAGATCGAGGAAACACCGCAGTTCTTTGACGCCACCGACGCCCTAGCCGTGGCGATCTGCCATGCGGTGAATGGCAAGCCCCCTGCCCCAGGCAAGCGGGGTGGCGCGACATCCAAACGGCAGGCATGGGCAGAGTTCGTTAAGGCGAATCCTGCGAAGGTGCGGAAATGATAAGCGGTGGTATTTTTGCACCGCTTGTTTCACTCGCACTCATGATCGGAACACTACATGGCCACGAAGATCGCCATCAACGGATTCGGACGCATCGGACGCTTGGTGTTCCGTGCACTTTTACAACGCAATGCTGACGTCGAGATCGTTGGCATCAATGACCTGACAGATGCAGGCACGCTTGCGCATCTTCTCAAGTACGACTCCGTGCATGGACGCTTCAACGGCACCGTCGAGGTCGATGGAAACACGATCATCGTCAACGGCCATCGTATTGCGATCTCAGCCGAAAAGCAGATCGAGAATCTTCCGTGGAGCGGGCTTGACATCGTCATCGAGTCGACGGGCAAGTTCACCGCCAAGGCTGACCTCGACAAGCACCTGCGCCATGCGCGCAAAGTGATCCTGACTGCGCCGGCCAAAGACAAACTTGACGGCACGATCGTGCTCGGCGTGAACGACCACGAGCTGACGTCGGACATGCACGTGGTATCGAACGCCTCTTGCACAACAAACTGCCTTGCCCCGATGGTGAAGATCCTTCACGAAAACTTCGGCATCGTCAACGGGTTTATGACCACGGTCCACGCCTACACCAACGACCAGAACATCCTGGACCTGCCGCACAAGGACCTGCGCCGCGCACGCGCTGCCGCACAGAACATCATCCCCACCACCACTGGCGCCGCCAAGGCCGTCAGCGAGGTAATGCCGGAAATGAAAGGTCGCCTTGATGGCCTGGCCTTCCGCGTTCCCACGCCAGATGGCTCGGTAACGGACTTCACGGTGGTGCTTGAAAAGGCTGCATCCAAGGACGAGATCAACGCGGCATTCAAGGCCGCAACCGAAGGGCCGATGAAGGGCATCGTCGAATACTGCACAGATCCGGTCGTTTCAACGGACATCGTCGGCAATCCGCATTCGTGCATCTTCGATGCCCTCAGCACCATGTCGATGGGCAACACCGTCAAGGTCGTGGGGTGGTATGACAACGAATGGGGCTATTCGAACCGCATTGCCGATCTGCTGATGCGAGTGACGGCGTGATCCGCTCGATCACGGACGTTGACGTCGCGGGCAAGCATGTGCTTGTTCGGGTGGACTTCAACGTGCCACAAGATGAGCACGGGGCCATCACTGATGACACGCGTATCGTGGAATCACTTCCCACGATCATGTCCATCGTGGACCGTGGCGGTGTGGCCGTGCTGATGTCACACCTTGGACGTCCCAGGGGCAAACCAAATCCGAAGTACTCCCTGCGTCTGATTGCCGAACATCTTGCCGGCATCATGCGCTCGCGCGGCGTGGCCGTCAACTTTGCCCCGGAATGCATCGGCCCGGTGGCCGAAGAAGCCGTTGCGCAGGCCCCTTACGGTAGCATCGTGCTGTTGGAGAACCTGCGCTATCATGCCGAAGAAGAGGCCAACGATGAACGTTTCTGTACGTCACTGGCAAAGCTTGGTGACGTCTACTGCAATGACGCGTTCGGTACGGCGCATCGCGCTCATGCAAGCACAGCCGGAATTGCGTCGCACTTTGATGTGCGCTGCGCCGGACTGCTCATCATGAAGGAACTTCAGTACCTGGGATCTGCACTCTCGAATCCGAAACGCCCACTGGTGGCCATCATGGGCGGATCAAAGATCTCCGGCAAGATCGACGTCATCAACGCCCTCCTCTCGTCATGTGATACCATCCTGATCGGTGGTGGCATGATGTTCACCTTCCTTAAGGCAAAGGGGCTAGGCGTTGGCAGCTCGCTGGTTGAAGAAGATCGAATCGATCTGGCCCGCGAGCTCATGCAGCGCGCCGCTGATACGGGTGTGCAGCTGCTCATCCCAACGGACACGATCGTTGCGCCAACGTTTGCCGATACGTCCGACAACCAGACCGTATCGGTAGAATCCATTCCTGACGGAATGATGGGACTTGACATCGGACCTGATACACAGAAACGTTTCGCTGAGATCATCCGTTCAGCCGGCACCGTTGTCTGGAATGGGCCCATGGGCGTATTCGAGTTCTCCAGTTTTCAGTCGGGAACACGTTCTGTTGCCGATGCGATGGCCTTTGCGACTGCCACTGGTGTGATCACCATCGTCGGTGGTGGAGATTCTGCCGCAGCCGTCACGCAATTCGGCCACGCTAAAAACGTCACCCACGTCTCAACCGGCGGCGGAGCATCTCTCGAGTTTCTCGAGGGCAAGCCCCTTCCCGGAGTCATCGCACTCGAGGCATAATCCATGTCTTCATTTTACGGCCAGGGCCGCGGCCTGAGCGCCTTTCCGCCAGTGATCAAGTTCCTGCTGATCTCAAATGTTGCGGTTTATCTGTTTCAGGCACTGATGCTCTCCGGACTGACGCTGGACGGAATGCCGATCGACTCGGTCGTGACGCAGATCTTCGCCCTATGGCCAGTCGAGAGCGGACTGTTCTTCCCATGGCAGGTGCTGTCGTATCAGTTCATGCACGGTGGGCTTGGACACCTTTTCTTCAATATGCTGGCCCTGTGGATGTTCGGTATGGAACTTGAACACCTTTGGGGCTCGCGCCGCTTTGCCATATACTACCTGCTTTGCGGAGTATCCGCCGCAGTGGTTCATCTGGCCGTGCATCCTGTCATCGACGGCAGCCTTGTTCCAACGATCGGCGCCTCGGGGTCGATCATGGGCGTTCTGCTGGCCTTTGGAATTACGTACCCGGACAGGCCGATCATGATGTTCCCGCTGTTCTTCCCGATTCCGGCCCGCATCTTCGTGATGATCTATGCCGGATTCGACCTGCTTAACGGGCTGATGAACACCAGCGATGGCGTGGCGCATTTTGCACACCTTGGCGGAGCACTTGGCGGTTACCTCCTACTGAAATTCGGAGAGCCACTTCTTATGCGCCTCGAAGGTCGTAAAGGGGGCTCGCGCAACACCTACCGCAGTAATGTGATCGACGCAGACTACCGGGACATCCCGACGCCTCGTGGCATGACGTCGAGTTTTCGAAGCCCTCAGCCCCCTTCCGTCCATGAGATGCCAGTGCGCTCAACACCCACACGGTTCATCGTCAATGGTGAGCCGATCTCACAGGAGCAGATCGATGCCATTCTGGACAAGATCTCCCATGGCGGGTATCATGGTCTGAGCGAGCGGGAGAAGAACATCCTTTTCGAGGTTAGTCGTCAGCTCTGATGACTACTCCCGCACCATCGGCCCCCTACTGCGAATCGCTCACCGAATACAGTCGGCGGGAGACGATTACGGCGCACATCGGCGATCTGACGATGGGTTCGTCGGCACCGATCCGTGTGCAGTCGATGACCACCACCAATACGTTGGACACCCAGGGCACGATCGAGCAATCGATCCGCATGATCGATGCAGGGTGCGAACTGGTGCGTATCACGGCGCCGAGTATCCGCGAGGCCAAGAACCTGGAGCACATTCGCACAGGATTGCGGCAAAGGGGCTATACAACTCCGCTTGTTGCTGACATTCACTTTACCCCGAACGCCGCCGAGATCGCCGCCAGGCTGGTGGAGAAAGTGCGGATCAATCCCGGCAACTACGTCGATAAAAAGCAGTTCAACATCATCGAGTACACCGACGCGCAGTATGCCGAAGAACTTGAGCGCATCCGCGATCGGTTTGTGCCGCTCGTGAAGATCTGCAAAGAGCATGGCACGGCGATACGCATTGGCACCAACCATGGGTCGCTGTCGGATCGCATCATGAGTCGCTATGGAGACAGTCCACACGGCATGGTTGAGTCGGCCCTGGAGTTTCTTCGCATTGCCGACGACGAAGGCTTCGACAACATCGTCCTGTCGATGAAGTCCAGCAACCCGATCGTGATGATCCATGCCTACCGTCTGCTTGTTGCCACGCTCAAGGAGCAGAACATGAAGCCCTACCCATTGCACCTAGGTGTAACGGAGGCAGGCGACGGCGAGGACGGGCGCATCAAGAGCGCCCTTGGCATTGGAACACTGCTTGCCGATGGTCTAGGCGACACCGTCCGGGTGTCGCTCACCGAAGAGCCCGAGGCCGAGATCCCCGTTGCCCGTGCGCTCATCCGGAGGTATGCTCAATGAGATCGCCCTACAGTTATCACCGACGTCAGACCCATGCCGTAGCCGTGATCGGTCATGACAATGTCCCGCGCGTAGTGGCAGATCTTCGATCCGTCCCAGTAGCACGCATGGAAGACCTAGCCGACGTTGGTCATGTGTACGATGCTTTAAGTGATAAGTGGTCTACCTCTGATCAGGCGGCTGAGTTCCTATACATGGGGTCAGCCCCCTTGCCCTTTATGGCTCCCGTGGGCACGCGTCAGCTTCTCGACGTCTCAGCATGGCTCGCCCAGGACGATCATTTCTTTTGCGTGCCGGTATTCACGATCAGCGAGTTTCGCAGCACTGAAACACGCCACACGGTGATGAACGTCGTGCGGTGCACATCAGATGAACTCACCGGCGACGTTCTGAACGAACTTGCCGAAAATGCCAGTGTGGTGCTTTTGATCGGCAGCACATCATCAGTTTTCTTTAGCACCATGCGCGATTGTGCAGACCGCATCCTTGCTGCGCACGTGCACATGCCGGTGATCCTTGAATACCATGCCATTACCCCTACCATCGACGACGGCATCCTTGACGCATCGACCGACGTCGGGGGGGTACTCGTCGAAGGCTTTGGCGATGCCATCATGATGACGCTGTCCTCTGATAAGGGGCTCGACACTGCAACATCCGTCCGAACGGCCTTTGGGATCCTACAGGCCGCGCGCACGCGGATGACTAAGACCGAGTACATCAGCTGTCCGTCCTGCGGCCGCACATTGTTTGACCTGCAGGAAACAACGGCAATGATCCGTTCCCACACGGACCACCTCAAGGGCGTCAAGATCGGCATCATGGGATGCATCGTGAATGGTCCCGGCGAAATGGCCGACGCCGACTACGGCTACGTCGGCTCTGGACCGGACCGCATCACCCTGTACCGCGGACAGGAAATCGTTCAGCGCAACATCCCCTCAGCCGGTGCAGTGGACTCCCTCATCGACATCATCAGAACCGATGGTCGATGGGTGGAGAAATGAATGATTACTGATTACTGATTACTGATTACTGATTACTAGTACGCAACTAGAATTTCGAGCATCAAGCCTGCGGTCAGTGCTTTATGACAGCACACGGCTTCGATCCCTGGAAAATGTGGGCACGCGACAGTCTGCAAACAAGACAGAAGGGCGAGACAACGTCTCGCCCTTCTGTTTGATGCTCTTTTGTGGTTCGCTCGCCTTGCAGGGCAATACATGGATGCCTGCTTGCGCAGGAAGCATTGTGCCGTCGTGCTTCCATACTTCCGTACTTCCGTACTTACTTCTTCTTCTTCGTCGGAGCTGCAGTCTCTTCAACGGCAACGACCTTTGGAGCGTGGCATGCGGCGACCAGGGTGCCTGGGCGCTCTTGGAACTCCACGCCTGGAACGCTAAGGTCAGAGATGTGAATATTCTGACCCTTGCCGAGCTGCGACACATCAACATCTATGTGTGTCGGGATGTTTGCCGGATCGACCTTGATCGAGGTCTTGTGCAGGGCATGCTCAAGTGTGCCCCCTTCGCGCACACCGATCGCAAGGCCCGTCACATGCACCGGAACCTTGACAATAATTGGCTCGCCCTCGCGAACTCCAAGCAGGTCAAAGTGCAGGATCTTATCCGAGATCGGGTCGAAGGAAACATCCTTGAGGATGCTCAGACGTTCCTGACCGTCAATCGTCAGTCGCACTGCCTGTGCCTTGGAGGTATATACAACCGGACGGAGGGCAAGATTTGAGACCGAGAAATGGACAGCGGCTTCACCGTTCGTGTAGTAAACGCCCGGCACGCGGTCGTTTGCGCGGAGTCTCTTTGCTTCGGCAACGCCTGGCGTGCGAAGTTCTGCTGAAAGTGTGACCTGGCTCATTGGGAATCCTTTAGGATGCGTTTCTAATCAACTGGTTTTGGCCGCTCAGCCCTGGTTCTTTTCGAACAATGAACTGATCGATAGGTTGTCGTGCGTTCGGTTGATCGCTTCGGCAAACAGTCCCGACACGCTTAGGGTTTCAATTTTCTCGTTCTGCTCACGCAACGGTATCGTATCCGTAACGTAGAGCTTCGTCAGCGCGTCGCTTGCCCCGATCTTCTGCACCGCTGAGCCTGAAAACACCGGGTGCGTGATCACCCCGATGATCTGGTTCGCCCCCTGCCGCTTGAGTGCTTCGGCGCACTGTACGAACGTGCTGCCCGTGTCGATGAGATCGTCAACGATCACCACATTCTTGCCTTGCACCTCACCGATGATATTCATCACTTCGGCAACATTGTGCTTGGGGCGGCGCTTATCAACAACCACGAGATCGGCATCACCGAGCATCTTGGCGTAGGCCCGTGCCTGCTTGACGCCACCGACATCCGGGGCCGCCACCGCCAAGTTTGTAAGGTCTAGTCCTTGCAACGCCTTAACGGTAACGCTTGAGGCATACAGGTGATCTAGCGGAATGTCGAAAAAACCCTGAAGCTGAGGCGTGTGCAGGTCCATCGTGATGATCCGGTTGGCTCCGGCCTGCACAAGCAGGTTGGCAACCAGTTTGGCCGTGATGGCCACCCGGGGTTGATCCTTCCGGTCCTGACGCGCATATCCAAAGTACGGGATCACAGCCGTGATGCGACGCGCCGAAGCACGCTTGGCCGCGTCGATCAACATCAGCAGTTCCAGTAGATTGTCCGAGGGGGCAAATGTTGACTGGACGATGTAGAGGTCGACTCCGCGGACATTCTCTTCGTACTTAACCCAGATCTCGCCGTCGCTGAAGTTGCGGATGGCAACTTGCGATAATTCGCGATTCATTGCACGGGCTATCTTCAGAGCAAACTCTGGGTTGGATCTTCCGGCAACGATCTTGACGTCCGAGTTCACGTACGATGAGTTCCGACTAGTGATCGTGAGCTGGGGCGGCAGGATTCGAACCTACGCATGGCGGGACCAAAACCCGCTGCCTTACCGCTTGGCGACGCCCCAGTGTGTGCTTTGGCGGAACACAGGCGTATGGCCCATTACCGCTTCTTGCACCGCAAAAAATGTCCTTAACGTGTATCCTGAGCCACGAATGGCAGAAGTGCCAGATGGCGCGCATACTTGATGGCACGCGACAGACGACGCTGCTGCAGAGCCGTAACGCCCGTGATGCGACGTGGAAGGATCTTGCCCTGATCGTTAGTGAAACGGCCCAGGAACTTCGGATCAAGATAGTCGATCATGCGCGACTTCTTCAGCGGATTTGTGCGCTTCTTAGGCTGATTCCGCTTCTGGCGGAACGGCGAATTGATCGTGTTCGGATTTGGTGCTGTTGGCATTGCCACGTTGATGTCTCCTTGTTACTTGCCCTGGCCCTTGGCGTCGCGCACGGCCTTGGTCTTCTCCATACGCTTTTTGAAGCGGTCAACACGGCCTGCCGTGTCGATCAGCATCTGCCGTCCCGTGTAGAACGGGTGCGACTTGGAGTCAATTTCCAAAACCATCTTTTCGCCCTTGTAGCACGAGCGCGTCTTGAACGTCGAACCATCGGTCATCAAGATGTCGATGGTCTTGTATGCGGGATGGATACCCTTTTTCATTGCTTACCTCGAGAAATCGATCTTATCGACCTGGCCAATGTCATCAACCTTGACAAAACGCTCCATGTACTTGATCGTACCCTTGTCGGAGCGGAAGCCCTTGATGACCTTGACGCTGATCTTGGTGTCCGCGGCCTTTTTCTTGCCCTTGTCACCGAATGTTTGCTGCTTTGCCATGAGATTTTTCTCCGCTGCACGGAGTGAATGTTCGCGTAAAACGAGCCACAAAGTTACGGTGATGACTGATTCTGTGCAAGTGTGTGATGCATCAAGACCTAGGAACTTGCGCAGATGCTATTTTGGCGGCCATGACGGTGCAGAAGTTTGGCGGCGCAGTACTGCGGACTCCCGAGGGGTTTCGCTCCATGATCTCGATCATCTCCCGGCTGGGAAACCAGCCGTGCGTGGTGGTTGTGAGTGCTATCGGATCAACGACCCGAATCCTTGCAGATGCCGCAGATGTCGCTTCGAAGGGGGCTGGCAAGCGCGCTAACGATATCTTGGACGGTCTTCTGGATGATCATCTTGAGCTGGCTGAGGCGGTCATCGAAAGCGAGCACCAGAGGCGCGTGCTCCAGCACACACTTGAGCAACACGTGCGGCAAGGACAGCAGCTCATTACGAGCGTGGCACTTACACGGCAGTGCTCGGTACGCACGCTTGACCGGGTGATGGCCCTGGGTGAAGATCTTGCCCGCAGCATTGCCACAGCAAGCCTGCGCGATGCGGGAGTGGACACTCGCGAGGTAGATGCACGCTCAGTGATCGTTACGAACAGCGTGTTCGGACATGCAAGCCCCTTGTATCAAGCAACACGGCACCGCGTACGGCACGTACTGGATCAGGCTCGTCAGGCCCTTGTCACGGTCACGCAGGGTTTTGTGGCCTGCTCCGAGCACGGGGAAACAACCACGATGGGACGCGAATCATCGAATCTCACAGCCTCACTGCTGGCTTCCTGCCTTGGCGCTACGGACGTGACAATCTGGACTGATGTTGACGGAGTGCGCACAGCCGACCCGTCGATTGTTGCAACGACTCTTCCGATCCGACATCTGCATTACGACCAGGCACGGATTGCAGCTACCTACGGACTGAAGCTTCTCTACCCCACTATGATCGAACCCGCCCGACGTGCAGGCATAGCTATGCGCGTGGCCCATGCGGCCGATCCGGACTCATCGGGAACGATCATCGACGGTGCGCCGGCCAGAAGCGGCCCGATGATAGCGACCATGGAAGCAGAACAACGAACCAGCGTTAATCTTCTCTTCACCCCGCTAGACAGGGCCCTGAGTGCAGCGTGCAGAGTAATCAACGAACTGGGGGCGACACCTGGAAGCGACGCGATCGACGTCCGAACTTTCGCACACGACCAGGCAACGTCGATCGTCGTCGTTGCCCACTCAGCACCGGATGTGGTGCGCATTCTTCACAGAGAACTCTGCGAGACGCTATCATGAAGATCGAACACGACAAAGTGCCGGTCCAGGAATTCACACCGGGTAACCGCTACACGGTGGCCATGCAAGGTCGGCCGCTATACACGGCCGAAGTCGTGAAATTCCACGGAGGATGCTGGGCCACGGTGCGCGTAGAAAAGGCTCTGGACGAGGCACTGGAAAAGCACTATGCGCCGGGCACAACCTTTGACATCAAGGTCGCCCAGTATGAGATATCACCCGAAGGGGGCTCGCAGGGAGACTAGTTGTTGCCAGCTGCCAGGTTCTTGAGAAGACGTGCCATCATGTCCCGCTCGAGCATACCATTGGACGGCCAGAAGTGCGTGGCAGCGGTGATGAACTCCTCAAAACCCGACATCTGAGCGCGCAGGATGATCTTAACCTTGCCGTCTTCAACTTCTTTGATGTTGAAGGTATACTGCACGCGGCATGTGGTCCATATTCCACCGCGGATGCGCGGCAGTTCCGAATACTCCTTGATGTATGCCTTGACTGAGTCCGTTCCCTCTTGGAGCATACAGTACTCGGAGACCCATTTACCCTTCATTGGACCTTCGTCAAGAGTTTCGTCGGGTTTGGTGTAGGCCTGCGCCTTCGGGCATCCTACTTCTGCCATCGTCTTTTCGATAGTGGCATAGACTTTCACGATCGAGGCCGTCGTAAACTCCGTAAGAATGATTGGCTGCGGTTCAGGGTCCTGAGCCTGGGCCGGCAGAGCCGAGACTAGCATGCCGATGATCAGGGTTGCGATGGTTGTGCGCATGGCATTCTCCGCAGTTATTGCGTCGTTCTGAGTAGGATTCGAAAATAGTTACGCCGCCGTCTTACCGGTTAGCTGAACAGAAACAACCTTTGAAACGGCTGGCTCTTCCATCGTCACGCCGTAGAGCGTATCAGCCGCTTCCATGGTCCGTTTATTGTGAGTGATCATCATGAACTGGGTGTTCTCCGAGAACTTTCGGATGATCTTCAGATACCGGTCAATGTTGGCGTCATCAAGCGGCGCGTCCACCTCGTCCAGAATACAGAACGGGCTTGGCTTGACGAGATAGATCCCAAACAGCAGAGCGATCGCAGTGAGCGTCTTTTCGCCCCCTGAAAGCATTTCGATGCTGTGTGGTCTCTTGCCACGGGGCTTGGCAGTGATGTCGATGGTACACTCCAGCGGGTCACCGTCCTCGGATTCGATCATCTGCAGATCGGCCTCATCGTCCTCGCTGAAGAGCATCTTGAAAAGCGTCGAAAAGTTCTGACGTATCTGCTCAAAGGTTGCCGTGAACTTCAAACGTGCGGTTTCGTTGATCTCGGCGATGGTAGCGTTAAGTGTACGCTCACTCTCAGTCAGATCGGCCAGTTGTTGCGTTAGAAACTGCAATCGCTGGTTTTCACGATCGTGCTCTTCGAGTGCTAGGAAGTTGACATTGCCCATCGATGTCAGACGCCGACGAAGTTCCTGCACCTGCAAGCGGATGTCCTCGAGCGATTCTTCCGTTTCCGGGCGAACAGGTTCATCAGGCACTTCAATATCAAGTTCCTCCTGTGCCCTGCGCACGTGCGATTCCATGCGGATCTTGACCTCGTTGAGACGCACATCGGCATCGTACTGCTCGGTGACGATTCCCTCGAGGGTCTTACGCAGCTGACGCAGTTCTTCTGCGACGGCCGTAACGGCTGCCGAGCATTCGCGCACTTGTAGATCGAGCGATTCACGTGCCGATTTGGCTTGCGTCAGACGCGCTGAAACATTCGAGGCTTCAAGTTCACGCTCCTGACGGTCTTCGACCAGACCCGCAAGCTGTCTCTGCAGATCATTACGCTCGGTATCACGCTGCTCGCGACGCTGCTCGATCGTCAGTGACTGGTTGGTCAGGCGTCCTTCATCGGACCTGAGCGTCTGGAGCTCTCCCTGCAAACGCACCCGCTGGAGCTCAAGGTGGCGCAGCTGGGTTACATGCTCACTATACTCGCGCTCACGGTCGGTCATCGCCACAGAGGCACGCCCTAAAACCTGCTCGACCTCTTCGGTCTGCGATCGCGCATCGGCAACGGCCAGTTCGGCTGACGTCAACTCGGCCGACTGCCCGTCAAGTTCGGTTTGCAGACCGTCGAGTTCGGACCGCAAAGCCCCTTGCTGAGCATGCACATCTTCGATGCGCGTGCGCATGGCATCAATGCGCTGCTGCCGATCGTTTCGCAGCAGAGCCATCTTGCGCACTTCGTCTCCAAGGCGGCGCAGGTCGATGCCGGCTAGCTCGTCTTTAACCTCACGAAGGGCTGCATCGGTAACATCGATCTGCTTCTCGAGTCCGTCCACCGATACACGAAGCTGGTCGATGCGCTCACGTCGTCCAACACGAACACCCTCGGTGCGTGAAAGCGAT
>JBEIIK010000037.1:0-18973 GCA_040380835.1 Ignavibacteria bacterium | reverse complement strand
GGGATGCCGTGTGGACATTCCGATCCACATCTCGATCGAAACCACGGCAGAATCCCCGACACTGATAACTCCGCGGCTGCTTGTCATTGCTGACGAGGGGGCGGAAGCCGACATTGTTCAGTCGCATCATACATCGGGACAGGCTACGGTCCTCGACGCCATGGTGGCCGAGTTCACCGTTGCCGCTTCGGCCCACATCCGCTACTGCAAGATCGTCGACGATTCTGACACTGCGCGTTCCATTTCATCGGTGACGGCGGACGTGCATCGCGATGCGACCTTTACCTCGCACGCACTGAGCATCGGTGGACGTTTTGTGCGCAATGATCTGACCATCCGCCTGTGCGAGCCATCGAGTCAGGGCTTCCTCTATGGAGTAAGCCTGCTTGGTGAGCAGGAATACACCGACAACCATACTGTTGTTGACCACATGGTGCCGCACTGCCATAGCGAAGAGCTCTACAAGGGTATCTACGACGGCAGCTCCACCGGTGTCTTTAACGGTAAGATCTACGTGCGTCCGCAAGCACAGAAGACAACCGCCTACCAGTCCAACCACACGCTGCTGCTGAGCTCCAAAGCACAGGTGCAGGCCAAGCCTCAATTGGAGATCTGGGCTGACGACGTCAAGTGCTCACACGGGGCGACGATGGGGCAGGTTGATGAGGAAGCCATCTTCTACTTCCGCTCGCGCGGAATCGATAGGGCCACGGCAAAGGCTCTTCTTACCTACGCATTCATCACAGAGGTGGTGGAAAAGATCACCATTGACGGACTTCGCGCGCTGCTCACGCGCCGCATCGCCCGCAAACTTTCTACCGAGGCACTGCTGTCCTGATGTCCGCTCCGGAACTATCGGCCCCCTCACTTGACGTTGCTCTGCTGCGCGAGGAGTTTCCCATTCTTTCGCGCATGGTGCATGGCGACCGTCCGTTGGTGTACCTGGATAACGCCGCCACGACGCAGAAGCCCGAGGTGGTGATCGAGTCGATCGTTTCGTTCTACCGTCATCACAATGCCAATGCACACCGCGCTGGACATGTTCTGGGAACGGAAGTGACGTCGATGTACGAGGAGGCCCGTGGCACGGTAGCCGAAAGTCTTGGTGCCGAGTCTGACGAGATCATCTTCACGCGCGGCACCACTGAGTCGCTGAACCTTCTGGCCTGGAGCATCGGTCAGCATCTGGCCGCGCGCCTTGCCAATGGCAACATTGTATTGACCGAGATGGAGCACCACGCCAACATTGTTCCGTGGCAGATGCTGCGTGAGCGCTCGGGTGTGGAGCTGCGTGTTATCCCCGTTATGGATGATGGCGGTCTTGACATGGGGCGAGCATCCCAGCTTATAGATGCCTCGACCCTGATCGTCTCGTGCGTCCACGTTTCCAACACGCTCGGAACGACCAATAACGTGCAGGCACTCTGCGCCATGGCGCGAAGCGTCGGAGCCATCTCCATCATCGATGCAGCACAGAGTGTAGCGTCGATGTCTATCGATGTACGCGCGATCGGATGTGACGCACTGGTGTTCTCCGGGCACAAAGTGTACGGTCCGATGGGAATCGGCGTGGCCTATGTCCGGCGTGACCTGCTTGCCGTGCTGCCGCCGTATCAGGGCGGGGGATCGATGATCACCAACGTTACGTTCGACCGGACAACCTATGCCGATGGTCCGCTTCGCTTTGAAGCCGGCACCCCCAATATCGAAGGTGCCGTCGGGCTGGCTACCGCATTGCGCTGGCGCAACCGACTTGATCTGTCACGTGTCTTGTCACACAAATCCTCGCTAACCGAGCGCTTGGTGGAAGGCCTTCGCCTTCGTTCTTCGGTGCGTGTTCATGGCACCAAGCAGGGACACTCCGGCATCGTCAGTTTCAGCGTCAATGGCGTGCACCCGCAGGATCTCGGTATCATGCTAGACTCACACGGCATTGCCGTGCGTACCGGACATCACTGCACCATGCCGCTGACGCAGCGATTTGGCGTGAATGGTACGGTGCGGGTTTCTGCGGCCGTTTACACTTCGCACGACGAGATAGACCGATTCTTCCATGCCTACGACCGTGTTATCACGCTTCTGCAATGACCACTAATCCTACCATCGCCGAGGCCACCGACGAGATCGGCGCCATGCTTGAAGCCCTGCCGGACTGGGAGGAGCGCTTCGGGGCCATCATGGCCATGGGCCGGGAGCTTGGCCCATATCCCGAGGAGCGCCGCACGGACGACTTCATCATCAAGGGATGTCAGTCCAGGGTATGGCTGTACCCGGAACTGGTTGGCGGGCGCATCCATTTCCACGCCGACAGTGATGCGCTGATCGTCAAGGGGCTGGTGGCGGTTGTCATCCGCATCATGCAGGACCGCACCCCGCAGGAGATCCTTGCCGCTCCAAAAGATATTTCTGAGCGTCTGGGTCTGGCACAGCACCTTTCTCAGAATCGGTCAAGCGGCCTGGCCAGTATGCTCAAACAGATCAGGCTTTACGCAGTTGCCCTGAGCATGAGGACCTCATCATGACCGAGACACCAACCACACCAACCGCTGGCGGAATAGCTTCGTTGCCGGAGCTGAGTCTGCGTGACCGCGTGATCGAGGCCATCAAGACGGTCTTCGATCCGGAGATCCCGATCAACATCTATGAGCTTGGTCTGATCTACGAGGTGCGCGTCGAGGAGCACTCGCGCGTGCACATTCTCATGACGCTCACCACGCCCAATTGTCCGTCGGCGCAATCACTTCCGCGGGAGGTCGAGCAGGCTGCCCGTGGCGTTGAGGGCGTCGAATCGGTTCAACTTGAACTGACGTTTGATCCGCCGTGGGACAAGACCATGATGTCAGATGCAGCATTGTTTTCCATCGGACTCTACTGAGCATGTCACGGATCTTTCATCGGCTTCTGATCGAGCGCGCGTGGGACACCACGCCACGCGCCCGTGCTGCTCAGCTACGAGTGCCGGAGCATCTTGGCCGGGAGTTTTTGTACCGGGCCGGACAATACATCCGGTTGCGAGTGCAGACCGACGCCGGGGTAGAAGAGCCGGCATATTCGCTCTGCTCCAGTCCCGATGTCTCTGAGCCCCTTACCATCGCCGTCAAGCGCAGCGACGGATCTGCCGTTGCCGGGCATGTTCAGTCCTTGTTGGTTACTGGTGCAACGATCGAGGTCTCATTGCCGAAAGGGGCGTTCGGCATCGCTCCGCAACCTGATAGCCGGCGCACGATCATCCTCGTGGCTGGTGGCAGTGGCATTGCTCCGTTGCTATCAATCGCCAAGACGGTCGTCAACACCGAACCGAACAGCCGCGTCATTCTGATCGACGCCAACAATTCGACCGAGGAGATCATGTTTGCCGAGGAGCTCACGGAGCTCGCGTGCGCCTGGCCGGGACGTCTCGATGTGGAGCATGTCATTGAGTCCGCTCGTGCGGACGAGCACCTGAGCTCAGGGCGCGTTCATAGTGGCCGTGTAACTGTGGAACTCCTGTCCTCTGTGCTTCCGGCCTCGGTTCTGCGTGATCCTTCGACCGAGGTATTGCTGTGTGGTCCCCCGGCGATGATCGACGCCGTCAGTGCTTCTCTCGAAGTTCTCGGCATTACCTCAGAGCACATTCATTTCGAGTCATTTTCGTCAACAGCCCCATCATCAACAACCGAGTAAGGCATGGAATCGTCGCAGCAATCATCAGAACTCGTTGCCCGCAGCGTCACGGTGCGCCTGTATGGTCAGGATACCGTGTTCACGGTTCAGCCTGACGAGACAATTCTGGCCGCAGCGCAAAGGGCCAACCTCGACCCTCCGTATGCCTGCCAGATCGGAGCCTGCTGCACATGCCGGGCACGGCTGGTCTCAGGTACGGCCATCATGGACGAGCGCGAAGCGCTCTCGGACGACGAGATCGCCGACGGTTATATCCTCACCTGTCAGGCCCATCCAACCTCGGACGGGTGTCTTGTCGATTACGATCAGTAAAAGGTTATGGTCCGCCTTTCCAAGCGCATCGAATACGCCCTTCTGGCCATGCAGGACATGGCATCCCGGCCCGAGAACATCGTCTCGGCAAAGGATGTGGCTCTGCATTACGACATATCACAGGCCTTGGTTGCCAAGGTGCTTCAGCAGCTAGCGCGCCATGGATTGATCCGCTCGTTTGCAGGAAGCACCGGTGGCTACACGCTGGCACGTCCGGCCGTGAGTATCAGCGTCTCCGAGGTGATCTCCGTCATGGAAGGGGGCTCTGCGGCCCTGGTAGACTGTCAGAGCACGGACCACTCAGCGTGCAGTGCCGAACATACCTGCACCATCAAGGAACCGCTCGGAAAGCTGCAGGAGCGCATTCAGGAAACATTTCGATCGATGAGCATTGCCGAACTGGCCGCTCCTCGTGAACTCGTACAATTGGAGGTTATATGAGCGTTGCAATGATCGGCGCCGATGTTGTTTCGATCCCGACCGGGGTCAGCGGAACAAATGATGATGACAACATCATCGTAACGATGAAGGCCTTGAGCGAGGTTAAGAAGATCAAGCAGCAGAACGGCATCGCCGACGACTACGGGCTGCGGCTCGGCGTCAAGGGAGGGGGCTGCTCGGGCATGTCTTACACGCTCGGCTTCGATGCCGCCACGAAGGAGACCGACCTCGTGCTTGAGGCTGACGGCGTGCGCATCTTCATCGATGCAAAGAGCATGTTCTATCTCATGAGCATGACGCTGGACTTCAGCGACGGCCTGATGGGGAAGGGGTTCACCTTCAACAACCCCAATGCTACCAAGACGTGCGGCTGCGGCAGCAGCTTTGGCGTCTGAGCCGCAACAGACAGATCATTTTCACAACCAACTGCATCCGAGGTACCCATGGCCTACGAATGGAAATTCAACCCTCGTCCTTACAGTGACGAGGAAGCAAAGGAACTGCTCAAGGACGTGATCTCGCCTGAGACCACCGACTGGCACTACAACACGCACCACAAGGGGTACGTGACGTTTCTCAACAAGATTGAAGCCGGACTTGAGGGTGCGGACCGCTCAGCTGCGAATGGTAACTGGAGCGACGTCGGTGAACTCAAGCGTCGCTTTACCTGGAACCACGCCGGCACCGTGCTGCATGACGTCTATTGGGAGGTCATGGGTGGCGACGGAGATCCATCAAAGGGTGCCGACATCCTAGCTGCCATTGAGCAGGAGTATGGCTCGTTCGACGCGTGGAAGGCTGACTTCAAGGCATCGGCTCTGGCAGCCAAGCTCTCGGGATGGGGCGTTCTATGCATCGATTCGCTCTATTCCGGCCGACTACTGAACGTCCTGGTCGATGAGCACCACTACGGAGCCATCTGGGGCGGAATTCCTCTTGTAGCATGTGACGTGTTCGAGCATGCCTACTACCACAAGAGCGGGCCGGGACGTGCCGGCTACATCGATGCCTTCCTGAATAATCTTCACTGGGGTAGGATCAACGAACGGTATCTCAAGCTCCGTCGATGACCCTTGGATTGTTTCCTTTGAACCTCGTGCTCTTTCCCGAGGTTCGATTGCCCCTTCACATCTTCGAGCCTCGCTACAGGGCACTCATCAATGAGTGCCTTGAGCGGGGTTCGGAGTTTGGGATCAACCTTATCGAGGAGGGGCGCTTGCACCCGGTGGGATGTTCTGCTATTGTCGTTGATGTGACCGAGAAGCATCCGGACGGACGCATGGACATCGTGGTCGAGGGACTGCGGCGGTACCGGCTTGTTGAGATCGTTCCGTCGGAGTCACTCTACACAGTGGGCAACGTGGAGGAATATCTCGACACCACCGACGGATGCGACCAGGCACTTCTCGACGAGGTGCTCGAGAGTTATAATCGCATCGTGACCATGGTGTATGGTCTATCTGCGCAGACGCTTACCCTGGACGATCTGTCCGAGTCGCCGTCATTCGACATGGCACCAAAGGCCGGGCTGACGCCCGTGCAGCGTCAGATGCTACTGGAGATCCAGGACGAGAATACGCGTCTGATTCTGCTGCGTGAGCATTACAAGGACGTGATGCCGGCCGTGACCAAGGCTGATGCGATCCATCGGGTGATCCGCAACGACGGCTATCTGCGTCCCGAGGCGAACTGATCAGCCCCGCGCCCCGGTTCCGGGGGTGTTGACCTTCTGCATGGCCAGCGCCGGGCCCACTTTGGCGATCTGCCGTATGGTCTCGCAACCGCGCTCGATCATTCTGCCCAGCTCGTCGCTCTGGCTCGCATCAAAGGGTGCCAGGACGTAGTCCACCAGCTCACCCGGACCGAACTTGCGGTCGATTCCGCAGCGAAGACGCCAGAAATTTGCCGTCTCCAGTTCGTCGATCACCGAGGCAATGCCATTATGTCCGCCCGAGGAGCCCCCTTGCTTAAGGTGCAGCTTGCCAACCGGAAAATTGTATTCATCGGTAATGACTACCACACGCGTTGGGGAGATGCCCAGTTCGCGACTGCGTTTGGCCACTGCCTTACCCGAAAGATTCATGTAGGTAAGGGGCTTTATCACCACCAGTTCGATGCCGGCGTAGCGCAGTCGGGCCTCGTCGTAGAGTGACGAAGCATTTGTCCAGGATTCTTCGGCCGCTTTGATAAAGGCATCCACCACCATGAAGCCGATGTTATGTCGGGTGTCTGCATACTGCGAACCGGGATTGCCAAGTCCGACGAACATCAGGGTCGATCGTGAGGATGTACTCATGGACTGCAAACCTACGCATCGGCGGCCACGGTTTATGGTCCCGCCGAGGCGGGCCGTTTGCTATATTGCGGCCTCGAAACGGTAAGTGACACTACAGACGGAACCTACAGCGTATGGGCGTGTCAGCTCTGCTCGCAACATTGTTCGGTCCGCTCCTCGGAGCGATCGCCATTCTGTTCATCCATCGCGATCAGACGACGGCCATCAAGCGTACGGCTATGGTGTTCTCGTGTGTCACCTTCCTGCTGTCGCTACTGATGATCCCGGAGTTCGACGCCTCGAATCCGGCCCTGCAGTTTGTGATCAATCAGCCGTGGATCGCCTCTCTTGATGCCGGATTTCGTCTCGGAGTTGACGGCATTGCCCTGCCGCTAGTGCTGCTGACGGCGCTGATAATGCCGATCGCCCTGCTGGCGTCCTACAACTCGATCTCAAAAAGCATCAAGGAGTACTACGCTCTGATGCTTCTACTGCAGTTCGGCATGACGGGCGTCTTCATGGCATGGGACACCTTCACCTTCTATGTGTTCTGGGAACTGATCCTTATACCGATGTACTTCATCATCGGTATCTGGGGTGGCAAGGATCGTATCTACGCCGCGATCAAGTTCTTCCTGTACACATTGGTCGGCTCGCTCCTGATGCTTGTGGCCATCGTCTGGCTGGGTCTGGAATCGCAGTGGGCCGGACACGGCTTCACGGCCGATCTTACCAAGCTTCAGTTGATCGGCTCGCAGATCGCCCTTGACAAACAGCAGCTGCTGTTCTGGGCCTTTGCGATCTCGTTCCTTATCAAGGTGCCGCTGTTCCCGCTGCACACATGGCTGCCGGATGCTCACGTGCAGGCCCCTACGGCCGGATCGGTTATCCTGGCCGGTGTATTGCTCAAGCTCGGCACGTATGGTCTTATCCGCTTCAATCTCGGGCTCTTCCCGCAGTCCTCGGTGCATTTCGCACATCTGATCAGCGTGTTTGCCGTGATCGGCATTGTCTATGGCGCTCTGGTGGCCATGGTGCAGACCGACATCAAGAAGCTTGTGGCCTACTCATCGGTCAGTCACCTTGGTTTTGTGGTACTGGGCATCTTCTCGGTAACCACCGAAGGTGTTCAGGGGGCTGTCCTGCAGATGGTCAACCACGGTATCTCGACGCCGATGTTGTTCTTGTGCGTCGGCGTACTCTATGAGCGCCGTCACACGCGTGAGATCGCCGACTACGGCGGCATCACCAAGGTCATGCCGCGCTTTGCCGTCCTCTTTGCCATCGCCATGTTTGCTTCGGTCGGTCTGCCCGGCCTGAACGGATTCGTCGGTGAGTTTCTAACGCTTCTGGGCGCCTTCAAGAGCCCCGTCCTCAACAACTGGGCCTTTGCCATCGTCAGTGCCAGCGGCGTGATCTTTGCCGCCGTCTATCTACTGTGGATGTTCCAGCGCGTGATGTTCGGTACCAACGATAACGCCGAGAATCATCACCTGCGTGACCTCAACCGCAGCGAGTACTGGCAGCTCGTTCCGCTGGCTCTTCTTGCGATATGGATTGGTGTGCATCCCGGACCGCTGATGAACTTCTCGGAGAACAGCGTGCAGGCCGTTGTCCGCTGGGTGCAGAATCCGTCAACGTCGGCTCCGACCATCATTACATCTGCTCCGCACGCCGATGGTCACCATTCCATGAACTCGCACCCCTGATCGTGGCATCAAGGATCCCTTCATGAACATCGACATCTTTGGCTCACTTCCGCTGATCGTCATTTGGCTTGCCCTCGGAGCCGTGGGCATTGCCATTCAGGCCTTTGTGCGGGACAACACGCGGCTGATCTTCGGCTACTATCTGGCCACACTCACGGGAACGGCCCTGCTGGCCATCATCACTGCCGGACACAAGGCCATTGCCTTTGACGGCATGATCACGGTAGGGGGCTTTGCTAACTACTTCGACGTGCTATTCTGCGGTGCCGGCATCATGACGATGCTGGCCGCGCGGCCGTATCTCGAGCGCGAGAAGGCCGAGCTGGACGAGTTCTATACTTTGCTCGTGTCTGCCGTGGCGGGCATGATGTTCATGGCCCACTCCAACAATCTGCTGGTGCTGTTCGTGGGCATCGAGCTCATGTCGATCTCGTTCTATGTGATGGCCGGGTTTCTGCGGACAAACATCCGTAGCATTGAGGCTGGACTCAAGTACTTCCTGCTTGGTGCCTTTGCCTCGGGCTTTCTCGTTTATGGTATGTCGCTGATCTACGGTGCTACAGGCTCACTGCAATTTGACGTCATCGCAACGCGTATTAACGATGGAGCGGTCAATTTTCCGTCACTGCTGGCCATCGGCGCGGTTCTCATGGCCGTCGCCCTCGGCTTCAAGGTAGCAGCGTTCCCGTTCCACCAATGGGCTCCGGACGTCTACGAAGGGGCTCCTTCGGTCGTTACTGCCTTTATGAGCACCGCCGGCAAGGCAGCGGCCTTCGCTTCGTTCATTACCGTCTTCAGCGCTCTGATGCCGCATGGCTATGAGCTTACACCGAAGTTGCAGAATATGCTTGCAGTGGTCTCTGCCGTTACAATGTTGATAGGCAACATCACGGCCATTGCCCAAACGAACGTCAAGCGCATGCTGGCGTATTCATCAGTGGCCCACGCCGGGTATCTACTTATGGGCATCGTGGCCAACAGTGCTGACGGATCGTTTGCCGTCGTGTTCTACGTTACCTCGTATATGTTCATGCAGCTAGGAGCCTTCGTCGTCGTTGGTATTCTTGAGCGCGGCAACGAGCAGTATCTCCAGATCAGCGACTACGCAGGACTGGCCAAACGCGAACCCGTTCTGGCCTTTGTCATGGCCGTCTTCATGTTCGCTCTTGCAGGCATCCCGCCCCTTGCCGGCTTCTTCGGTAAGTATCTGCTGTTTGTTTCGGCAATTGAGTCTGGGTATCTATGGCTGACGCTCGTGGCGGTTCTCTCGTCGCTTGTCAGTGCCTATTTCTACCTGGGCCTGATCGTCAAGATGTATTTCACTGACGCTCAGGGAACACACGAGCCAAGCCGTCCTGGCATAGCCGGCATCACGCTGGTCGTCACGGCTGCTGCCAGCATTGTGCTGGGCTTTTTCACATCACAGCTCCTTGCGGTCTACCGCTCTTGGATCGGGCTGTGAGACGGCCGGTGCATCGATGCGCCAATGGATGATCCTGGTTGCTGCACTTGTGCTTGGCGTGTGCCGGGTGCAGGCGCAGGTTGAGATCTACATCGACGAAGCCAATAAGTCCGACACGGTGATCGTGTTTGGGGTTACGACGTTCAACAGGCCCCTTACGCGGTCCTTCACGGTTCGTAACGCGACCGATTCGACCATCCGCATCATCCCGTCGCGCACGGACATCGACGGTCAGCAGTCTCCGGTGGTCAATGAGTTTGAGGGACTTTTCACTAACGAAGATGTCGCTGCGCAGACCACCCGATTGCTCAACGTCAGCTACCGTGCCGATGTAGCCTTCTTTCCGGCGGACTCTGTTGCTGAGGTGCGTCTGGTACTTGACGTCGTGCGACCACCGTCGCTGCGTCCACTGCAGCAGAAGGTGCTGATCCTGCGCGGACTCAAGACCGGCAACGTCCTCGGAACGGTGCAGAAACAGCTGCGTTTTGACAGTGTGTACGTCGGCACCGTGGTGCCTCGAAGGGCCACCTACACCGTGCAGAATCTTCTGCCGGTACGTTTTTCGGCTTCATCGCAGCGCCTGCTGCTGCGCACTCCGGCGTTGGGTCCGAAGGAGATCCTCGTCGATACCTTTCCGAGCGTAGAATTCGCCGAACGTGGCACCATCGACTGGCGGGTGTCGTATGGTCCGCGTGACCGTGGCCGCGACAGTGCTGACTTTGAGATTCAGTATGTCAATACGGATAATTTCCGCGACACGAACGTGGTGACGAAGATCTCCGGTTTTGGCGTAGAGCAGCAGATCGACATTGCCGGTGCTGCTTCTCTCGGTGGTGGCCCCCCGGTTGTTGTTGCTTTGCCGGACACCATCCGTGTTGACGAGCTGGCCGTCGGGTCCACTCTTGACGTAGCCATTCTCCTGAGCAATGCCGGCAATGCCGATGTTCACGTGGACTCTATCAGGATCACATCGCAGCTTGGACAGGGCACGTGCACTGTTATCAACCCTGTCCGTGCGTTGAGCGTTGGGCGTGTTGATACCATGCTTGTCCGTCTGAAGCCGGCTCGGCAGGGCGAGTTTTCCGCACGTATTGATCTGATCACGGACATTGCCCGGCGCGGTTTCGGAGACGTTCCGGATGCGGCCGTACGTCGGTCACTGTTCGTCGTAGTCCGCACTCGATCGGCTCTGCGGGTTGCTGCCGAGCCACTTTCCCTCGGGCCCGTGGTGGTGGCAGCCAATTGTTCCGACCAGTCAACCACGGAGTTTGACGTTGTCAATACTGGGTCAGTCGAGCTGCGCATCGACTCGATCGGCGTCTCTCCGTCCGGTTCAGGTATCAGCGTTACGCCCCAGTCTTTTGTGCTGCCTGCGGGCGCTTCGCGCAGTCTGCGGTGTGTTTTTTCGCCGGTAGTTGCCGGACGTTTTAGCGGTGAGCTGACGGTTCATCTTACTGGTGACGAGTCCATCCGCCCCATTTCCTTTTCTGCAACCGCGCTTGCTGCCGACACGCTAGCGCTGGCACTCCCAGCCGATGTCAGGGGGCGCCCCGGATCCTTGGTTGATCTGCCCGTGACGTTGAAATCCGGCTCGGCTTTTGGAATGCAGCGTACACGACTGGTGCTTGATTACAACAGGTCCATTGCGGACATCGCCGAGATTGTTCAGCGATCCACGGCTTGTGAAAATTCGCTAGCATCAATAGAGCCCCTAACACGAGGTGCCGTGATCACGATTCGAGACGATGCGGGCATGTCCGATCGTGATACGCTCGTGATCCTGCGTATGCGGCTCTATCTTGGCGACTCTGCCACGACACGCATCCTGATCGATGCCGACACCAGTTCAATTGGTCTGGGGGCGTGTCCGGATCTCTTGCCCCTGCGAGTACGTGCCGGACGTCTAGGCATCGACTCCGTCTGCGGACTGTCCTACAAGACCGTTATCGGTGGGCTTCGGACCTTTCGTGCCGGTGTTCTTCCGAATCCTGCCGAGGATGCTGCCACTGTTGCCATCGTGGCGCGGCCGGCAAGTGTAGCTACTGTAGACGTGCTTGACGCACTTGGACGCTCTTGCTACCAGACGATCTACCTGGACTGTGCTTCCGATATCAGCACCGCATCGATCGATGTCTCAATGCTTCCACCGGCGGCCTATGCTGTTGTGGTGCGCATTAACGATGGTGTGCAGACGATTCCTCTGCTGGTGCAGCGATGAAACGTCTTGCGACCATCGTCTGCGTGCTGGTACTGGCCTCGGAGGCCGGTGCGCAGGGCTTTGACTGGCAACCGACGCTGCGGCGTCCGTATGAAGCGCCGAGAACCTTCTTCGGACTCGAGGCTGGAACGGGGCTTGCCATGCACTCGGGTGACCTTCCGTATCTCGAGAATGACATTGCCGATCCGTGCTGCACATACTCCGGCGGCAGCGCCGTGCCGCTCATTATTGGAGTCCTCGGTGAGTACTGGTTTGCCTCGAGGCAGGCCGTTGCCGTTCGCATAGGACTTAGCCGCCAGTCCGCCGGGTTTGAGTCGGGCGTGCAGTCGTACCCCCGTAGTAACGGTCAGCCCCTTCAGACTCGGTACATGATGGATGCCAACCTGACGTATCTGCAGCTTAGTGGCGAGTTCCGTCAGCGTATGGGCTCGTCGATGATCATGCTGATGGCCGGACTGAGCGCAAACGTCCGGATGTCGGCCAGCGTCACAAACCGCGAGGTGATCGTCGGTCCCGTCGGTGCCGACTTCATTGACGGTACAGCAGAACAGTCGCTGCCCACATCCGGGCTTGATGATGCCTCCTCGCTGGTGCTTGAGCCCTATCTGGCTGTGGGCTATGACGTGCCCCTTGCCTTTGGGTATTATCTCGAGCCCCGTCTGCAGATTGGATACACTTTGACGAGTCTCTCGGCGGTCCATCCGTGGCGGGTCTTTGACGTTGGACTGGGCGTGCGTCTGATGAAGGGGCGATAGCATCGCCGATACTATATTTGCGAATTGATCGTCAAACTCGCTCATCCTGCAACACATTATTTGTTTGGAGTTTTCACCATGCTCAACCGCTTACTGCTCAGTCTGGCTGTCGTCGTTTTTGCCGCGGTGTCGGCATCTGCTCAGGCAAAACTCGAAGTCGTTGGTGGCGATACCTACGACTGGGGTAACGTAAAGCCTCCTAAAGAGGGTCACCTCGAAGCGACCATTCAAATGAAGAACACAGGCGATCGTGCCGTTCGCATCACCGAGGTACGGCCGGGTTGTGGATGCACCAAGACCGATCCTGATAAGTACGATCTCAAGCCGGGAGAGGTCAGCACCATGAAGGTAAAGCTGAACATTTCTCCAACTCAGTCCGGCTCGCTGACCAAGAGCATCACACTTTCTTGGGCTGATCTGGCTGGCAACGAGGCGCTGAAGGAATTCCGGGCAAGCGGCAAGGCCATACCGAACGGAGCTGACACGAACGTGCGTACCGGTTATCTCTGGCTCAAAGCTGACGTGCAGCGTGAGATCTCGTTCACACCGTCGATGTACTTCGCGTTCAATGACCTGAAGGTTGGTGTCGAGACCACTTCCAAGGTTGAGATGATGAACAACTCGGACATGGACGTCACCGTCTCCGACTGGCAGACCGATGGTGGTCTGGTGGTCAACCACACGGGTCGCGTGACCGTCAAGGCCAAGGGAAAGCTCGAGATCATTGCCAAGCTTGTCCCTGCGGCCAAGGGTAATTACAGCGGCGGTGTCAAGTTCAAGACTTCGCACCCGGACAATCCTGAAGTTGACCTTCGCGCCTATGGTTTCGTACAAGAGTCCACGAGCCCCGTGTTCCAGAACGCCCCGGCCAAGCCGTAACTCCTGATATCATCGCGTCATTTCCAGGGCGCATCATCGATAACCCGAACTCCGGTCATCGATGATGCGCCCTTCTGCTTTTTGGACCTTCGTTGATAGACTAACCGAGTTCTAGCTACGTGGAAAGTAGGGGGCATATGGCCTCGATCTGGCATTGTCGAAACTTTCATCGGAGAGTGCATGAGGCTGGTGGCAGTGAGTATCGTTGTGTGCCTTTTCTTCCAGCTTCAGTCGGTTCGGGCTCAGCGGCGCGAGCTCCGTGGCATTGTCGTTGACAGTGCCGCCCGGCGCGGCCTGTTTGGCGCGACGGTTGTGGTCACCCGCATTGGAGACACAGTCTCAGGCGGTGCCATAACCGACCGTCGCGGACGCTTTGTCGTGCGGGGTGTGTCCTCAGGACGTGCAGTGATCCGCGTGAGCTACGTCGGGTTTCGCACATACCGGGACACGGTCACGATCGAAAGTACAGGTGGCGAGCTAGACACCATCTCGCTGGCGGAGACATCCGTAACCGGTGCCGGCGTTCTCGTGACGCAGACACGACTGCGGACGTTGCAGAAGGGTGACACGACCGAGTATGATGCGCTGGCCTTTAAGGTTGCGCCGGACGCTGACGCCGACAAGCTCATTAAGCAGCTACCCGGCGTTGCATTCGACGGAGGCAAGATCCGGGCTTTCGGAGAAGAGGTCGATAAGGTGCTTGTTGATGGTCTTACATTCTTCGGTGCTGACGCGATATCGACCCTTGCCAACCTGCCGGCAGACATCGTTGATAAGGTGCAGATCTATGACACCAAGAGCGAAGCAGCCCAGTTCACCGGCGCCGATGAACAGTCAACAACCAAGACCATCAACATCGTTACACAGCAGGACAAGCGCTTCGGATACTTCGGTAAGACGCAGGCGGGTTATGGCCTGCAGGGACGATACCAGGGGTCGGGAAGTTTCAATCGGTTCGATTCGACCTATCGCATCTCTGTGCTGGCAATGTCGAACAATATCAACAACCAGCGATTTGACTTCAATGATGTGTTCCGAGCCGTCGGCCCCGAGTCGGCGTCCATCGAAGGCAACAACATGATGATCGTCAACGATGGTACATTAGATGACTTCTTTGATTCCGAGCAGCAGGGCATAACTCAGACAAACTCGGTAGCCACGACATTTGCCAACGTCAAAGGACCCGTCAAGGTCACCGGTTCGTACACTGCACGAAATCGCATTACTGATCTCGCCACATCGCTGCTGCGCCAGTTCGTTACGCCCGAGCTTGCCGACCAGCGCTTCCGTCAGGCCGACACTTCGGTGCGTACCGCCACAAGTCACAGCGTACGTTTGGCAACGAAGATCGAAATTGACAGTACCTCGCAGCTATCGGTGGGCACGAGCTTTCGGTTTAACAATGCCACAACGGACTCGCGATTTACCGGCACAACAACCAATGGTGCCGATACGTTGAGCACCAACAGTTCTCAGTCCGGTAGTGAATCCGATGGCTCGACGATCTCGGCAAGCGTGAATCTGCGTCATCGCTTTGCCAAGCCCCGTCGAAGTTTAGAGATCGAAGCAGCATTGAACCGCTCGGCAACCGATTGGACAAGTCGGCTTAATGCACTTGCCGGTAGCGCCGCTATGCCGCAGAACGCTGATACCACCGACCAGCGCGGCTCGCAGAGCGACGAGCGCATTCAGATTACTCCGAAGATCTCTTACACGGAGCCCCTTTCCGAAATGAGTGAGCTGACGCTCTCGGCAAATGGTGAGCTCCTGACGTCGACCGCTGACCGCCGCACGAAGGTCGCACCGTCGGGTCAGGGGGCTTACACCCAGCTCGATACCGCACTCTCGAATGCGTTCGAGCAGGATCTTTCGCGTCTCACGTCTAGCGTTGCCTACGTCTGGCATGATTCTACCCTTCGCATCTCATCCGGTCTGCAGTTCCAGGCGGCCGACCTTAGCGGTCGCAGTACGTTTCCATCGACAGTTTCCACATCGAAGGCCTTTCGCAACGTTCTTCCGTGGGTGTCGTTTACGTTTACCAGTATGGATGACGGCTATGCCGAGGCCGGTTATTCAATGTCTACCGATCTGCCGACGATATCGCAGGTGCAGAATGTGCTGGACAATACAAATCCTCTCTTGCTCTCGATCGGAACGCCCGATCTGCGGCAATCTGTTACACACACACTGCGAGGTTTTTATCACACATCCATCCCCTCGATCGATGGATGGGGATACATTTCGATGAATGTCGATATGACAGGGGACTACATTGGCACGAGCACGATCATCGCCGCTCGGGATTCCGTCATCAATGGAATCCCCTTGCTGCAGGGGGCTCAGCTGACTCGCCCCGTGAATCTCGATGGTGCGTATTCATCGGAACTCTCCGGCTATTTCTCATTCCGCGTCGATACGCTTCCTCTACGGCTGGGCGCGAGCTTCACACTCAAGTACGGGATGACGCCCGGACTGATCAACCAGGTGCGCAACGAGGCAACATCGCCAGGAGCATCCGTCAGCCTGTGGGCCGAATACGAACTGGCTGAGACGCTTACCATGGCCGTGAGCGCTGACTATTCAAGTGGTAGCGTTTCGAACTCTCTTCAACGTGACCTTAACAACCGGTACTCGTTCACCAATGCATCGGCGAACATGACATGGACCATGTGGAAGGGATGCCGTCTGACGGCGGACGTTTCCAATCGCCGGAACGGAGGCCTCACGGCCGGCTTCAATCAGAACATCACGTTGCTCAACGTTGCTCTCAAACAGTCGCTCTTTGATGGCGACCGCGGTCAGCTCGAACTCAGCGTACGCGACGCACTCAACCAGAACAACGACGTTAACCGAACCATTTCAAATGTCTTCACCGAGGACAGTAGCACCGTCCTGCTACGCCGCGTTGTCCTGCTCACTTTCAGCTACCGCTTCCGCGAGTTTGGCGAATAGTTCGGGCTCGGGGTACAGACGGGGTACGACGTCCCGAATGATCTGCACTGTAGCCCACGACTCTAGTCTTGGCTACGCAATGCGAGACACGACAGTAATCAGTAATCAGTAATCAGTAATCAGTAATCAGTAATCAGTAATCAGTAATCAGTAATCAGTAATCAGTAATCAGTAATCAGTAATCAGTCATCCGTCATTCGCACAACCCGATCACACAGGCCCTGTTCACGATCGTCATTTGTGGCCAGGATTATTACCGAGCCATCCTGCCGTGCATTGGTGATGCACGCAGCCAGGGCTGAGCGGCCAGCATCATCCAGGGTAACGCCGGGTTCATCGAGTAGCAGAAGTGGTGGACGCAGGCTCAAGGCGATGGCGATAGTGAGCCGCTGGCGCATGCCCGAGGAGAAGTCACGGATGGTACGCGAGGAAACACTGTCCAGACCGAGCATCGCGAGCAACAGTTCCGACCGGCCGGGTTCGGTCAATCGGCCATGAAGTTCAGCATGCAGGTGCAGAAGTTCAAGTGGTGAAAACTCGTCATAGAGGGTCAGGTAAGGGGCTACCAGACCACAATGGTTGTTTACCAAGCGATGGTCAATATCGGTATCGTCGATTCGGAGATGAACGCTACCGGAATCCGGTCGGACGAGACCGGCGATCATCTTGATCACAGTGGACTTGCCAGAGCCGTTGGCACCAAGCAGGCCCAGCACCTGTCCCGAGGCGGCCTGCAGATGCAGGTCTTCTACCACGCGGCGTCGGGAGTAGCGTTTGGAGAGCCCCTTGACTTCAAGAGTGACATTCATCGAATGAAGATCTTGTGTAGGGTGGGTGAATCAGTTTCTTCATCCACGTAGAGCATGTAGGTGCCAGGAGCCAGTGAAGGGTTCACTGTAACCGGAGCAACGATACGACGTTCATGATTGGTGACCCTGACGGTCTCGTTGAAGACGGGGCGCATGTCGAGGTCCAGCATTGTGATGCGTACACCCTGACCGACAAAGGTTCCGGTGACCGGAACCCACAGGGTTTGAGAGGTCGCATGGTCAAAGGGTTGTGGAAACGGGCCGCGGGTCTCAAGAAGTGCCGAGCCTTCAACAACAAAGCAATGACTGTCTGGAGCAACGCGTGCACCCCAACCCGTAGAAGCCAGCGGCACATCCTGGGGGCTGGGATCGGCATTCAGCGTGATGCTGTAGGGCGACCGCACGGAGCGCAAGGTATCGGAGGCAAGCAGTCTTGCGTCGGAGATCGTCATGACGACATCAGCGTTCGCCTTTTCCGACATGGGGCTGATGAGGTTGAAGCGCAACGTACGTACTTCACCAACGACCAGGCTGCCGGTAAACGTCGTACTCGATCCGGACGCCGTCAGTGTCGATTGTACGGTTATCTCAGGAAGTAGCGTTGCCATTGGCATGATCGTATTCGAGGCACCCCGCGTGCCGGTACGATACAGCGCCTCCGTCGCCTGACACATGGCCTCTTCAAATGACGAGCCACTTTGTGAACAGGCATCGACCAGGGCAGCAAACGGACTGCGTCCCTGTCCGATGAGTTGCCACGTCAATCGCAGTCCATCATTCTTGAACGATGCGAGCACGTTCCCGAACCAGCCCCATCGATATCCATTTTTACCATCGGCGCGGGAAAGCGGCCACGCGCCAGGATTACGAAGCATGTCAGCCGACCAGACGGCCCAGTCGCGCACATCCGGATAGCAGCGCATCTCCATCCACGTTGATGTGAGCTCGTACAGCATCTGATGTCCCTGCACCAGGGCATAAGAACCATTCTGCACGGCATGGTGAAACTCATGTGCGCATGTGATACGCAGTGCATCAAGTCCGGTGGTGGTGTATGACGGGCGTACTCCTGCCGAGTCCGTTGGACTGAAGTTATTGTCAATCTCCAGGTAGGAGGTCCAGATGCTGGTTGGGTTGCGTCGTAGTTCGCGATCGGGTGTGGCCCGACCGTAAAACCCGGAGGGCCCGAGTTCAACCACGTAAATGTCCAGTGCACCGGAGCCGCCGTCCATTGCATCCGTTGGTGGGGGTGTGTAGCCAAGCGTGTCGATCTGCACGGCCCAGGAGTGCTCAAGGGCCTGAATGCATTCATCCAGGTAGTCCGGAATGCCGTTCCCATCGGCATCGTCAGTTTCAACGGCGTTGGTGCCGGAAGTATCATAGTGAATCCTGAAGCGTCCGCTCGGTGCATCGACGAACGTAGCCAGCACCGGACGGGCAGATTGAATGGCACCGTCGCTGCGGCCGCGGATCCACTCTGGCCTGCTGCGCATGCCGG
>JBEIIK010000036.1:0-19598 GCA_040380835.1 Ignavibacteria bacterium | reverse complement strand
GTATTTGCGCTCAAGATAGTAGTCACGATCGGCCTCCGGGATCTGATCCGGACTGCGCTGGTCGCCCTTGGTCTTCGGCACCCAGATGCGGCCGTCATTACGTAGCGATTCCGACATCAGCGTAAGCTTGGACTGGTAGTCGCCGCTCTGCGGGATGCATGTTGGGTGGATCTGTGTGTAACATGGATTGGCAAACAGAGCACCGCGTTTGTGAGCCCGGTAGGTAGCCGTGACGTTGCACGCCTTGGCGTTGGTGCTCAGGTAGAACACATTGCCATAACCACCCGTGGCAAGGATCACTGCGTCGGCCATGTGCGAGCGCACAGCACCGGTAACCATGTCTCGCGTGACGATGCCGCGGGCACGTCCGTCGATGACGATCAGGTCCATCATCTCCTGCTTGTTGTGCAGTCTGACCTTTCCAAGGCCCACCTGACGCATCAGTGCCTGATAGGCACCGAGCAAAAGCTGCTGTCCGGTCTGACCCTTTGCGTAGAAAGTCCGGGAGACCTGCGCGCCACCAAAAGAGCGGTTGCTCAGGTACCCACCGTACTCACGAGCAAACGGAACGCCCTGGGCCACGCACTGGTCGATGATGTTCACCGAGACTTCGGCAAGACGGTAGACGTTGGATTCGCGGGCGCGGAAGTCGCCCCCTTTCACCGTGTCATAGAACAGGCGCCAGACGCTGTCGCCGTCGTTCTGATAGTTCTTGGCCGCGTTGATGCCACCCTGCGCCGCGATCGAGTGGGCACGCCGCGCCGAATCGTGGTAGGTGAAGGCCTGCACGTTGTAGCCGAGTTCGGCCATGGTGGCTGCGGCCGACGAGCCGGCAAGTCCAGTACCCACGACGATGACCGAGAATTTCCGCTTGTTGGCCGGGTTGACGAGTTTGAGCTCAGCCCGATGCTTGTCCCAGCGCTGCTGGATGGGTCCGCTCGGTATGCCGCTATTGAGTTCCATGATACGGGGCTTTCTTTCGATTAGAGCTTGACGAAACCAAGGATGACGGCCAGCGGAACGCTGGAAAAACCAAGGGCCACCAGAACCGACAGGCCCGGACCCAGGACGCGCACCAGCGGCACGATGCGCCGGTTGGTCACGCCAAGAGTCTGCACGGCACTGGCTATGGCATGATTCAGGTGCAAGCCGACCATGATCATCGATAGGAGGTAAAGAACGCTGATAAGGGGCTCCTGGAAGCTGCTGACCACCATGGCATAGACGTCGGGAACAATCTCACCATTGGCTAGGGCAAACGTGGCCTTGGCATAGTGCTCAGCATGAACCACACCCCAGGTAAAGTGCGCCAGGTGGTAGAGTACATACGAGAGCAGCAACAGTCCCGAGTAGAGCATGGTGCGCGAGGCGAGCGTCGAGGCGCGCGATTCAACCTTGTGGTACTTCTGCGGCCGGGCCTGGCGGTTGCGTTGTGCAAGGGTGATAGCCGCGCTGATATGCAGAACAAAAAACGACAGCAGGCCGAGTCGTACGATCCAGATGACCATGCCATGCCCCATCGTGTGGAGGCCATGAGCGTACTCATTGATCTGTGCCGGCCCCATGAACACAAGGAGATTTCCCGAGAGATGCCCCAGCAGGAACCCGACAAGCAACAGCCCGCTTATGGCCATGAGCCACTTCTGGAACAGGTTGGACCGCCAAATATCGCCGAATGCCTTCATGATATGCCCTGACGTTATGATCGTAACACGCTGGCCCACAACACGTCTGTGGGCAAAAATGTGCCGCGAAATTACAAATGTTACGTCGTAGCTTCGTCCATGCTAGACATTCATCATGTTACCAAACGTTTTGGCCAGCATGTGGCCAACGATGATATCTCACTGCGCATCGCAACCGGACGGATCTTCGGGCTTCTTGGCCCGAATGGTGCCGGAAAGACCACGCTGATCCGCATGATCACCGGCATCACACTGCCGGACCAAGGGACAATTACCCTCGGCAATGATGCCTCGATCGATCATCGGCGCTCCCGTATCGGCTACCTTCCCGAGGAACGGGGGCTGTATAAGAAGATGACCGTCGCCGATCAGCTGCGCTACTTTGCCGGTCTAAAGGGGCTCGACACACGCACCGCCAACGAGCGGATCCGGTACTGGCTCGACCGCATGGATGCCAATGGCTGGGGAGAGAAGAAGATCCAGGAGCTCTCCAAGGGTATGCAGCAGAAGGTACAGTTCATCTCGACGATCCTGCATGAGCCCTCGGTGCTGATCCTCGATGAGCCCTTCAGCGGTCTCGACCCGGTCAACGCCGATGTGCTGATCGGCGTCATCCGGCAGCTGCAACAGTCGGGCACGACGATCATTCTATCGACGCACCAGATGGACCAGGTTGAACGCCTTTGTGATGACATTGCCCTGATAAACCGCGGACGCGTGGTTCTTTCGGGCGAGGTCAATCAGGTACGCACGGGCTTCGATTCGGACCGTTTGCGAATTCGCAGCGCCTCGGGCACCGCGGCGCTGGAATCGATCCCGGGGACGACGGTCGTCAGCTCCTCTGGTTCCACGGTCGAGCTGCGCCGTGATACCGCGACGAGTATTCGTTCGATCCTTGATCATGCCAACTCCGCCACCGACGTCGTTGAGTTTGCCGTCATTCAGCCGTCGCTGCACGAGATATTCGTGCGCACGGTCACTGGCGCTTCCCACCAGGCCGCTGCATGATGCTGCGCCGGCCGCTTGCAGTCGCAATCGTTGTCGGACTCGTCGTCGTCTCGATCAGCGCCATATTGCTGCGCTCTCTCAATTGCGTCGGTACGGCCCTGATCCCGCGCTCCCGGCCGACCATCACTCCCGTGATGAACCTGCTGTCGCGCGAGGCAGGCTTCGTTCACCTTTGGACCGTACGCAACGGCATACGCCTCGGATTGTGGATGACGGGCCGTACAGTTCACCCCGGAACGTACAATGTCGATCCTGATTTCAGTGCTCTTGATGTGATCCGCATGGTTGTCTTTGGTGGCCGCCAGCCCCTTATCAAGATCACCATCCCTGAGGGGTACACCATCGAGCGTATTGCCCGGCGACTCTCAGCAAGGGCATCGATCGATTCGGCGGAATTCGTGGCATGGTGCAGGTCCGACAGCATTCGCCGCCGCTTCGGCGTGCAGGCCCCGTCGATGGAGGGTTTCCTGATGCCAGACACCTACTTTGTCATCCAGTTCGACGATGCCGAGTATGTCGGCGAAATGATGGCAAACCAGGCAAAGCGCATCTGGTCCAGCCTTCCGGGTGTCAACGCTCGCATGGATTGGGAAGCACGACTGCGACTGACGACACTCGCCTCGATCATTCAGCTCGAGGCAGCCGTTGACGACGAGATGCCCACGATTGCCGGTGTGTACACCAACCGCCTTCGCATCGGGATGCTGCTGCAGGCAGACCCGACCGTTCAGTACCTGACCGGACGTGACAGGATCACCGACACTGAGCTGCGCGATGTGTCAAACCGTTACAACACTTACGTGCATAGGGGGCTTCCACCGGGTCCGATCGGCAATCCCGGACGACGGGCACTCGAGGCTGCATGTAATCCGCAACAGCATGACTGGATCTTCTTTGTGGCACGCGGCGACTCAACTCGCCGGCACCGTTTTGCCCGAACTCTGGCCGAACACAACGCCAACGTGCGACTGTACCGTGAGGTACGCCGCCGCGCCTCGGCTATCAGTCTGAACTGACAACCGTACTCTCCTTGCCACGTTCGTCCAGGGCCTGCACACGGAAGACAAAGGGCTTGGAAGCATCGCGACGTGAGACTTCAAAGACCTCAACCCAGGCCACCGTCGGACGAGTGTTGTCAGCCGGACGCAGATAACCGGAAAGCTTGCGGACCGATCCGGCGTTACCCTCGACCACACGCAGTTGCGGACGGTTTTCACCCCGTTCGTTCGAGTAAAACTGCACGACGATGATCCGCTTGTTCTGATCCGGATCTCGCCGGATCTCCCGGATGACGGGTCCAGGGAATGCCCTGACGGCAAGGGGCTGAGAATTCGCCTCGGCAATGCCATCAATCGAACGCTCAAAGACCAGCGTACGTCCGGTGTCCCTGGCTGCAAACTTGACTCGCATAACACCGGCATCGGCAGTGATGAACTCGCGCATTCCATCGCGGATAACCGCACGCACACCGGGCCGGTCGGTCGGAAGCTTCGGGTCGATCACATACTCTACACCGGGATAGACCACGTCAGGAACAGCCACCGTTGGATAGGTCACACCCGACACAGTGAAACGTGTCGTTGCCTGGCGTCCATCGGCGCGCCGGGCAATCACTTCAACAACGGCAGTACCCGAGCGTGGGGCACGTCCGCGAAGGACCAGCGTTCGCTGATCAACGCTACGCGAAACGTCGGACATCGGCTCCCCGCTGATGCGCACCTGCGGGAGGTTAGCAAGATCGCGTGCTGGATCGGCGCCACCGACACTTATCCGGTTGCTCCATTCCTGCGAGGCGAAGGCCGTGATACCATCGCGCGCCGGTTCAAGCCAGAATTCGCCGGAAGTGGTTGCCGGCGCCTGTTCGGTCACGGCCTCACGCACCACCAGCGTATCACGGCGTCCCGGAAGATAAACCAGCTGCGGCGGCTGACGGTCGTTGACGACGGTCATCAGCACGAACTGCGTGCTGCCCATGGCCTGCAAGGCATCAGTGGCCACTCCATTGACAGGGACGCCCGATGCCTGCAGCGTTACGCGGAAGGTCTTCGACGTGGAAGCGTCCAGCAAGGGGCTCCATGTGAACACGAAGGCACTGCGTGCCGGATCGTGGCGGATACCGGCAAACCGACGAGCGGCTGTGCTGCCGGGCTCAACCGTCAGTGTCTGCCCCGAAGAAACATCCTCAATGATCGCCCGCACGGACACGTTGGAGAGCTCCGGCGTATAGCGGATGACGTTCACAGAGTCCATTCGTAGAAGCTGCACGCCCCCTGACGAATCCCGCTTAACCTCGCAGGTAAGCCGCACGCGCTCCGGGATGAGGTCAATGCGCATCGCTGCTGCGGACTCATCCGGAGTAGCGGTCTCGCCCGGCCTGTCCGGCATGAGCAGCACCAGGGCAAGAAGGTACAGGACGAAGTAGATCTCGACTCTACGTCGCTGACGCTGTTCCATCCCGGTCAACGATGTTACGTGAAAGAATGCGCTCGAGCTCCTGACGGACAAGTCTCTCAACTTCCTGACGTTCGACAGCTTTCAGACGCTCGCTCAGTGCGCTCACGCTTTCGGTGAACTCTGCCAGAGCCAGGGTGTTCTGTTTCATTGAATCCATCAGCTCGGGATTCGGTGCTACGGCCCCGACAGCTGCCTGCACGCTGTCTCGCAGTTGCGTGGTCATCGTGTCCTGTCGTTCGACAACCTCATGCAGCGTAACCGAAATGGTCTCAAGTTGAACGGCCATGGCCGCATAATCGCGACCGATCTCACCGAGCTCTCGCACCAGCTCCTGTGTAGTGGAGTCGTGCTCGCCACGGGCGGCCATGGCTTCGGCCTCGGAAGGCGGGGTGAAGAACATCACGAGAAAGAGCATCAGCAAAAGAAGTGCTTCAATGACAATGGCCGTGACGAGCAGTCCCGGAGTGTCAATGATGCGAATGCGGTTCAGACCGACAGCCACAAGCAGGAAGGCAGCGCCCATGTACACAAAGGCGTTGATCGGCGCGTAGTAGAAGCGGTTGATGATCTCCTGCATCCACAAGGATGTTCCACCGAGCAACCCCAGCGGATGCAATACCGTCACGTCTCTATTGACCGTACGGAAGAGATCGCTCTCACGCGTACAGATGCGCCAGAGCAAAAGCAGCGTGGGTAGCGCACCCATCTGCTTATCAGACCGCAACTCCTGATGCAGATCGCGAAGCAGGGCCCGTCCGGCAGCCGTCGAAAGTGTCTCAAGCGTCGTCATGGAAGTGATATGGGTCTTGATGGACGAACAGGGCCAATGATACGGAATCGCACCGGTAGTTACTTGTTGATGCGCCGATTCTGTCGTATTCTCGTTCTCCGAGTTTGCGTTCATATTACGAGGACTGCGATGTTTCTGCACTACTTCCGCTCAGCCCCCTTCGTGCTGGCTTCCCTCCTGATGATGGCCTCGGTGGCGGCCATAGCCGGCACCCAGCCAAGTAGAAAGTCGCCAGCGGCCCCGGTGGCCTTTGAACGCAACATTGGTCAGGCCCGATACGAGGGCCGATCAGATTCGCGCCACGTTGACGCCGTGCTGCGCATCGGAGGCACAACGGCCTATGTCCATGCCAAGGGGCTGGACATCATGCAGCAGGCCATCCATAGCATTCCGAATCGTGACCCGTACATGACGGAGTATGAGATCGATGCCTTTCGTGCTGACATGCGTCTGATCGCCAGCAACCCCGATCCGCGCATCGAGTTCTCGGGACGTCAGCCGGGCACTGTCCGCTACATCAACGCCGGGACGGGAATCAACGGAGCCAGTGCGGAGCGCTACGGTAGCATCGTCTATCACGACGTCTGGCCGGGGATTGACATGCGTCTGTACCTGACCGGTCTTGGATTGAAGTATGACTTCGTCGTCCATCCCGGTGCTGACCCGTCGCTGATCGCCTTCCGCTATGATGGCATATCACGTCCGGCACTGGATGAGGACGGCAACCTGAACCTCAGCACACCGCTGGGCTCGCTCGACGAGCAGGCTCCAGTGGTGTTTACCACTAATGCCGATGGTTCGAACCGCATACCAGTCACTTCGCGCTACCGGGTCAGCGGATCATCGGTCCGTTTTCATCTAGGAAGCTATGATGCTACACGCGTGCTAGTCATTGATCCGCAGCGTATATGGGCCACCTATTATGGCGGTAACAACACGGTCGAGTCTGCCTACTCGGCGATCGATCCATCGGGCAATGTGATCATCGCCGGATCGACGATCGCCACGAACATGCCCAGCTCGCCAGGGGTGATGCAACGCCGTCTCAAGGCACAGGTTGATGGCTATGTAGCCAAATTTGATGAAAATGGAACGTTCCTCTGGCATACCTACTACGGCGGTTCACTGACAGATCGTCTTTATGATGTGACGACGGATGCCAAGGGTAACATCTGGACGTGCGGACAATCCAACTCTAAGGACCGTCCGGAGTTCACCAATGTTCTGCTCGGCAGTGCCCCGTACGGTGACCCCGACTCTGTAGAACTCGCCGACGCCGTTGTCCTGATGCTTCTGCCTGACGGGAAATGGGGTGACAGCTGGGAGGTTTTCGGTCGTGAGAACGACGTGGCCACCGGCATCGCGGTGTCGGCCACGCGAGTGGCAATCGTCGGCCATACCCGCTCACCACGCCTGGGTGGACTCTTTGGCGAACTCCCATATCGTAAGGACACAACAAACGGCAACGACAACACCGATCTCTTCGTGAGTATCGTAAAGCCCCGTCCATCGGCACCGACGAAGTGGGCAAACGACTATCTCATCTTTTATGGAGGTGGTGATTTCGAGTACGGCGGAAAGATCGTCTTCGACAAGCAGGGTAACGTGATCTTTACCGGCACGACCGAATCCAACAACTTCCCAGTCACCGACGGCTCGAGATTCAAGGGTATCTATGACGTTGGAGTGGTCAAATTCGGCACCACGCCAACACGTGTCTGGTCTTCGGTGTTCGGCTCGACAAGCTTCGAGACCCTTGGTGACATTGCCATCGACAGCAAGGGCGATGTGGTAATTGTCGGCACGACGGAAGCCGCCGACTTCCCTGTTCAGAATGCGCTGAAGGGGGCTTTCACCGGCATCAGTGACGGTTTTATTCGCAAGTACGCCTCTGGCGGAACCGTTGCGTGGTCAACCTACTACGGCGGTGACTCCGCCGACGCCCTGCGTGGTGTGGCCATTGACCGGGCGGATAACATCTGGGTGGCCGGAAGTACGGGGCGCTCGCCGAACATACCGCTGACGGCCGACGCCGTGCAGTCAACTCCATTCGTGCTTAGCGGCACGGACGGCATCATGGGCAAGCTCAACCCCGCAGGCACAACTGTGCTTTACGGTTCATACCTGGGCGCACCTCCGCAGACCAATCTGCCAACCCCGCCACCACCGCCACCACCGCCGCCGCCGGCAGTTCCACCGAATATTGACTTTGGCAACGATGAGCTTTTTGACGTGGCGATCGACAACAACGCCTACGTGGTCTTTACAGGTATTGCCCAAAGTTATCGGATGACGACCACCACCGGAGCATATCAGGATTCATCAAAGCTTGATAAGGACACGCTTCGTAAGAATGCCTTTGTTGCCTACTTCACGCAATGCAAGGACTCGATCATCACGATCATTCCAAACGGCCCACCAACGCTTTGCGACGTCGACACACGTCAGCTGGTCGGACCACGTGGGTTTGCCCGCTACCGCTGGTCGACAGGTGACACGACACAGAACATCGTGGCCCGCGACTCGGGTACGTTTATTCTGACGTGCACCACGGCCGACGGCTGCCGCTACCGCGACACCATCTACATCGGCCGCAATCCAAAACCGACGGTTTCGGCCGGGCCGGACACGTCGGTGTGTATCCGCTCAAGCGTGGGCCTGCGCGCGGCACCGAGTGGCGGTAAAGCGCCATATCGGTTCAAGTGGAACCGCGTCGAATCGGGCTCGGAGTTTATCGTCGGTGATGACACGCTCCAGTCAGTTACCGTGGAACCGGGCACGACCTCGCGCTACGAGGTCACGGTGACGGATTCGTCCGGCTGCACGGCGAAGGATACACTTCTGGTGACAGTCAACGACCCCAAGCCGACGATTGGTCCGGCCACGGTGGACTTCGGCACCATCGATGCATGCGCATCGTCTGCCGAAGCCGAGGTTGCCGTCTTCAACCCCCAGAGCTATGAAGTGCGCATCACGGGCTTTGTTCCGGACGATCCCCGTCTGAGCCTGCTGACGTCGATCTCGCCGGGCGTGGTTATCGCTCCCGGAGCCAGTGTGAACCTCCGGCTGCGCATCTCGGCATCGGCCGCCGGCACGATCACCGGGACCTACTCGCTAAGCGGTACGCCGTGCGGATGGACCGCTCCGGGCAAGTACACGGCCAAGAAGGACCAGCTAACGGCGTCGATCACGCCGGGCGTGGTCTCCTTCGGAGCCGGCGTGGTGTGTGACGCTGCCGAGAAGCTCGATACGGCAACGATCATCAACAGCGGCAAGGTGGACCTGGTCGTCAAGCCAGCGGCTGTGGCCGCCCCCTTCGCGCTTGTATCCCCAACATCGGAAGTCACTCTAAAGGCCGGTGAGCGCCGCGACGTTGTGTTCCGCTACACTCCGACGGTGGGCGTGCATAGCGCCGATATTGTCTTCCCGTTCGAGTCCGGTCCATGCAAGGACTCATTGCGCGTGCGACTGAATGCCGTTACCAGCGCGGTGACGGCCGCCGTCACACCGGCATCGATCAATGCCGGTACGCTCTCGGGATGCGAGAACCAGAAAGACACGTCGATCACCATCGATAACACGTCCAACGTCGCCATCAGGGTCACACTGCCGACCGATGCCGAAGTGGTCTATACGCCTGCCGGACCTGTGGACATTCCAGCCAAATCATCGGCCATCGTCAGCGTGTCACTGCGTCCCGGCACGGCCGGCGCATTCAGCCGCACCCACGATCTTGCCATCGAACCATGCAACGCCAAGACCAGCGTCACCTACAACCTGCAGAAGAACGGCATCGCCTTCACGACTCCGGCCGGTGTGGACTTCGGCGAGTTCTCGGCCTGCACGCCCGGAGCCTCGACGCAGCGCAGCGCCACGCTTTCCTTTGACGGAACAGGCAGTGCCTCGATCAAGTCTATTGTTACAGGACCACGTATCGCTACGTCTCTGACGAACGGTCAGACTCTTGCTGCCGGCCAGGCAGTTTCCTTTACGGTGACCTGGACGCCGCAGGCCGACGGGCCACTGGTTGATAGCATTGCCGTGACGTTTGATCCGTGCGACGTGCGCCGCGTGATCCGCGTTAGCGGTACGCGCACAAGCATCGCCCTGCGCTCGGACAATCCGGCCGTGGCCTTAGGCAACATCACCGGCACGAGCACCGGCAAGGTCCGCTATACCAATACCGGAACAGACACGATCTACGTCGGAGTCACCTCCAGTGCCAATGAAACCGCTGTCAGCACGGTGCTGCCGGATCCATTGACCCCGCTGCTGCCGGGCACTGAACTGGTTGCCGACTTTATCACGGCGTGCGCAAGCCGCACCAACATCAGCGACACGCTAACTGCGTCGGTGATCCTGCCATGCACCGGCGTGACAGCACAATCGGTCGTGACGGCCACCTGTGCCAGGTCCACGGTTGTCACCAGCACGGTGGTGATCGACTCGGTCAGGGCCAAGGTTGGCCAGCAGATCATCGTACCGGTCCGTCTGACGGCTTCGCAAGGACTCAACGCTGCAGGTGCAAGCTCATGGCGGGCTACGCTCACCTATGACCCGACGGTGGTTGTCGGCCGTGCCAATACCACGGACTGCTGGCTTCCGAACACGCCCGGACCGTGCTCGATCACGGTTCAGGGAACGCGCGGAGCTGATACCACTGGCACACTCTTCGCCCTGAATTTCACGGCCGTGCTTGGTTCGACCGATCGCACTGCTCTGACGCTCAGCGACTTCCAGTGGATCGGCATCACGGGTGCCACGATTGACAGGCGCAACGGTCAGGTGCTCATCACGGACATCTGTCGTGAAGGGGGCGAGCGCTACCTGGTCGGCAAGGCCAACGGCTACGGACTGCGAGTCTTTCCGACGCCGGCAAGTTCGGAGCTGACAATCGACGTCAAGGGGCTCGGTAGCGACGAGCTGCGCTGGACCCTGACGAACATGCTCGGCGAGGTCCTGATGACCGGCCTGGACGGCGCTGATGCTGCCGGCTCGCTGCTGCGCACCCTCGACGTCAGCGGACTCAGTGTCGGTGCCTACACCATCACGGTGTCGGCGCGAGGTACTGTCGATTACATCCCATTTGTCATTCAACGCTAATCATCCGAGGAGAACCCCATGACACATCGCCTGCTTGCCGCTCTGGTCGTGCTCTGCCTCGGCTCGTCGATCTGCATCGCTCAGGAATCCCTTTCAAAAGAACGTCCGAAGCCGGCCCCGAAGAAGGAACCGGCGTTGGTGTCGCGGCGCGTCATGTCGGTAGGTGCCCATCTGTCCTACGGGATCATGATGAACGGCGTTACGGCATTTAAGCTGCCGTCCGTTCAATCCTGCTGTCCTGGCTACGAATCAACGTCGGGCTCGGGTATGGTCTTCGGCGGCGAGTTCATGCTGCCACTCTCTACGAGCGTGGAGTTCGGCGCACGCCTGGTCTATCAGTCAAGTTCGACAGATTTCTCGTCAGCAGAGCCAATAACGGTGCGCTTGGGCAATGGCACTTCAACGAGCGCTATCAACCATTCGTTCAAAACATCGACGAACTTCCTGATGCTTGAGCCCCTTGTCGGCATCAAGGTCGGTGGCTCGCTGTCCCTGCTGGCCGGTCTGCGCATCGGCACGACCCTCGGTGGCACCTACGACCAGCAGGAAGCTCTTGCTGACCCATCGCTGCCGTATGACTTCTCTTCCGGCTCAGGGCTTTACAACGTCAAGGCTGGCGACATCCCCAATACCAGCGGACTTCAAGCTGGTGCCCTGTTCGGTGCACGCCTTGCCGTGCCCCTTTCCAGTGGCGTATCGCTGATGCCCGAGGTGACATACTCACCAATGTTCACCGACGTGGTCACCGACGCTTCATGGACCATTGCCCCGCTGCGCTTCGGTGTGAGTGTTCTCTTCGATATCATGACCACTGAAGCGGCATCGACGCCAATACAGCCGTAAGTTTGTTGGCTATGGCCAACATTCACGACGAATGCCTCCGCAGGCGCACCGTTGCCATCATCAGTCACCCTGATGCCGGCAAGACAACGATGACCGAAAAGTTGCTGCTCTACTCCGGTGCCATCCACAAGGCCGGAGCAGTTACAGGGGGCAAGCACACTTCGACCACGTCGGACTGGATGGAGATCGAACAGCAACGCGGTATCTCAGTCTCGTCCAGCGCCATGCGCGTCGAGTACGATGGCCTGCTGCTTAATATCCTCGATACGCCCGGTCACCAGGACTTCTCCGAAGACACCTACCGGACGCTGATGGCCGTTGACTCGGCCATCATGCTTCTGGATGCCGGACGCGGCGTGCAGGAGCAGACCATCAAGCTGTTCAAGGTCTGCCGTGATCGGGGCATCCCGATCATCACCTTCATGAACAAGATGGACCGTCCGGCGCGGGACCCGCTGGAGCTCCTTGACGAAGTGGAACAGGTCCTGGGCATTTCTGCCATACCACGCACGTGGCCCATTGGAGACGGTCCCGACTTCCGTGGGATCTACGATCGGCAGTCGCGCGAGTTCTTTGAGTTCGAGCGCACAGTTGGCAACCGCTACAAAGCCCCGGTAAGCGTGGGTGATATTCGCGGCCAGGAACTACGATCAGCCATTGGTAAGAACGCTCACGACAAGTTGCTTGAGGACCTGGAGTTTGTTGACCATGTGATCCCGGACTTCGATACCGATGCGTTCCTCACCGAGAAGTGCACTCCGGTCTTCTGGGGGTCGGCCATCACCAACTTCGGCATTGAGCACTTCCTGCGCTCGATCCTCGATCTTGCCCCCACTCCGCAACCCTATGCAATGTCCACCGGTACGGTTGATCCGGAAGGCAGCGAATTCGTCGGGTTCGTGTACAAGGTGCAGGCCAACATGAACAAGGCTCACCGCGACCGGATCTCATTTCTCCGCATTGTCAGCGGCACGTTTTCACGCGGCATGACGGCCATGCACCCGCGCACGGGAAAGGAGACCAAGCTCACCTATCCATTCGAGATCTTTGGCCGCGAACGCAAGATCATCGACGAGGCCTATCCGGGAGACGTGATTGGTCTTACCAATCCGGGACTTTTCCAGGTTGGCGACACACTCACCGAACGCACCCCGGCAACCCTACCATCGTTCCCTCGCTTCGCTCCGGAGATCTTCGCCAAGGTGTGGCCTGCGGCCGGTTCGTTCTCCAAGTCCTTCCGCAAAGGCATCGAGCAGCTCCGTGAAGAGGGTGTGATCCAGATCTTCACTGAAGCTGACGGGAGCCCCGTTCCTCTTGTGGGCGTTGTCGGCGAACTGCAGCTCGAGCTCTTCTCCTGGCGCATGGAAAACGAATACAACGAGCGCATCCGCCTGGAACGTCAGCCCTACACACGCGCGCGCTGGCTCATCGGTGCGAAGCGTCCATCAACATCTGCACCGGTGGTCATGGACGACCATGACCGCGCCGTTGTACTCTTCAAAAGCGACTGGGAGATCGACTACACTGTGCAGCGCTCTGAAGGCCTCGAATTGTCTGAAAAGCCCCCTGCCGCGGCCTGATTCATCGTCGGGAATTGCGTAATGTAGGGGCAGTCCTCACTCGTGTGACGTGCCGATGAGCCCTTTGCGCCTTCATCACATTCTGGTCGCTCTTCTGCTATGCTCTGCCGCACCGGCAAGTGGCATTGCTCAGACGTCCATCAGCGGCATCGTCAACGACTACGCTCGCGTTGTTCGCGTCGAAACTATTAACTGCCGCAGCCGGCTCTTCATTGATTCCGTGGCAAGCTTTGCCGCCGGGGATCGCGTGTTGGTGATCCAGACGCTGGGCTGCTCCAATCCGACCGGCTACGATGTCGCAGCTGTCGGTCTGTGTGAGTTTTCGACTATAGAGTCTATGGTCGGGACGGAGGTCAGGCTCCTGTTCCCTCTCGTCAACACCTACGCTAACTGCGGGCATATCCAGCTTGTACGCGTGCCGGTTTACAACGGGGCCGCCGTGACCGCAGAGCTCACGGCTCGTCCCTGGGACGGACGCGTCGGAGGCATCCTGGTCATTGATGTACGCGGTACGCTGACGTTCAGATCCGATGTGCGTGCCGATACGCTGGGCTTTCGTGGAGGAATCACCTGGCAAGGGGGCGGAACATGTTCGACGCTCGTGGATGACGATGTTTTCGGAAGCCCCAACTCGGCGGCCAAGGGTGAGACGATCGTCAGGCCCTTCTCAAATATGGTCTCCGGAGGACGCGGTCTGTTCGGCGGTGGCGGCGGCGGCCGCGGCCACAACTCCGGCGGCGGCGGTGGTGGCAATGGCGGCATTGGCGGAAAGGGCGGAAGCCAATGGGAAGGTTGTGGTTCCTTTTTTGACAACGGCGGACGTCCCGGTGATCGGCTTCAGCCCGTACTGAACGGCAAGCCACTGCTGCGATTCGGTAGTGGCGGTGGAGCTGGACAGATGAACAACAACAACGGCACTCCCGGCGGACGTGGCGGCGGCATCGTTATCATCCGCTGCGACACGCTCATTCCCAACCAGCGAGTGGTTTCGGCAAATGGGGGAAGTCCGTCGCGTATCGGGCTCAACGATGGGGCCGGTGGGGGCGGTGCGGGTGGAACGGTCATGATCGAAACGCGCAACGTTCTTGGTCCGCTCGCCGTGATAGCCCTCGGCGGTGCTGGTGGAAATCTCAATACTGGCTCTCTGCACGGCCCCGGTGGCGGCGGTGGTGGTGGCTGTTTTATCACTTCGGAACAGATCACGCCTGCCAATATCAGCTACACCCTCACCGGAGGTGTAAACGGACGTAATACCGCCTTTGCCGATGCACGTAACTCGGTCTATCTGGCTGAAGGTGGCCAACCGGGCGCAGTCGGATTCCGCTCGCCAGTCCCTGAGAACCGTACGCCCCCTCCACCAATTGACGTGCAGGCACTACCTGACTACACTGTCTGCATTGGTGATTCCATAGTCCTCGACTGTGCCATCACAGGACGTGCCGACACGATCGTATGGACAACATCGCGCGGAAAGATCGTCGGTCGCGCAGCAATCGTTGGTCTGCGTGCAGCCGTTACCGACACATTTATCGTAAAGGCTACAGGTCCGACCGGCTGTTGGGATCAAGACACCCTGGTGATCACCGTGCGTGAACCATGGGATCTTCGCTTTGATTCACTGGACCTTGGAGTGCTGCGCTGCAGTACTCCGATTGACACAGTCATCGAGCTGCGTAACCGTACTGCGCGAAGCGCTGCGGTGCGCCGTTGGTCTGTCGGTGACAGCTCATTGGCTAGCGTGCTGACGGTAACAGATACCGTTGCCAGCCGTGACAGCTTTACCGTTCGTGTGCGCATCTCACCCGGCGACCGACAGGGTCGGCAAAGCGTGACCGTGACGGCTGTTGTCACGCCGTGCGACTCTGCCATCGTCGGTGTTATCTCATGGACGCGCCTTGACAGGCTGATCGACATGCGTCCCGATACAGTCATCATGCCAACCCTCGAGACATGCACCGTTCGCTCGGAAGAAGTATTCATCAGCCTCCAGTTCAATGGCGCGGACATCATCATCGAAGATGTACTGACCGATACGGTGGCAACGGCCTCGCTGGATACGCCCCGGCCCATGGCCAATGGCGATTCGTTAATGCTCCGAGTGTTGTGGTCACCAACCCGCAACGCCTCCACAGGTCGACTTGGATTCGTCGTGCGAGACAGTGCCTGTCTTGACACACTCTGGATGACAGTGACCGGAACGGTCAAAGCGCCTTTCCTGGTGGCGCCGGATACGATCATGGCTGACACGATGACGCTCTGTGAGGACTCGGTTCGGGCCGCACAGATTCCTGTGGTGGCCGATCTGGTTACGGCCTGGACCATCGACTCTGTGAACATCACCGGTCCCGGCACGACGGATCTGGTGCGGGGCGACACCATACGCGGTCTCGATACAATTGTCGTTCAGGCCCGTCCGGGCTCCGCAGGCCCATACGAGATATCGTTACGGCTTCGGCTTCTGCCGTGCGATACCGTGGTGAGTATTGTTGTTCGGGGCGTCGCGCGAGATGCAGCCATACGAGCCACGTCACGTCTGACCTACAGCGAAAGGTTCATCGGCCGACGTCAGATCCTTGTTGCATCGTACGTCAATGCCGGCACCACCGTCTGTACGCTCCGCGTCGTGAAGACACCACAGGCCCCTTTCCGCATCATGCGCATCATGCCCGTGTTGCCGGCAGAGATCGGTATCGGAGACTCGGTGACGATCGAGATCGAGTACCTGCAGACCTTCGGTGTCTTTGCCGACAGCGTGCTTCTGGAGCGGACTGAGCCATGCGCAACGCTGATCCGTACTGACCTTTTCGGCCAGGGCACGGCGATTACTCGGGTGCGCATTCCCGAGATCACCGTGGAAACTGGCCGGTTCACCGGCGTTCCTGTGCTTCTGGATGGTCGGCCAGATATCGACTCCTCGCTTCTCGGCACATTCTCGCTTCGCTTTGCCTGGCGCACGACCGAGGCCACGGCAGAATCCGGGACCGATCGGCGATCGCGCTGGCAGGTCGAGTCACGGGGCGATATAACGATCACCGACATCGTCGGTTTGTGGGACGGTTCGGATACGCTGGCCGTCATTCCGATGCGTTCGCTGCTGTCGTTATCTGCCTCCACGGATCTGATCTTCGACCGAAATCCCGGCTTTACCTGGCTGGACCAGCCAAGCATTGTTGAGTATGACGACGGGGTCCTGCTGATAAACGACGTCTGTGCCGGCCGTCGGCTGCGAGCGGTAGGTTTGGATGGCAGCCGTCCGATGGTTCATCCGGCACCGATCCAAGATGTGATGAGCGTTCTTCTACCCGGTGCCGTTGACGGGCCTGTTACGATCGTGATCAGTGACATGCTCGGCCAGGCCGTCCTGTGGCACTCTACCATGGTGATCGGTTCAGCCGATCATCATCGCATCAGCATCGGTGTCAATGGCATCGCATCCGGCGCCTACATCGTGCACATCGAAACGCCGGACGGAAGCGCCGATATTCCGGCGGTTGTTGATTAGAGTGTTGACGGTGCTCCCAGGCAGCTGCCATGGCATCTTTCACACTACCAGCCCAGTTCATCGCACATCTTGAAGTACAGCGATTCCTTGCTGTTATCGTGGTACTGCACCACGACATGCACAACGCCCATGCAGCCCCAACCGCGATAGCTTACCAGAAAACCATTGGATGCATCTTCCGACTCGCGAGTCTTCAAGATGAAGGTGTTATGAGAGAATTCATACGATACTCGATGGATCCTTTTCATCGTCGCATGGCTGGTAGATACCCAGATAGTGAAGTCATGTATCTGCCTTCCTTGCGAATCCTTGATGCCGGGGATCTCCACCGCTTTGGCCTTCGGGTATATCCTCGTGTCCGTCAACTGATTGATCTCATCGATCAAGCCATCGATCTGTTTGGTCTTGAGCGTGATCACAGAATCTCTTTCCATAAATACCGAGTCTATCCGAACTAACTCTCGCGTTTTCTCGGCCATTTTCAAGTTTAGCTCGTCCAACCGGAGAAAGCTGTAGATAATTGCCACCAGAACGAACATGAATCCCAAGGCCGATATCAAAGCACCCTGTCGGGATCTGCGCTTAAGTAGATCGCTGTTCATCATTCTTTCTCCATTGCACTTTGAATCAGCTCAAGTGCCTCCGACCACATCTTGAGCAGCCGTCCCGAGGAATACATGATTCCACCCGAGGAGGTAAACAGGCCAATCACCGCAATGGAATCCTCCTGCGATTTACTGTTCACGATCAGCCAGCCGGCCGTGGCGATGAGAAAGACGAGTGAAATAATGGTGATAGCTAGGTACACCATGCGCTCAGTGCGGAAGATCGCAACCAGCTCTCTGATTGCTCGTACAGCATTGTCCAGATTGTCGGCCATGGGAGTATCGTTTGGATGAACTGCAGTGTCGAGATATGAGCCGGGGATCAAGCGTGACGAAGGTACAAAAATATATCAATCAGCCATGAAGCCAGTAATCTGAAGGTTCATGCCGACGGGTTAACAAAAACCGACCCCACACTACTCTTCCAGACGGCCCATAGCCCCTTGCCGGAAGTCCAGGAATGCCTGACGGATCTCGTCTTCGGTGTTCATCACAAACGGTCCGTAGGCCATAATGGGTTCGCCAAGGGGCTCACCTGACAGAAGGAGAATGTCGGTTGGCTCAAGCACTTCAAGCGAGATACTCTCGCCCTGATCGGCAAAGACCACGAGCTTGTGCCTGTCAGCCATGTACTCTCCGTTGATGCGAAGCGCCCCACCGAGGACGTACAGCAAGAGCGTTGGCATTGCCGGTACGGTGAGCTGACCCGATGCTCCTTCGGCGATATGCCCCATGGCCGCCATGAGCGGTGACTGCGTTGTAGCCGGGCCGCATGCGCCGCCAATTTCACCGGCTACAAGGCGCAGTTCCCCGCTACCATTGAGGATCTTCACGGTTGGGATGTCCTCACGATGGATCTCCTGGTAGGTAGGCTCCATCATCTTCTTTGCAGCAGGCAGGTTAATCCACAGCTGAATGATCTCCAGCTCGCCCCCTTCGCGCAGCAGTTGCTCTGATGGACCTTCACTGTGGATGATACCGCGTCCGCTGGTGATCCACTGTACCTCTCCGGCACTTATGGAACCTTCGTTACCGAGGGAGTCACGATGCAACAGACTCCCTCGGTAAACGAACGAAACCGGCTCAAAGCCGCGATGCGGATGAGGGTCAACGCGCCCGTGAAACACCCCTGGCTCAACCGGCTGCGGACCGGCATGATGTAGCAGAATGAACGGGTCCGCATCGTGCAAAGCCGCCACAGGAAGGGGCTGCTTGACGTTGAGCGGGCCGACATTGGTCAACAACGAGTCGGTGATCAGGTGAACGGGGCGAAGCATGACTTAGCTCTTCTGCAGTTGAATGTTGAGTTGAAGTTTGACGGCGTCAGATACAACGATACCTCCGGCCTCGGTGACGGCGTCCCACGCCAGACCGAATTCCTTGCGATTGATCGTGCCGGCGATCTCAAATCCGGCCTTGGTGTTTCCATAGAAGTCTGTCATCTGTCCGCCATATTCGGCTGAAAGAGTCACACTCTTGGTTACGTCACGGATCGTCAGGTCACCCACAAGATCAAAGGTTCCATCGCCTTTGGGTGAAAACGACGTCGACACAAAACGCATCGTCGGATACGTTTCAGCAGCAAAAAAGTCTTCGCTCTTGAGGTGACCGTCACGCATTTCGTTCTTCGTCGAAATGCTGTTGACATCTGCCTCGAATACGATTGCTGCATCCGAAAAATCTTCTCTTTCTGCTTCCACTGTGACCTTATACGAGGTAAACTCCCCAGTTACCGTGTTGATCATCAAGTGCTTGACCTTGAACTGTACGTCCGAATGCAATGGATCGACATTCCATGTTGCCATGACTGAACTCCTCTATGTGTGGTGATTGAATTTTGCGTGTTGCAACACGAATATATGGACAAAGTACAGAATTACGGAGTTACGCTTAGACTCGCGTCAACCTGTTTGACACCGTTAACCGTGCCGCTAGCAGCGGGAAAACATAGGCACGCGATTCGCATAATCAGTAATCAGTAATCAGTAATCAGTAATCAGTAATCAGTAATCAGTAATCAGTAATCAG
>JBEIIK010000035.1:0-19786 GCA_040380835.1 Ignavibacteria bacterium | reverse complement strand
TCATATAACCAGCGTTTTTTATATCTCTTACTCCAAGATTTTCTTATTGAATGATCTGGGTGTATATAGTTCACTTTGATGTGATCAGTTCAGTCATCAGTAATCTGTCATCAGTAATCAGTAATCAGTCATCAGTAATCTGTCATCAGTAATCAGTAATCAGTCATCAGTAATCTGTCATCCTCGCCTCGATCATTTCACACCACACGTGACCGATCAGAATATGACATTCCTGGATGCGAGCGGTAATGGACGAGGGAACGATCACGGACGCATCGCACAACGCAGCGAGCGTTCCTCCGCTTCCACCCAGCAGACCGATGGTGCGCACTCCGCGACTGCGAGCTTCTTCGACGGCCAGGACAATGTTGTTGGACGTTCCGCTTGTCGAGATGGCGATCAGGACGTCGTCCGGCGAGCCAAAAGCTTCGACTTGCCGGCTGAACACCCGATCAAATCCATAGTCATTTCCACAGGCCGTGAGGATACTGCTGTCGGTGGTCAGGGCCAGGGCCTTGATTGCACGACGGTTTACATCGCTTTTCAAGCGTACGACCAGCTCAGCAGCGATATGCTGACTGTCGGCTGCAGAGCCTCCATTACCACAAAGCATGATAAGACCATTGTGCTGCGCACAGTCGGACAGCATCCGACCGCATGCATTGATGGCGTCCAGCTGCGTTTCGATGAGGCGATTCTTCGTGTCAACAGACTCGCGAAGAATGGTCGCGACCGTGTCCCTGCTCATTTCTGCCATGCGGCAAAACTACGCCCCTTTTTGCATGATTGGCACATCGAGAAGAGCGCATTTGACCCTATGAAATCGGGGCGGGAATTGGTCATCTTTGCAGTGATGCATTACCGTATAACAGATCGACCATGAGTCTTGAGACAACCTTCGCCCCCTTTCGCAGGAATATCATCGGAATTGATGCCGAGTTTGACGCGGGCTTTGGCCGTCATCGGATCATCTATGCTGACTGGACGGCAAGCGGACGTATGTACGCTCCGATCGAGGAACGGATGAGCCGTGATGTTGCCCCCTACGTGGCTAATACGCACACCGAGACCTCATTTTGCGGCACTACCATGACGCGTGCCTATGCCGAGGCCATCAACACGATCCGACGTCACGTCAACGCACTGGAATCCGACGCTGTGATCTGCTACGGTTCGGGAATGACGGCTGTGGTGAACAAGCTACAGCGTATGCTTGGCCTGCGCGTGCACGAGCGGTTCCGTCCATCCATTACCATTCCCGACAACGAACGTCCCGTCGTGTTCATCACGCACATGGAGCACCATTCCAACCAGACATCGTGGCTTGAGACCATCGCCGAGGTCCGTATCATCGGTCATACGGACGATGGACTTGTCGATCTCGAGTCACTGCGCACGCTTCTGGCCCAGTACGCTCACCGACCCATGAAGATCGCGGCCATCACCTCATGCAGCAACGTCACGGGGATCATGACCCCGTACTACGACATCGCCGAGATCATGCATCAGGCAGGGGGCTTCTGTTTCGTGGATTTTGCCTGTAGCGCCCCCTATATCGCCATCGACATGCATCCATCGGAAAGACCGGCTGCATGGCTGGATGCGATCTACTTTTCACCGCACAAGTTCCTTGGTGGACCCGGCACCAGCGGTGTACTGGCTTTTTCGAAGTCACTTTATCGGAATACGATTCCCGACAATCCCGGTGGCGGCACGGTAGCCTTCACCAACCCATGGGGGGTACATCAGTATCTCGACGACGTGGAGGCTCGCGAAGACGGTGGAACGCCGGGCTTTCTGCAGGTGATGCGAACGGCCATGTGCATTCGCCTCAAGGAGATGATGGGCGTAGCGAACATTCTTGAGCGCGAGCATGAGCTGATGGATATCCTCTGGAACGGACTTCCCGCTGTCAGTGGCGTTCACATCCTGGCCGATGAGCATCGCAAGCGTCTGGGCGTGCTTTCCTTCTGCATCGATAAAGTCCACTATAATCTTGCCGTGCGTGTGCTCAACGATCGCTTCGGAATCCAGGTGCGAGGGGGCTGCTCGTGCGCCGGCACGTACGGCCACTTTCTGCTCGGCATCACTCCGGAAACATCCTCACTGATCCTGTGTGACATCAACGACGGCCAGGTGATAAGCCGACCGGGGTGGGTGCGTGTGTCGATTCATCCAACCATGACTAACACTGAGGCTCAAGCCATCATCGATGCTGTGCGCTGGGTCGCCGAACATCATGAAGAGTGCAATCGGGACTACCGTCTGGCAGACACATCAAATGAATTCGTGCCGATTGATGCTGGCGAGCATGATTTTGTCGATGTCCACTCCTGGTTTGCCGCAATCTAGTCCAGTTCGGCAAAGGTGAGACTATCGCCGCCAAGGTCCGTCAATGCGGAAGAGCCAGTGACGTCAGTGCATTCCGGAAACGAGGTTCATAGACGGTCCAGCGCTGTGAATCGCACTCAAGCGTGTAGGCAAAAACCTCGTCTTTGCGGGCAAGAATGACCTCAATTCGCCGCTGCACGGGATAGTCCTTCTTGTACTGGAAGTCAACTGTTCGGATCATTCCACTCCAGCCATCACGAGAGGTGGCAGTGCTGTCGATGACCTTTCTAAGCTGGGGTGTGAAGCCCTTCATCTGCGCCGCCACAAACTGATCCCAGAACTCGACGAGGAATGCAGGGTTGTTGTTCTTCTCTTCGATCAGAAACGAACTGCTGATGTTGCGTATCCAGCGGAACGTGCCGCCAACGGAATAGGAATCCGAGTCGCTCTGAATCTTTTCCAGCGTCACGAACCAGTTAAGGGTCTTCCCGTCTGAGCGGGATGTTGTATGCCATGACTTTGGAAGTGTGACGCTGATCGCCCCTTCATCAGAGCGAAATGTGCTGTCGAGCATTCCTACGGAATCCTGGGAGATCTGCAGGAGGATCTTGTCGATATTCGATGTGGCACACAGTGCAGGATCAATTCGGCACAGCTCCCTCATCGGCGTCACGGCTAGATCCAGCCGTTCCTGACGGTAATGTCCAAGGAAGAGCAGATACCATCCATTACGTTCGGTAGGATAAAGTTTGGAAAGCTGTGCGCCCGCGGCGAGGATGGTCGGAAGATCATTAAGTGACTGCGCCGAAAAACCAAGGATCTCCCATGCTTCCCGAATCTGGTCATTCATGCGCGTTGCTTTGAGCGCAAAATCCTTTGCCTTTGCGAAATCCTTGGCATTGTAGGCCACGATGGCCGAGTCAACTTCTGCCAGACGTGGAGCGGTCGTCTGCTGAGCAGATACGTGTTGAAACACACTTAAGGCCATGAGCACTACGATTAGTCGAAGCATCTTGTTATGCCCTGTGAATGTGGTACGAGATCAAGGAACGGGCGCAAAATAGTAACTCCGAACGGTACAAACACGGGTCACTTACTCAGGAAAAGTTGCTATTCTTGAAGAAAGCGTACGTCCGAACGTACGTTATATTCAGCAACCGTAAGGAGTCGAGTGATGACGAAGCAAGAAGTTTATGAAGAGATGGTGCGCCTGTTCGGCGACTTTACCACCGCGCACAACTCAAAATTCAAGAAGGATGCCGCCACTGCTCGAAAGGCCGCCAGCGCCTTGAAGAAACTGGTCACGCCATACAACCAGGCTTCGATCGCTGAAGGCAAGGCAAAGTAAGCCCGATCCTGTCAACCCTGAATTCCAAGCCCCTTTCTCACAGCGAGAAGGGGGCTTTTCGTTTTCCTACTCGATTGGCACCACGGCCGTGATCCTCACGACACGCTGCAGCATGCGCTCTTCGGGCAGACGCTGACTCTGTGAAGCATCGGGCTCGCCACGACCAACGGCCGTCACACGACCCGGAAGTTGCTCAGCAACGGCACGAGCGCGCTCAGTACTGATGCGATTGTTGTCTTCTGTGGCACCGATGATATCGGTAAAGCCTTCCACCTGGATGCGAGCCCCCTTGCCAACACGGCCTCGCACAAACTCCATCACGCGTCGGTGTTCATCGGTCAGCTCGGTACTGCGGAACGGAAACACAACAAGTTCAAATCGCTCAATGATGCTGTCGTTTCGTCGCTCGCGACGCTTATCGATCAGTCGCACGGTCTTGATGGCAAGCTCAAGCGTGTCCGACACAGAAGCCCCCTTATGATCGCCGGACAGGGAGAGGCGAAGTTTGCCGCCCTGGATAAGCTCACGCGCAGCCGCACCATCGGGCGTGAAGACGATGTCGTTGATCAAAGGCCGCGACGATGAGTCTACACGATCATCATTGACCCGCAGACTCCAGCGGTTGATCGGCGTACCATCACTCGAGCGCGCCGTTACCGTTACGCTCGGCGGAGTCATGGCGCCTACGGTGTCGGCTGTTCTGAAGGGGGCAAGCACGTCGGCGTTGGATGACGTGATCTCCACGCGTCGGTTCTCCTCATCTGCCAGCGCCGACTCCGAGCCGGTGGCGATCGAAGGGTTCACCGGGAGACGTCGCGCGCGGACCTTTACGCGCTTTGCGGCAATGCCGTATCCCTGCGAAAGTGCGGTTGCTACCGAGCGCGCACGACGCAGAGCGATGGTTGTATCGGGGTCGTCGCTTGCACATGTGCCGACAAGCGTGACGTCTGAAGTTGGGAACTGTCGCATCCGATCGGCAACAACCGACAGCAGTCGATGATGAAACTGCACCGGTGTGAGCCGCGCCGAGATTGCAGCCGATGACGATGATGTCTCGTATCGGTTCGGGATCACATCCGAACCTCGTTCGAAGAACACGTAGGGTAGGATCGGCTGGTATCGTTCTTCCTCGATCTCTTCGATGCGAAGAGCCTCGCGCACATCGGCCAAAAGCTCGACGCCATACGTGTCCTGCTTGGGCTGCTGTGCCGATGGCTTGGGTGTCTCGGTCTTCGTGACTACCGTCTGCGCGGGCTTCTGTGGCTCAGGTCTGCGCACAGGGGGCTGAGCGGGCACGGTTCCGAACTCGTAGGACAGCCGCAGTCCGATCGACGGAACCGTGATGGTCCAGTCGGTGACGGACGTCAGACTGGCAAAGCCCCAGGCAAGGCCAACCTCGGGTGTAAGACGCCAGCTGCGTCGCTTGTTCAGTGCGATGTCCAGGCCGACCGAGCTGACGCCGTAGAGCGTGCCGCTCAAGGACTCCGGCACGTTACCACTGCGGACGTTTCGCACGTTCGAGCGGGTATCGGCGAACAATGCACCCGATGGTGCGGTGATTTCCTCGCGTGCACGCAAACGTCCGAAGGTGCGTGCTGCATAGCCCCCTCCCAAGCGTACAACGAGATTGCTCCAGCGGTAGCCGAGCGACGTCTCAATGCCGTACTCGCTTAGCGGTGTTTCAATGCTGTGCGTTATCGCTCCCTGGACGATTGCATTGCCAACAATGATGTCCTGAACCTCCGTGGTCGAAAGCGTGTGTGAGCGGTCACTGAAGGCAAGGCGCACACTCCCGAAGAGAGAGCTCCACACGGGAACATCAACGCCCACGCTGAGCTGTCCGCCCGTTCCCGAGCCACCATCGAACGATGGACAGCACGACGGGAACCCGGGCAGTTGCCGGAACGATGCACTGGCCGTGGTGAAGCCAACGGACGTTCCGGCATCGAGTCGAATCTGTGCAAGGACTGATGTGAACTGAAGAACGACAATGCCGATGACAAGGAACGCTCTCATCGTACCACCTCGAAAAGCGTGGTGGCAACTGTCGATGGCGATTGAACCATAAACACGTACGTGCCTGCGGTCAGCCAGGAAGGAATCTGCCATTCCACAGCGTCACCATCCGTTGAGCCGACGCCAAGCTGGATCTCCTCACCAAGCATCGTAACGATCCGTGCCGTTGATGTCCGTGCATCCTCACCGACGGCGCTACCGATAGCCCCCTCGGGGCCGACAGGATTCGAAGCAACGGAAACAGCGAGCCGCGCACGTCGGAACGTGACGAAGCGTCCGACCGAGTCGATGCGGCAGATGCCCGCCGTTCTGAATGGCAGCTGCGTTGGCGTAGCACCGGCTGCGCACGGGTCAAAGTCGAGACTGTCAACGATGATCGATGTGCTGTCGCGCTCGCCGAGCGCAACACGCAGATCGAAGAATCCGAGCGTATCGCTTGATGGCTTGCGGCGTCCGGTGATCCTGATCGAGCGCAGCGAATCATCGGTTGTTCCGCGGCCAAGGGGCCGTACGGGAAACAGCATGGTCTTGTTGAAGCGGACAACGGCGGACCAGTCGGTGGGAAGCGACTCCAGTTTCGTTCCGTTCGGAGCGGCAACGCGCATGATCACCCGAACAGTCGATCCAACCGTTGCACTGTCAGCTCCGGCATAGGACAGCAGCAGCGGCGTGCTGCCGCTCGACGATGACGTTATGACCGTAACTGTGTCCGTGGTTGCCGAGCAGCCGTCTGATGAAACCAGAATTGCGCTGTAGCGTCCGGGAGTGGTCACACGTAGGGTGGTGTCTTCGCTCACGACGCCGTTCGACCAGGCAACACGTGCAATGCGATTGTTCCCTCGAATCCGTAGAACAACTCCGGCCGGGTCACAAAGACGAACGGTATCTGATGGCTCGATGTATCCGACTGGATCAAGCCCTGCTTTGATGACAACACTATCGGTGAATTCACATCCTCCCTGGGTATAGTTGACCTTATACGTGCCCGCCACTTTTACTACTCGCGTTGGGTCAGTGACTCCATCTCCCCACACAACACTCGATGGTGCAGGCTGCAACGTCAGCGTAACACTGTCATCATCTGTCGCACACAGGACCGAGTCAGATGCAAGAAGCTTTGTTGCACGCGACCCACAACCAATCTTCACGAGAAAACCGTTGCGACCACTGCCCACCTTGGCGCGCTGAAGCACTGGTCCGGCAGCATCAGTGCCGGGAATGACCGTGCTCGTCGTACTACCACAGATATAGCTTGAGTTCGGACCTTCGTCGATACCTCCGAAGCCAAAGCGAAACTGCTCCACATCAAGAGTTAGCTCGTCCTTGTTGCCACAGAACGCACTCAATCCCGTTGGATTGCTGCCGGGATAAGGATTCAATCGGAAGGCATTGAACGTGCTGTTCTGACAGGTAAAGAAACCGTTCGAGAACATCAGCGGTCCCGTGTTCGTGTTTCCGCGTGTGAACGAGCACAGAATATCGTCTGCCGTCGTCGTAACACTCCACGTAGTCGCCTGCATCATCGCGCCATCAAGGATCTGCAACAGAAATGCATCACCACCACGTGCGGTGCCACCGACGAACGGAGTTCTGGACGTTGGATCGCCCAGCAGCGGAAAGTCAGCCCCATAATAGTTACCACAAACGCGTAGGGTGAACGGCTCACCTCCTAGACCGGGCTGATTGGAGCGGTACGGTTGCAGACCATAGACAACCTCGTTACCCTCTCCACCGCAGTACGTGTGCCACTGGCACTCCAGTGTTGCAGAGTCTAGCCGCGCAACAAATCCGTCGTCATCAAAGACACTACCAAGTCGCGATGGCTGTAGTACAGCATTCCCCGGTAGTTTATCGCTCCGTGTGCGTCCACCGACATAGACATGACCAAGCGTGTTGCGCGCCCGCACCACGAGTATCTCGTCGAGGAAGCGTCCACCGAAGTAGGTTACCACGACCGGCACAATCCGCCATCCGCCTGGCACCTGCTCGATACCAAGCTTAGCGACAAAGCCGTCTCCCTTACCTTCTGCCCCGGCGCCGTCGCCCTGGTAGCCGGCCTGAAAGGCGTTGGGCGTGGTTGGAAAGTCTTTGGACTGTGTGATGCCCCCTACATAGATGGTGTTACCAACAATGTCCACGCTGGTGGCAATGTCCTCTGCGGACCCGCTGAAAAACTGATCACGAGCAAAGCGCTCACCATCGGTCCTGAACGTTGATACAGTTGCATCGATGTTGCCACCGCATTCAATGGCGAGTGCTCCTACCATAACCAGCACGCCTGCATCGGAAACAGCGATCTCGTAGGGTCGTACACAGCCGAAGTACTGTAGCCAGCGCAGTTCACCTGTAGGACTAAATGAGGCGAGGTATCCACCGCCGTTGGCTCTATTCGTATCGAAGGACGTAGGAACACCCCGAGCTGCTGGGAAATCCGGGCTGGTAAACACGCCGCAGACGTACACGTTGTCATCCTTGTCGACGCAGAGATCGCGCATCTGATCGTCACCCGAACCACCGAGGTAGGTTGACCATTGAGCGGGCAGGATCTCCTGCGCGTGTGCCGACTGCGACAGGAGAACTGCAAGAAGGAGAGAGATAACGATGGTTTTCATGGACAAACCTCAACGGGTCGAGGCGAGACTGTAAATTCGTGGTTCCGTTAACACCCCAATGCGGCGATAATGTCACTTTTCGCCCCCTATCCGTGTTACTGTGACATTCCAGTCCGTGCCGGGTGTTCATAGTGCTCAGTGCTGCCGAGCCTCACCATATCATCCAATTCAGAGCTCCTTGCAAGGATTCATGATCCGTCCACAAGGGACGAATCGTTTGGCGAATTCTATGACATGACAGTCCGTTATGTCTATGCCTATGCGCTACGGATGACGTCGAGTACCAGTGATGCTTCTGACGTAACGCAGGAGACGTTCATCCGCGTACATGCACACCTTGTAAGGGGCAACACCATCGTTGACCCACTCCCCTTCTGCCTGATGATCACACGTCAGCGCGTGATCAATATGCACCGCGACCGCAAGGTCACGGTGGAGCTCGATGAACAACACAGCACCGTCGACCCCTACATCGACATTGAGCGCGACGACATCCGCGAACACGTCGAGCACGCCGTTGCGCGTCTGCCGGTGCTTCTGCGCGATGCGTTCATCCTTCGGTACTACGATGGGCTCTCCTACGAGACCATCTCGACGATGATCTCCGTATCGGCCGGCACCGTGCGTATGCGCGTGCATCGCGCCAAGGCCATCCTGCGTCAGTCACTTGCGCATCTCGTCAGGGAGAAAAGCTGATGCGCGCCAGTGCTCACATCCTTATCCAGCGGTATCTCGACGGAGAGCTCTCCGAGCACGAGCTCCAGGCATTTCTCGAGGACCTTCCGCAGAGCCCAGAGCTTGCAACAATGCTGGAGCAGGAAGTCAACATCGAAGCAGCGATCATCAACGATGCGTATTCCATAGAGCCCCCTGTAGAGCTTCGTGCTGCAGTGTTGCAGTCTCTACCTGACGTAGGTTCTTCCTGGACACTCAGTGTAATCGGCCGCATGGCGTTGAGTATTGCCATTGGCGGAGTGTTCCTGTTAGCATCGCTTGTTGGCATTGGAACCGACAGCATGCGTCGGAGTGATGTCCCGGCTATGAAGCCTGCGCCTGCTTCTTCCGCCATGCCTCTGCGAATCGACAGTCACAGGCAGAAAGAGCGCACGGTGATCAGTACTGCTGCGTCCAAATCTGAATATTCGCTGGCGAGCGAACCTGTCGTTGAGAGTCCTGACGTCTTCGTTGAGCCGACACGTCCCGAACACGTGCCGGTTGAAAGTCTTCAGCGCTCATGGCCTGAACTGCAGCCGAATAGATTCCTGGATCTGAGTGGAGTATCCGTCTCTTCCCTTCCGGCAGGTCTCTTCGGTGGGATGGTGGGAACCAGCATGGTCTCGCTGCGCTACGAGCTCGACCTTCTCGAAGATTCACAGGTCTTCGTCGAGGCAGGGGGCTTGCAGCAGCCGCGCACATCAACAGCATACGTGAACGGTGCTACGGCTTCCGTCATCTCCACTGGCATATCGCCATTTGTGAGCATCGGCATTGCCGGAAGACTCCTCGATCTGGACTTGCTCGGCCGGTCCATCAGCGGCGCAGCGTCGATCGGCGTCACGAGCGCCGGCCCCATTGCGATGGCGGATGTATCGGCTCCGATCATTGACCTCGGCCACACCACGCTCGACGTGGGCGTGCGCTTCTCGGCGTTGTTTGACCTTGGTTCACGTAGCACCAGCTCCGTCAGCGCAGCCCCTTTCATCCGTTTGGGCATTCCTCTGAGGTAGTGAACAGCGGTTGCAGCACAACCTCTTAGTCATCACCTGTGACCTTTGTCACATCCCCGTACTCATAGGCGTTGCGGATCGCGCCTGTGTCGCAGACATCCAATGTGAGCTTACCTACCATCGACGGTAGAGTGGCGGCCGACGATCGCATGCGCACAGTACGCGCAATGAGAACAAGATTGGGCGACCACATAGGGTCGCTCCTAACTCCGCAATTATGCAATTCAACTGTTAACACGTTGGTTGCTGCTGAATGTTCGACCAAGATTATGACCCATTCACCGACCCATTTGCCGACTTGACAACATGGACATTACAACACATGGAAAACATAAGCATGTTCGATATGGAGCAAGCCACAACTTCGAAACGGTTGAATCCAATCTCTTGATCTCATACAGCGATTACATTGCCTTCGTAGACGAAAGTGGAGACCACTGCATTCAACCCGTTGATGTCGACTACCCTGTCTTCGTGCTGTCGTTCTGTCTCTTTCGCAAAGATGTATATGTGCATCAACTGACTCCTGCGATTCGGAATCTGAAAAATGAAGTGTTCGGCCACGATCTTGTCGTGCTGCATGAATCTGATATCCGCAGAAGGAGAAATGCCTTTGCCCAGATGTCTAAAGAACCTCGGGCGTCCTTCGTAGCAAGGCTGACCAGCATAATATCAAGCACGGATTTTTCGATAGTAGGCGTTGCAATTGACAAACACAAGCCGAGCGCCGAGACACCAATACATCCGTACCATTCAGCGCTGACGTGTGGTCTGGAGCGACTGCATCAGATCCTCTGTGAAGAGGGGCAAGAGAACGCCAGAACTGTTGTCGTATTTGAATCTCGTGGCCCCAAGGAGGATTGCGAGTTAGACCTTGAGTTTCACCACGCCTGCAGCGGTGAGAATCGGTTTGAAAAGCGATTACTGTTCGACCTCGTTATCGCCGATAAAAAGGCAAACTGCGAAGGATTGCAGATTGCAGACCTGACAGCACAACCAATTGGACTTTCAGTGATCCGACCTCAGCAACCCAACAGGGCATTCGACGTTGTTCGTACAAAGCTCCGTAACATTCCTGATGACCAGTCGTCCATTCAAGGACTGACGATACTGCCCATGGAGATCGCTCATACACAAAAAGCAAAAGGGCCCTCGTTGTAACGAGAGCCCTTCGCCGGCCGCGTAGTCGCAACCCATTTGTTGTGCTCCCTCGGGGACTCGAACCCCGGACCCACTGATTAAGAGTCAGTTGCTCTAACCAGCTGAGCTAAGGAAGCCCGCAAAGATACGGGCATGGCAGAAATCTGCAAGGGGGCTTAGCGCATCAGAATTCGATGATGATACCGATGGTTGGCGTCACGAGCGTTGACGTGTTATCCAGAAAGACCGGCGTAGCATTCGAGCCATCGGGGCGCACGGGCTGACCGTCCGTGCTGACCCAGTCGGAGTTGTCTTCTGTTCGCGCAAAGGTGTACTGTTGCGGCGCGTCGAGGGCGAAGGCAAACGCATTCTGCACGTCGAAGAACAGATCGAGAGACCACGATTCGAAAGACCACTTTTTATCGACGCGAAAATCCACCTGACGGAAGGCACGAAGCCGCTCCTGATTCAGCCGGGAGTTATCGAGCTGCACCTGACCGGTGAGTAGATACAGTCGTCGCGACGCGGCCGTGTCGATAGCAGTGAATGGAGAGCCCCCTGCATAACGGAACTTTCCGCCGAGCTCCCAGCCATTGTCGAACTTGTACCCGATAATGCCGCTAACAAGGTGACGAAAGTCCCAGGCCGAGGGGATATACGTGCTGGAATTGAGCCCTGTGAATTCACTGAACAGGAGTGTGTAGGAAATGGTTGTGAAGAACTGCTCTGTGAGCTTCTTCTGGAAGAAGAGCTCAGCGCCATAAGCGCGTCCGCTTCCGAGGCTCGCAACAGGTTCATTGCCGACAACGCCAAAATCCGTACCACGATTTGCCAGAGAGACGCTGTCGATGAGTGACACCGGGTAATCGGAATAGGTCTTGTAGAAGCCTTCGACCGTCATGCGGATGCTCGGCTCGGGGACGAACTCAATACCCGCGACGAAATGGGTCGTACCGATATACTGGGTGTTTTGATTGACCAGCGCACCCGAAGCATCTCGGTAGCCGAGGATTGTATACTGAGGCAGCTTAAAATACCGTCCGACGGAAGCGTTGACATTCCATGAAGAGTCCACGATAAACGATGCCGACACCCGTGGCGACAGTGTCCGCCAGAACTCATTTCCGGTGGTCATGAAGGTGTTACCATCAAAGCGCAAGCCCCCTGAGAGTTGAAGCCGGTTGTTGAACGCGCTCGTTGAAGCGTCGGCGTATGCACCGTAGCGGAAGAAGTCCATTTCTGACTGGAAATCCAGAACGAGCGTCGGCGAGAGCCTGTTGAGAGTGGCATTGTTATACTTCGAGTACTGTGCCTGGATTCCGGCCTTAACTGCGAGGTCTTTTGTGAAGTGTCGATACTCAATGCGCCCCTTGTTCTCGATCTCCTGGGAGTTCACCCTAAAGCCAACACCGATAACGTTGCCGACGTTGTCCTTCTCATTGCGAAGCAGCTGATTATCGAACATGTTCCGGCTGAGCGATATGAAGAGCTGTCCATTATCGAGCGCCTTCTTGTATGAGGCTCCGATTGTGTAATTCCACTGGTCGATAGAGGGGGCTGAACGCAGAACAAATTCTTTGTCCGGCGTGATCTCACGTGGTACACCGAATTTGAAGAAGTCGATCGCGCCGACGCCCAGCACGGTCAGCGAGGTTTTGTTGTCAAACTGCGTTGTGGTCTTGAACTGGAAGTCCCAGAAGTTCGGCCGGATCGGCAGGTCGATCGCTGTGAAGAGCAGATCAAGGTATGAGCGACGTGCCGAGGCGATGAATGTCGTCTTCTCGCTGACGGGTCCGTCAAACGTCAGAGCAACCTCCGTCGCACTGACGCGGACATTGCCTTGAAGCTTCTCCTTGTTGCCTTCCTTCTGAGTAACGGCAATGACCGAGGAGAGGGCATTATCGTAGCCGCTACCGAAGGACGAGGAGCTCAGGTTGACATCCTCAATGAAGGCTACGTTCAGAATACCTGCCGGACCTCCTGCACTGCCCTGTGTGGCAAAGTGATTGATCTGCGGGATCTCGATCCCATCGAGGTAATAGACGTTTTCACTCGGACCGCCTCCGCGCACCGTGATGTCATTTCTGAAGCTTGCACCGCCGGTAGCACCGCCTACGCCCGGTAGTGCCTGTAGCACGCGCGAGATGTCGAAGTTTCCGCCGGGGTTACTGCGGATCTCTTCGGTCGTCAGACTTTGAACGGAAAGGGGCGTTTCGGAGCGCTTCCCGAACGTTGTTGCCTCAACGACAACTTCCTGTCCAGCCGTAAAGGTCGGCTCGAGCTCTATCGTCAGATTGACAACGTTCCCCGAGGTGATAACGATGTTGAAGAGCGACTTGGGCTTGTACCCAACCAGACTGGCGCTGATGGTGTAGGACTTCGGAGGGATACTCTTTATCGTGAACTCACCCTTGGCATTGCTGTAGCCACCAAGCTTGGTGCCCTCAATCCGGATGGTGACGCCGGCCAGGGCTTCCTGCGTTGCAGAGTTCTTGACCGTTCCGGTGATCGTTCCGGTGGACTGAGCCGTGAGGTTGACAAAACCGCTTGCAAGACATGCAAGCACAAAGGCCCACGCTGAACGCATCTGATTCCTGTGCAGAAATGAGTGTGAAGCTCGGTGAAACACGAAGCCCCGGCGCGCGGTTCCCGCACGCCAGGGCTTTCGATGAATGTCAGATCAGAGATCAGCGCAGAAGGATGCCGCCATTCGAGGCAAAGGCACCAGCGAAAACCAGCGAGATGATTGCCATGAGCTTAATAAGGATGTTGAGAGCCGGCCCGGATGTATCCTTGAATGGGTCCCCCACCGTATCGCCAACCACAGCAGCCTTGTGCGTGTCCGAACCCTTGCCGCCATGCACGCCTGTTTCGATGTACTTCTTGGCATTGTCCCATGCGCCGCCGGAGTTGGCCATGCTGATGGCAAGCATCACACCGACGATGAGCGAACCGATCAGCACGCCGGCAAGCATCTGAACGCCGAAGAGAAAGCCGACAGCAAGGGGCGAGAGGATCACAAGCAGACCCGGAGCGACCATCTCCTTGATCGATGCAGCCGTCGAAATATCAACGCACTTGGCATAGTCTGCCTTTGCCTTGCCTTCCATCAGACCCGGGATGGTGCGGAACTGACGGCGTACTTCTTCGATCATGGCAAAAGCTGCCTTGCCGACGCTCTTCATCGTCATGGCGCTGAAGGCAAACGGCAGTGCGGCGCCTACGAGCAGTCCAGCTAGGACGTTTGGATTGGTGATCTCCAGCGAGAGCGTCTTACCGCCAGCCTGAGCACGCGTCAGAAACGCACTCGTAAGTGCCAGCGACGTCAGTGCTGCAGAACCGATGGCAAAGCCCTTACCGATAGCAGCCGTTGTGTTGCCGGCAGCATCGAGAGCATCCGTGCGCTTGCGGATATCCTTACCCATTTGGGCCATTTCGGCAATACCGCCGGCGTTGTCCGACGTCGGCCCGTACGCGTCGATCGTCAAACCAACAGCGATGGTGCCAAGCATACCAATTGCAGTGAGAGCGATGCCATACATACCAGCAAAGGCGTATCCGACCACAACGCTGATGGCGATCAACAGCATCGGGATAACAGCGGAGTTGTAACCGAGAGCAAGACCGTAGATGATGTTTGTTGCTGAACCAGTCTTTGACGCATCGGCAACTTCACGCACCGGCTTGTAGCGGTGCGAAGTGTAGAACTCGGTGATCAGGCCAATGGCCAGGCCAGCTACCAGACCAACGGCAAGGGCCGTGAACACGCCCATGGCGTTCACTGACGTTGTACCGACCATGAACGATTCGTTTCCAAAGGCCCATGTGGTTATCGGATATAGCGCTGCAAGCATGATTACGGTGGAGATGATGAGGGCATTCTTCAGAGCCCCCTCCACCTTCTCTTCGCTTGTGGCGCGCACGAATGGCAGAGCCAGTATCGATGCAACGATGCCGACGCCGTTGACCAGCATCGGGAAGAGGAGGATGTTCATGTTTGTTCCGCCGGTAGCCTGGTAGCCCACAGCACCGATGACCAGAGCGGCACAGGTCGATTCAGCAACCGATCCGAAGAGGTCGGCACCCATACCGGCGATGTCGCCCACGTTGTCACCCACGTTGTCGGCGATAACGGCAGGGTTGCGCGGATCATCCTCAGGAATACCGGCTTCGACCTTTCCGACAAGGTCGGCACCAACGTCCGCAGCCTTCGTGTAGATACCACCACCGACACGTCCGAACAGGGCCACAGCCGAGCCACCGAGTCCGAAGCCAGAGAGAATTTCCATCTGCACTTCGCGACTCACGCCCGGGAGCATGGCATCGATACCCAGCCAGACAAGGATCAGTCCGACCACGGCCAGGCCCGTCAAACCAAAGCCCATCACCGCGCCCGACTCAAACGCGACAGCAAACGACTTCTGCAGCGAAACACGGGCAGCAGAGGCTGTGCGGACGTTACCGACCGTGGCGATCTTCATTCCGATGTATCCGGCGGCAACAGACGTAGCGGCACCGCAGACGAAAGCCAGCGCCGTGTGTCCACCATGATCGACGGTGAAGAATATCAGGACCGCAAACAGGGCCATGAACAGACCAAGGACACGGTATTCGCGGCTCAGAAAAGCCATGGCCCCCTCGGCAATAGCCGTGGAGATCTCCGTAAGCCGTGAGAGCTCTTCCGGTGAAGAAGCCCCATCTTCGACCTTGACCGACAGCACTCGCTGACGGAAGATGACGGCCACGATCAGAGCGAGTGCGCCTAGACCCAGAATGATGGAAATGATCGACATGCAGAACCTTTCTCTTGTGAGACCAATGAATGTTCGACTGATTTTTCCTAATTTCGCATCCCCTTCAGGGACGCTTAGCTCAGTTGGTTAGAGCGTTACGTTGACATCGTAAAGGTCACTAGTTCGAATCTAGTAGCGTCCACCACGACATTTGCCCCCGCAGGGCACAAAGATAGAAAGCCCGTCATTTTGGCGGGCTTTTTACATTTCAACAGGAAGGAAGAAGAGAGTTACGCAATTACAGAGATACGGAGTTACTAGTTAGTTCATACCAACATAGGGTCGCAGCATTCTGCAACACTGGCAGTAGCGATAATGGCGATCGTGTTCGAAAAATGAAAAAGGGTCGCAGCATTCTGCGACCCTTCTAAAACCGATTCGTGTAACTGCATCAGGGGGTCAACCCCAAACCTCACACCTCAAACCCCACACCTTCTTAGGCGCTCAGCTCATCAAGCGTCAGCGACTTCGGACGAACGATCGGCGAGGCCATCATGCGGTTGACGACCATCTGTGAGCAGAGGCCGATGGCACGGCTGACGCCGAACATCACGGTGTAGAAGTCGAACTCCGTCATGCCATACGCATAGAGAAGCGAGCCGGAAGCAGCGTCAACGTTTGGCCATGGGTTCTTGGCCTTACCGTGCTCCTTGAGGATGCCCGGCACCAGGCGGAAGATCTTGTGAACGATCTGTACGTTCTCATCCGTCAGACCGTGCTTGACGCCGAAATCATGGAAGGCCGTGAAGCGCGGGTCCGTCACGCGAAGAACGGCATGACCGTAACCCGGGATGACCTGACCGTTACGCAGGCGATTCCATGTGTACTCAGTTAGCTGCTCGTCAGTTGGAACGCCGCCGAACTGCTCGCGCACGTCCATGATGAAGCGCAGACATTCCTGATTGGCAAGTCCATGAAGGGGGCCCGCAAGTCCGCACATGGCGGCAGAGACGCTGTAAAACGGATCGCTCAGTGCCGAGCTCACGACGTACGACGTCATGGCACTGACATTACCACCTTCGTGATCCGAGTGGAGTACGAGGTACAGGCGGATAAGTTCTTTCCACGATGCATCGTCGCTCACACCAAGCATGTGAGCAAAGTTGTTTGAAAGGTCGTTGTCGTCCGTGAGCGGAGCGATCACATCGCCCTTGTCAAAGCGAATTCGGTAGATCGCAGCGGCGATTCCGGGAATCGAGCCGATCAGACGAACCGAGTCATTTACCATCGACTGCCAGAGCACATCCTTGCCGGCCCCCTTGTCGTATGCAGCGCGGAATTCGCTCTCGCGCTCCATGGCCAGAAGACCGACACTGAGCATTGCCATCGGATGAGAATCCTTCGGCATGGACTTGAGTGTATCGACAACGTATTGCGGAACCGCATAGTACTTGGCGAAAATGCCGCTAAGCTCTTTACGCTCGTCATCAGTGGCGCGCTTACCTGTCACCAGCAACCAGAATGTCTCTTCCGGCGTGATATCGGTCAGCTCGAGGATCGGCGTGTTACGAATACGCAGACCTTCATCGGCCGAAACGCTCGACGTATCACAGACAAGTGCCGGCACACCACGCATGCCACCGAGCACCTGTTCGATGGTCACACTCCCGAGCACGGTTTCGCCGCGCTCCTTGAGCAAGGCGGTGCGCTGAGCACGCAGGGCTTCTGCTTGTGACGTAAGGTTCTCGTGAAGGATGCTCATGGTGGTGTACTCCTGAAAAATATGGCGTGCAAAAGTAACACGGAGGACTCAATGACCGTATGTCTTTACGTAGTGATGATGAAACAAACCGTAACTTTCGCATCGTTAGCCCACTTCTTTGAAGCCCCATGAGCAAGATCAACGTCATTATCGCCCACGAATACCTGACCCGCGTCAAGGCCAAGTGGTTCATTATCTCCACCCTGCTGGGTCCGCTCGGACTTGTCTTGTTGATGACCATACCGGTTCTGGTAGCGGTACTCTCCGGCGACGGAAGCAGAGGCAAGGTGGTACTGGTTGACCGGACGGACTCGCTGGCAGCGCGGGTTGTGGCCGCCGACACGGCTAAGTACGAGCTGGCCGGCTCGCGAACGGAGTCGGATCTGGCCGCCGCACTGGCCGATGAAAAGATCCATGCCTATATCATCATCCCGACCGACGTTCTCGACAGCTCGCGTCTGGTGATGTATTCGCAAGGGGGCTCAGGCATTGCGTTTGAGTCCTCGGTCTCAGCTGACTTCGACCAGGTTGTCACCAGGGCCCGACTGGCCCGCCGGGGTGTGGACACTTCGATTATTGACGTTGTCGAGCAGGGCGTGGAGATCAATTCCCTGAAGGTCACCGAAAAAGGCGTCGAAGCCGATGCCTCCGAGGCATCGGCCGCTATCGGATACGTAGCTGGATTTCTGATCTACATGCTCATCTTCCTCTACGGCTCGATGGTCATGCGCGGCGTGGTCGAGGAAAAGGCCAATCGCATCGTTGAAGTCATTGCGTCTTCGGTTCGCCCCTTTGAGATCATGATGGGAAAGGTCGTCGGAATCGGACTTGTCGGGCTTACGCAGCTGGCGATATGGGGCCTGCTCGGCATGGCGGCGTTTGTCGGCCTCGGTTTCGTCCTCGGACCAATGATGGCCGAGAACATGGCAGCATCTGCCGCGGCAGGTGGTGGCATGCCGATGTCTGGCTCCACGGATACCGCAGCCCTACTTGCCAGCAAGGGGCTTGTGCTACCGTCCATTCCGCTCTCGTCGATCCTGATGTTCATCTTCGACTTCTTCGCCGGATACTTCCTCTACGCCTCTCTCTTTGCCGCCGTCGGCTCGGCCGTCGATCAGGAAGCCGATGCACAGTCGCTGACGCTACCCATCACGCTACCGATCATCATGACGATGATGTTCATCGGAGCCGTCATCAGCGAGCCGAACAGCACGCTGTCCGTGACGCTGTCACTGATCCCGCTCTTTTCGCCGATCATCATGACCGTGCGGGTGGCCGCTACGGACGTGCCTACCTGGCAGATGCTGCTGAGCATGGCCCTGAGCATCAGCGCCTTCTTCGGCTCCGTCTGGCTGGCTTCGCGCATCTACCGCATCGGCATCCTTTCCTACGGAAAGAAGCCGACGCTGAAGGAAGTAGCCCGATGGATCACTCTCCGCGTGTGACCAGAAGGGGCAGGCTGACCACGCTATTGCCTTGAGTGATCGTCACAATGTGCGGCCCTTCGGGTAACGATTGAATGTCAAGCGTGGCTGTTTCATCGGTTGCGCCCAATGCGGTCGCGATGACCTTTCGTCCATTGAGATCCTGCACTTCGATGGTAGCAGGAGCAGCCTCCGGATATGACCCGATACGCCGAATGATCACGTTGTTCGATGCCGGCTGTGGAGCAAGCGTGAAGCTCGGAGTCATTGTATTTAGATCGTTCGACAACTCCTTCCTGCCAATGTGAGTCGTCGAAACAACTTCAACGAGCGACCGACATCGAGAGCCGCCATTGACGCTGATTAGACGCTCGCAGGCGATCATGAACGACCCGTCGGCCTCAGGCATCAGAATCGTATCGACGGTATCTAGACCTCCATCTGGACGACGCTGCGTGCACACGACATTCAGCGGCAGTGTGGTAAAGACGGGCCATTGCTGACCTCCCGACGCATTCTGTACCTGCGTAATGCGAACTGTTAGTGCTGTCGTTTGTCCGGGTCGCTGGTCAATGGCAAGCTTGGGCCAGCCTTTACCGGTTACCCATTCCGAGAAGAAGGCGTCCGTGCGGTCACCAAGTGCCGGCGCTATGGCCCGACGGAAGTCCTCCGTTACCACCGTACCATAGGCAT
>JBEIIK010000034.1:0-20150 GCA_040380835.1 Ignavibacteria bacterium | reverse complement strand
CTTGCGACGTGTAAAGATATCGCCGGCCCGACGCAGGATATCGCCTCTCTTGGGCGCGGGCACAAGACGCCACATCTCAAACGCCTTAGCTGCTGCCGTCACGGCCGCATCGACGTCCACGGACGAAGAGAGCGGAAACACTCCGATCACCTCAGATGCATCGGCTGGATTGAGATTATCGAAGGTGCGTCCGGTTTCTGAAGGGAGCCAGGTGTTGTTGATGAAGTTGTTCATTCAGGTTTTAGGTTTTAGGTGTGAGGTCTGGGGTTGAGGAGGGTGCGTGTGGTTAACACGCACTCCGAAGGGAATACCGTGCTTATTCCTGACTGGTAAAGGTCGGGTAGTCGGCTTCGAACTGACCGCGTGATATCTTCTTGAGTTTGCCGTTGCCGAGGGTGCGCCGAATCGGGGAAAGGCGCTCAAAAAAGTAGATGCCGTTGAGGTGGTCGATCTCATGCTGCATCACACGTGCCGTGAGACCGTCAACTTCCATTACCCGTGGCTTCATCTCGGCATCGAGAAATCGTACCTGAATGGCACTTGGACGCACAACGGTGTCCCTGTAATCGGGGAGTGACAGACAACCTTCTTCAAACTCTTCTTCGTAGTCGGAAAAGGCTTCGATCACGGGGTTGATAAGCACGAGCTGACCAGGATCTTCTCCCTCGTCACGATCAGCGATATCGATGACGGTAAGGGAAAGCCCCTTGCCAACCTGATTGGCCGCCAGGCCAATGCCGTTGGCCTTGTACATGGTCTCAAACATATCACCGATCAGCGTTCGCAGACCATCAGACATGTCATCGATTGACGATGTACGCTGCTTGAGAACCGGATGGTTGTAGGTGTAGACCGGCAGGATCATGAGACGATATCGAGAAGTTGTTTGATGTCATCGAGGACAAAGTCCACATCCTTGAGGTCCTGATTGCCGAACGAATCACCATACTTGGCAAATGCCGTGCGCATGCCGACGTTGCGAGCGCCGCGCATGTCGCGCTCGGCCCAGTCACCGACCATGATGGCATGCTCCGGTGCCACGTCCAGACGATCAAGAACGGTCTTGAACGGCAGGGGGCTTGGCTTACGTTCTCCGGTATCGTCAAACGTAACGACGACATCAAAGAAATGGTGGTAATTGATAAAGCATAGCCGCAGCCATGCTTCACGCGTCGGGGCATCGCTCAGGATGCCGAGCTTGATACCCCGCCGATTAAGCTGCATCAACGTTGCGGTCACGTGCGGGTACGGCTTGAGTGCTGCTTCACGGGCCCGGCGGTAGGCAATGATCCCGGCCGAGATGATGCGCGGATCGACAAAGCCCAGGACGTCCGTGAGCAGCCGGTCAAAGACCTGCTGATACTCTATCCCGAGTTCCTGGTAGATCTTGTCGATATGAAATTTAACCTGTTCATGGGTCAGGTTCAGTCCCGCATCCATCATGGCAGCGATGGCCGCATCCACGGCCTGGCGCTTCATACCCATGAAGTCCACAAGAGTATTGTCTAGGTCGAAGACCACGGCTTTTATCATGGTGCAAAGATAGCCACCCGGCGTCATCACGGCCGGATTGGGCCAATAGGATTCGGACCGTATTTTGGACTCCTTCATCAGCATCATACCGGAATACCATGAACCTCACCGAGACCATCACTGAACAAATCAAACAGGCCATGAAATCGGGCGACAGACTTCGCCTTGAGACGTTGCGCTCGATACGTGCCGGAATCCTTGAGTTTGAGAAAAGCGGTACGGGGCGAGAAATGACACCCGATGATGAGTTCGCGATCGTGAACTCGGCTGCCAAGAAGCGCAAGGATGCCATCGAGCAGTATGATGCTGTCGGACGCAGCGACGCTGCGCAACAGGAGCGTGCCGAGCTGCAGATCATCATGGAGTTTATGCCGGCACAGCTCTCACGTGAGGAGATCCAGGCCGCCGTGATGGAGATCGCGTCACAGATCGGTGCTTCCCAGCCGGGGGACTTCGGCAAGCTCATGAGCGCGGCCACCAAGACCCTCAGGGGTAAGGCCGACGGGGGATTGATCCAGCAAGTGGCCAAGGCGCTTCTCAGTGGCAACTGAGCAAGCGTTGTCCAGCGAGCAGGATCTGCTCGATCGGGCACTCGGTGAACTTGACTACGCTCGAGTTCTGGACACGATCTCCCGACGCTGCGTGACGGCCGCCGGAAGCCAGGCCGTGCGCACTCTGGTGCCGATCTATTCGCCCGATAAACTGCGTCTAGAGCTTGAGCACGTCGATGAATGTCTGCGTCTGGTGCTGGCCTCAGAAACCATACCACTGGAGCGGTTTGAGGATGTTCGGCACCTTGTTGCACGTTGTCGTATTGAAGGGAACTTCATCAGCGCGCCGGACCTTTTGAACGTTCTCGAAGCGCTGCAGACATCGCGTCGACTGAAGGTCTTTTTCCGGGATCGGCAGAATGCATGCCCCAATCTGCATGAGCTATGCCAGCCCCTTGTCGATGATCGGTTCCTGGAAAAACATATCACCGATGCCATTGACGATACCGGAATGGTGCGCGATGCAGCCAGCCGTGAGCTCCTCTCTATCAGGCGTGACATTCACGAACTCAGCGCACGTCTGCGGCATCGCCTTCAGCGTATACTCAAGAAGTACGGTGAGGAGGATGTTCTGCAGGACGAGTTCATCACTCAACGTGAGGGGCGCTTCGTACTTCCTCTGCGCGTTGAGAGCAAGCGCATGGTCGAAGGCATCATTCACGGCGTCTCGCAATCGGGTCAGACGGTCTTCATGGAACCCGCCGAGACCTATGGCATGAACAACGAGCTGGCGATTCTCAGGGGGCGTGAGCAACGCGAGATCATCAAGATTCTGACGACGCTCTCGGCCGAAGTCGGATCGGTGGCCGATCATATCCTGGCTGCCATAGATGTTCTGACACACGTTGATACAACCATGGCCCGCGCTGGCTTTGCAGCAGAGTATGGCGGCATCAAACCAATCGTTGTTGACGATGATCAGATCGAAATGCTCAACATCCGGCACCCTTTGCTGGCTATCCAGATGCGCAACACGCCCAATGCCGTGATCCCGCTGAGCGTTCGCTTCGATGATGCATCACGCGGCGTACTGATATCCGGACCCAATGCTGGTGGTAAGACCGTGGCCATGAAGACCATCGGCCTTTCACTTGTCATGACTATGTCCGGGATCTTTCCCCTTGGCATGTGCTCGATGCGTCCACGACGCGTTATGACGGCAATCGGGGACCATCAGAGCATCGAGTCAAACCTCTCGACCTTTTCCTCTCAGATCATTCGCCTGCGCGATGTGCTCAGCCATTGCGACCACGATGCCATTGTATTGATCGACGAGATCTGTGCAGGAACGGATCCTGCTGAAGGGGGCGCACTGGCGGCTGGCATCCTGGACTCTCTTCTGGAGCGTCTCGCCTGTTTCGTGGTTACCACACACCAGTCATCCCTCAAGCAATATGCTTTGACCCGTCCCTCAATCACCAATGCATCGCTTGAGTTCGACGATGCGAGGCTTCAACCGACGTTTTCCTTTCTTTACGGCGTGCCCGGAAATTCCTATGCCTTCGTGCTGGCTTCCTCGGTTGGATTACCGGATGTTGTTATTGAACGTGCTCGCGGCTACCTTGGTGAACGGCATTCGGAACTCGAAGCCAGCATAAACGCCATTCAGCAGTTCCGCACTGAGGCCGAGCGCACGCGCAACGCCGCCGCCAGCGATTATGAGGCTGCACGGCGCATGCGACAGGAGGCCGAGGAGCGTCTGGCTGAAGTGCGCAAGAAGCGCTCTGCAGCTGTAACTGATGCCCGGCAGGAGGCCGAGGAGATTCTGCGCAAGGCTAACGCCCTCGTAGAAAACACCATCCGAGAGATCCGCGAGCAGCAGCGCAAGGTATCTGACGTCAAGTCGGACTTCGAAGAGGCTCGATCGAAGATCATTCCACGTCAAGCACAGCCTGAGGCAGAGGCGATTCACTCCTCTGCAATCGCCGTCGGCAATGAAGTCGTCATCACCGGAACATCTACCCGGGGCACGGTCATTGCCGTTGATGCCAAGTCAACAACGCTGACACTTGAAGCCAATGGCATACGGTTCAATGTGCCGCTAGCCAGCGTATCACCGGCAACGGGTAAGAAGGCACCGGAGCTGACACGTGATCGGATACCAAGCACCCCTGTAGACTTTCTTAAAATGGACGCTTCGACCAACCTTGACCTGCGAGGCATGCGCGTCGATGAAGGATTGCGCGCTCTTGAAAACTTCATCAATAGCGCTATCCTCGGAACAATGTCCCACGCCACGGTTATCCATGGCAAGGGCACCGGAGTGATGCGCAAGGCCGTGCATGACTACATGCATGAGCACCCGCACATCGCATCGTTTCGTCTTGGCACCATCCATGAAGGGGGCGATGGCATCACCGTCGTCGAATTCCGCTAAGAGCCCCCTCGTGGTTGATCGAAGCCGTATCTTTGCCGCATGTTTAAACGTGTTCTGATCGCCAACCGGGGTGAGATTGCCCTGCGAGTCATGCAGACATGTCGCCGTCTTGGTATCGAGACTGTGGCTATCTACTCCGATGCCGACCTGCGTTCGCCTCATGTCGGGTATGCCGATCATGCGGTGTCCATTGGCGGTTTCACACCTCGAGAGTCGTATCTGGTCATCGAAAAGGTCCTTGAAGCCGCCCGGCGCTCAGGTGCCGATGCGATTCATCCGGGCTATGGATTTCTGAGTGAAAATTCCGTGTTCGCCCGTGCCGTGGCCGAGGCCGGTATGACGTTTATCGGCCCGACACCTGAGGCCATTGCCATGCTCGGTGACAAGACAGCCGCGCGCGACCTGGCGGTCCGGTCGGACGTGCCGGTTTCACCGGGCAGCGACGGAGCTGTGGCAACCTTCGACGAGGCCCGTGCTGTAGTTGATCGCATCGGCTTTCCGGTGATCATAAAGGCAGCGGCCGGGGGAGGGGGCAAGGGGATGCGCATTGTTGAACAGCCGTCCGAGATCGAATCGGCCTTCCGTTCGGCCCAGAATGAAGCTCTCGCGGCCTTCAACGACGAGCGAGTGTTCATAGAGCGCTACATTGTTCAGCCCCGTCACATTGAGATCCAGATCCTGGCCGACCACCAGGGCAACGTGCTGTATTTCCCCGAGCGGGAGTGTTCTGTGCAGCGCCGGCACCAGAAGGTCATCGAAGAAAGTCCGTCAACAGCTGTCACACCACAGATTCGGCGGGCGATGGGAGAGGCAGCAGCGCGTCTTGTAACGGCAGCCAGCTACACCAATGCCGGCACTCTGGAGTTTCTTCTCGATGCCAGTGGCGAGTTCTACTTCATGGAGGTCAATACGCGACTCCAAGTCGAACACCCCGTGACGGAGATGATCAGCGGCGTGGACTTCGTCGAACAGCAGCTCAGGATCGCCGCAGGTCACACACTCTTAATCACGCAATCCGACATCGCAGAACCCAAAGGGGCCGCCATCGAATGTCGTGTGTGCGCCGAAGATGTCTTCAATGACTTCCTGCCCGACACCGGTGTGGTGACGTTCATGCAGCTGCCATCAGGCCAGGGCATCCGCAACGACACGGCCCTGTACGAAGGCTACGAGGTCAGTGTGCATTACGACCCCATGGTTGCCAAGCTCATTGTCCATGCTCCCACGCGTCAGGAATGTATCGACCGAACCATTGAGGCTTTAGATGACTATCACGTCGTTGGGTTCAAAACCACGATTCCGTTCTGTCGGCTAGTCCTCGACTCAAGCCCCTTCCGGACGGGTGACTACAGCACGTTCTATGTAAAAGAGCACTGGCCCCTTTCACACAGCAACGATCTCCTACGCATGTTACCATTAGCCTCAGCAGCTGGCTTTGCGGCCGAGGATAAACGCCGATCACCCAAGAACACCCATGAATGATATGACCCCGATCAGTGAGATTGAAGTTACCTCAGAGACCGCCAGGGAGCTTGGCCTAACACCGGCAGAGTTCGATCGAATCTGCTCGGTTCTTGGTCGTACGCCAACCTATACCGAACTCGGTGTGTACTCGGTAATGTGGAGCGAGCACTGCTCCTACAAGAACTCTATCCTTCAGCTTAAGACATTACCACGCTCGGGAAGTCGCATGCTGGTGGCCGCCGGTGAAGAGAATGCCGGTGTGATCGATATCGGTGAGGGATACGGTGTGGCCTTCAAGATCGAGTCACACAATCACCCCAGTGCCGTGGAGCCCTTTCAGGGGGCTGCAACTGGCGTTGGGGGAATTCTTCGTGACATCTTCACAATGGGAGCACGTCCGATCGCTGCGCTGAATTCGTTGCGGTTTGGCGAACCGGACACGGCCCGCACGAAATACCTAGTCAAGGGCGTGGTTTCCGGCATCGGACACTATGGTAACTGCTTTGGCGTTCCGACCGTTGCCGGTGAGATCTACTTCGACCGCTGCTACACGGACAATCCTCTGGTGAATGCCATGGCCGTTGGGGTTCTTCGCGCTGACCGGATGGCGTCGGCCACAGCCCAGGGTCCTGGTAACCCGGTCTTCATCATGGGTTCTGCAACCGGACGCGACGGCATACACGGAGCGTCTCTTCTGGCCTCGCGGGAGTTTGACGAAGAGACCGAGAATATGCGCCCAACGGTTCAGGTTGGCGATCCGTTTGCCGAAAAGCTGCTACTGGAGGCCTCGCTTGAGCTTATCGATGCCGGTGTGGTCGTGGGAATGCAGGACATGGGTGCCGCCGGTATATCGTGCTCTACGGCCGAAATGAGCGCCAAGGGTAATGTCGGAATGAGTATCGATCTTGACAAGGTGCCCCTTCGCGAGGCCGATATGTCAGCCTACGAGATCATGCTCTCTGAATCGCAGGAACGAATGCTCGTAGTCGTTGCAAGAGGCAGAGAAGATGAGGCAGCCCGCATATGTGCAAAGTGGGATGTGCCGTTTTTCCATATCGGTGTGGTCACCGACGATGGCTACGTCAGTATCTCTCGACGTGGCATCCTCGTGGCTCGCCTGCCGGCTCAGTCACTGGTGCTTGGCGGAGAAGCACCAGTCTATGTGCGCGAGCAGAAGCGTCCGGCCTACCTTGATGTAACGCAAAAGGCCGTCGATCACGGACCGATCATTGATGAGTCAAATTTTTCCTCGACACTGCTGCGGCTACTTGCTACTCCTACCATTGCCAGTAAGCGCTGGGTCTATGAGCAGTACGATTCGCAGGTCGGCGACAACACCGTCGTGCGCAGTGACGCCGATGCGGCTGTGCTCAGAATCAAGGAGCTGCCGGGTAAGGCCGTGGCCGTGACAACAGATTGTAACAGCAGGTATGTCTATCTAAATCCCTACCGGGGAGGCCTGATCGCCGTTGCTGAAGCAGCCCGCAACTGCGTTTGCGTCGGAGCTTTGCCCGTGGCCATCACAAACTGCCTGAACTTCGGCAACCCCTATGACCCAGAGGTTTACTACCAGTTTGCCGAAGCCATACGCGGAATCGGGGACATGTGCCGTGCGCTCGACACACCCGTTACCGGCGGCAATGTGTCTTTCCACAACGAGTCGCAGAGTCACGCCGTGTATCCGACCCCGACCATTGGCATGCTCGGGCTGATCGACGACGTATCGATTATCATCGGTAACTCTTTCATCGATGCAGGACAGATCGTAGCACTGCTTGGCTGGCAAAGATCCGAGCTAGGCGGTTCGGAGTATCAGAAGCTCATTCACGGACACATCACCGGGGACGCCCCCTGGATCGATATCAATGAAGAAGTCCGATTGCAGCACGTTCTGCTCGAGGCCATACGCGCAGGCAAGGTCACGGCAGCACACGATTGTGCCGAAGGCGGAGTGGCGGTGGCCCTATCCGAGATGTGTCTCGGAAAGGGGCTCGGAGCGACTCTGAACTGGCCGTATGAACGCCATGCAGCAGATATCTTTGGTGAGGCGCAGAGCCGAGTACTGGTAACGATACCAGCCGAACACTTCGATGAAATCGAAGCGCAATGCCTCGACACGAATGTACCGCTGGTGCGACTTGGAATGACAGGGGGCAAGCAGCTCACTCTCTGGAACGGCTGCTCGGTAGATGTTTACCAGATCAGAGCGGCATACGAAGGGGCTTTGCCATCCATCATGTCCAGCTAGAGCGGATTCGGATGACTTAACGGAACCGCAGAGCTCGCACCGGCAGTATACGCGTGGTGATAACCATCGGGACGATCGCTGCAATACAGGCTGTTAGGAAGATCAGCAGGGAAGATCGTAGCAGGATCCACCCGTCGAACGCAACAGGAAGGTGCTGCACGTAATAGATGTTTCCGTCGAGAGAGATCAGATGGAACTCGCGCTGAATGACGATGAATGCGATGGACATGACGAGTCCGCAGAGAACGCCGATGAGCGAGGTAGATATGACGCGTATTGCCGTTATCATGGCCATCTGACGCGGTGACATTCCCAGTGTCGAGAGTACGGCCAGCGAGCGGGTTTTTTCGACGATCGAAAGCAGAACAGTCGATACCACCGTGAACATTGATACGATCGCGATCAGGCTCATGATTACCGGAATCGGTCTACGCTGCAGGTCGATCCAATTCCACATTGCAGCAAAATGATCCTTGTAGGTTAAGACGACGTGTTCCTGCGAGTAGGTCCGTTTAAGTAGCTGTACCACTACTGATTCGTCGACATCAGTCGCACAGGTGATCATCAGCATGGATGCGGTGTGAGAATCCATTCGCAACAACAGCCGGGCATGCTCGAATGACGTGACGATGGCGTGCTCATCATAGGACGATATACCACTGGTAAAAAGACTGTTGATCACGACCCTTCTGATCATCGGCCGCTCGTTACTTGGGGTGCGAGTAATCAGAGTGAGCGAGTCACCGACGCGTGCGTTCAATCGTCGAGCCAGACCCGAACCGACCAGTACTTCATATCTCCCGATAGTTGACTCCCTTGTCGATAGCAATGGGGCAAACGCCTGGTGCAGATGTTGCTCTGGCAGACCTACGAGGACGGTACCATCCAGAAGCGCTCGACACTTTACCAGCGCTTCATGACGGATCGTCGGTGATACAGAAGAAACACCCGGCAGTGAACGTATGGTGCGTGTAAGGTCGCTGACGTCGACGTACTGCTTGCCATCAGCACGCTGAACAGTAATGTGCGCCCCAAACCGACGCGCAGTCTGCTGAATGATCTCATCGTATCCGGCCAGAATACTCTGGGATAAACAGACTGCGAGCATACCCAGCGCGACACTGGCAATGGCTACCACCAAGGTGAACCGAGCAAAGCCATTGCTCCGCATAGATTGCGAGAACCGCCGGGCTATCGTCCAGGCGAGCATAGATATTCTAGACTGTAAAACCGCCACCAGACTTCTTGCCGTGAAGCCCTGCATCGACGTATTTCTGCTGAAGAAGTGAAGGAGTGAAGCGCGGCTCGTGAAAGAACTGTTCCCACTGTGACTTCGTGACGTCAAGATTCACATCTACACCGATAAGGTCCATCAGCTCGAACGGTCCCATGCGGAAGCCAAGCCCCTTCATCAGCGAGTCGACCTGCTCTATGGTACTTGCCCCTTCCATGACGATGCGTTGGGACTCGTTGTAATAGTTTCGAGCTATGCGATTGACGATAAAACCGGGTGCATCGGCGGCAACGACGGGAACCTTGCCGAGCCCCATGGCAAATTCGACGCAGACGTCAACGACGTCAGAGGAGGTTCTGGGTCCTTTGATCACTTCGACCAGCTTCATGATGTGGGCCGGATTAAAAAAGTGCAGGCCCACAAATCTCGAAGGATCTTTGAGACAGCGAGCAAGCGAAGCAATGCTGATACTCGACGTGTTGGTTGCCAGAATAGCATCAGGAGAAACGACGGCCTCCAAATCGCGAAACAACGAATGCTTGATATCGATTCGTTCGGCAATGGCCTCAATGACCATGTCTGCCGATCCAAGAGCCGTAGCTTCGGTGGTCGATGAGATCACCGATGTTGCTGCGTCAAACTGATCCTGCGTGAGCTTTCCCTTTTCTACAGACTTTGCCAGCTGATCATTAACGTATGTAACGGCAGCGGGCAGCGCATCCGGGGAAAGATCATACAAGATGACCGAGTGCCCGGCACTGAGGCTCGCAATGGCAATGCCGCGCCCCATGGTGCCGGCCCCACAGATACCGATCGTCATTGAATCACTCCCAATTCACGTCCGACGTCTCCAAATGCCCCTATGGCCTTGTCGAGATGCTCACGAGTGTGGGCTGCCGATACCTGCACGCGGATGCGGGCTTTACCCTTTGGAACGACTGGAAAGAAGAAGCCGATGACGTAGATGCCATGATCGAGCAGCCTGTCGGCCATTTTCTGGGCAAGGGGCGCATCATACAGCATCACTGGTGTGATCGGGTGGGTGCCGGCGACGATGTCGAATCCAAGAGCGGACATCCCTGCACGGAAGTAGGCGGTATTTTCCTCAAGGCGATCTCGCAGTTCGGTTGTAGCGCTGAGCAAGTTCATCACGGCGATACCGGCACCGACGATCGATGGTGGAAGCGAGTTCGAAAACAGATAAGGCCGCGAGCGCTGACGCAGCATGTCGATGATCTCCCGTCGGCCCGTAGTAAATCCTCCGATTCCACCGCCAAGAGCCTTACCGAGTGTGCCAGTGATGATGTCAACACGGCCCGTCACACCGCAGTGCTCTACCACGCCGCGCCCATGAGCTCCCATGAAGCCCATTGAATGGCATTCATCAACCATCACCAGTGCCGAGTACATATCAGCCAGATCACAGATCCTATCAAGGGGCGCTATGGTCCCGTCCATCGAGAAAACCGCGTCGGTGACAATCAGGATCGAGCGAGCTCCGTCTGTGCGAGCCTGCTTGAGTTGGACTTCCAGGTCGTCCATATTACACGAGTCGTATCGGTAGCGGCGGGCCTTGCAGAGTCTCACACCGTCAATGATCGAGGCATGATTGAGCGCGTCGGAGATGATCGCGTCTTCCTCGCCGAGAAGCGGTTCAAACACCCCGCCGTTGGCATCGAAGCATGCTGCATAAAGGATCGTATCATCCGTGCCGCAGAATCTTGCAACCTTCTGCTCAAGCTCCTTGTGGATGTCCTGCGTTCCACAGATAAAACGCACACTGGACATTCCGAAACCGTGGGAGTCAAGGTACTGTTTGGCAGCACTGATCACCGACGGATGGGAAGACAGACCCAGATAGTTGTTCGCGCAGAAGTTCAGGACCGGCTCCGACCGACCCTGCACCATGATCTCAGGTCCCTGATGCGAAACAATGACTCTTTCACGTTTGTACAGTCCTGCTTGCTTGATTGATTCAAGCTCACCTGCCAGGCGTGACAGGAACGCTGCATCCATAGTTTGAGTCTCCGGGGGGATTTTCTTGAAAATGAATGCGCAAATATCGGTCGTAAATTGCGGAACTCGACACGCGGAACATTTGTCTTCCGTCTGAAGAGCATCCGACACACAAGAACACCGATATCGCCATGATAAAACTGACCAAAGCCGCACGGCTGACCATTCTCGTGCCGATGATCGCTTTCATCGCAGCATCGACCACAGATCTGCGGGCACAAAAGACATTCGATGACTTGCGCTCGTCGTACCAACAGTCAGTCGAAATTCCGGGAGCTGACGGCAAGGTCAAGGTCAACAAGCAGTTTCGTCGCTGGGAATGGTTCTGGCAGGGCCGTGTCATGCCCGATGGCAACTTGCCCACGCCAGCTGTGTATATGAAAGAGTTGCGTTCGATCGATCGGAGTAAACAATCAGATGACGTTATGGCACAGAAAACGTGGAAGGATCTCGGCCCCATTGCCCCCAACATGCCCTCGGCCATGGCCACATGGAATGGCATCGGGCGTGTGAACTGCATCGAGTTTTCTCGCAAGGATCCCAACGTCATGTTCGCCGGATCTGCCGCAGGTGGAATCTGGAAAACCACCAACGGCGGTACAGAATGGAAAAGCATCAACATTCCGACGGTTCCAGTCATCGGGATCAGCGACATTGCCATTGCTCCATCCAACGACGAAATTATCTATGCGGCGACGGGAGATGTCAATGGTGCCATAGCCGGCCAGCTCTCCCGATTTAATACCTTCACCTACGGCATCATCAAGAGTACTGATGCCGGTGCAACGTGGACGCTGACAGGGTATGCCAATCAACCGACTGACAATTCACTGATAGGTCGCCTCTGGGTTGATCCACGTGATGCCAATGTTGTCGTCGCTGCAACCTATTCCGGGATGTTCAGAACCACGGACGGTGGAGCGAAGTGGACGAGAACGGCACAGGGCATCTTCCGGGAAGTCATCGGTAATCCGGTCTCTACTCCGACGCTCTACGCGGCAACCTATGGTTTCAATGGCGGAGCAGCTATTTATCGCAGTACGGACGCTGGTCTGTCCTGGAACGACGTGTACACGATCGATGCAGCAAACAGAATTCGCCTGGCCGTAACCAAGGCCAACCAGAATGTCGTTGTTGCTCTTGCCTCCAACGCCAGTACCAATGGACTTGAGGGTGTGTACAAATCAACCGATGCCGGTTCAAGCTTCGCTGAGTTGCCCACATCGCTCAATCTGCTCGGCTGGCAGGCATCGGGTCGCGATGCTGGCGGTCAGGGATTTTATGACCTGGCCCTGGAGGTTTCGCCTACAAACGCCAACCACATCTTCGTCGGTGGAGTTAACATCTGGCGCACAACCACAAATGGCTCCCAGTGGATTCTCTCGGCCCACTGGACAGGTGACAACGGCGCACCGTATGTACATGCTGATCAGCATTCGTTCAAATTCCATCCCACACAGAATCGGCTCTTCGCCACCCACGACGGGGGAATTGCAAGTTCCTCCGATGGGGGAATCAGGTGGAGGGACATTTCAAACGGACTTTCAATCCAGCAGTATTATGGACTCGCCACCTCCAACAACAATTCCAAGATTACTATAGCAGGGGCCCAGGACAACGGAACCGCTTTGTCAACAAACGGCGGCGCGTCCTTTGTACACACGCTGGATGGTGACGGCATGCTTCCGGCAATAGACGCCGTCACGCCGCAGGTCATGTACGGGAGCCAGTATTACGGGAACTTCTGGAGATCTACCAACGGCGGCAGAGACTGGAACTTTGTCTCCAGTGCCAGCTCTCGTGCAGAACCTGGCGCTGCGTGGGTGGCCCCGATAGCCGTTGACCCGAAGCTTCAGGGAACCGTTTACATCGGTTACACGCAGGTCTGGAAGAGCACGAATTCAGGAGCTGCATGGACCAAGATATCCAACATTGCGGCCAATGCAGCCTCACGGATCATTGCCGTTGCATCCTCGAACTCGAATTACATCTATGTGGCGTACAATACATCGTTGTTCTTCACATCAAATGGCGGCTCGTCATGGCAGCAGCAGCCGGGAATTTCGGGATTCATCATGGGTGTGGAGGTTCATCCGACGCAGCCGGATAAATACTATGTGGCCATTGGTGGCTTCTCACAGGGACAGAAGATCTATCAGGTGGACAAGGGAGTGGTCAGTAACATCACTGGCACAGGACTGCCCAACGTTCCCTGCAATAGCGTTGTATACCAGCGCGGAACGACAAACAGGCTGTTTGTCGGTACAGACCTCGGCGTGTTTGTCAGTGATGAAGGCTCGACATTCTGGCAGCTTTACGGAGCGGGTCTGCCCCCTGTCATTGTTACGGGCATGAGATATCTGCCTTCGGCCAATCTATTGCGCATATCAACGTATGGCAGAGGCATCTGGGAGATCGACGTGTCGCAATGTTCGGCGACGACACCAGCGATAACGGCCAGGACCCCTACGGTTGGTTGTGCCGGCGATACGGTTGTGCTTGAGGCCTCGGCGGGGTATTCCGGTTATCGGTGGTCGAATGGCGACACCACCCGCGTCATACGACTTTGGAATTCGGCTCAGTCCGGCCCTTATCAGGTTGGAGTCGAAGATTCCAAGGGATGTCGTGCCACTTCAAGTGCCACCAACGTCACACTAAACAAGCTGCCTTCGAAGCCCCTCATCACGAAGATCGCGCCGGATACACTGCGCTCGTCGGCAATTGGGGGTATAACTCGCTTTCAGTGGTCACGGGATGGGATAGTAATTCCGGGCGCAACCACGCGTTTGATTAACGTCACTCAAAGCGGACTGTACCGAGTTCAGGTATCGGATGGCACCTGTGCAATCTCCTCGGACGAGTTTCAATTCACGTACACAAGCGCGAGCGATGAAACGCAGGGAGTATCCGCAGGTGGACTTGTTATTACGCCCATGCCGGTATCCGATGTTGTGACCGTTGGGCTTCCGCGACGCACGGAGCGCTCAGTTGAAGTCGTCGACATTTCCGGACGTGTCGTCTTCCAGACGTCTGTGGCAGACGACCTTTCGCAGATCCAGATCACCAGTTCTCGCTGGCCTGCCGGATTCTATGTACTGCAAATGCGCAGCGGCGCCGGTGTCTGGAGCGCCAGCTTCGTCAAGCAATGATTCTGATGAGTTTTCAGACAGACCTTCCACGCACGACATCGTAACGCTTTTCCATTGACAACCGACCGGTCATGAAGCACTCGTACGGCTGATGGTTCTCGGCAATCGCATCGCTGCGGAGGATGTTTCGGACCTCTGTAAGTCGTTCTGAGCAGAGCGCCTGGATGTGACGAATACTCGTGGACGGGCTGATTGACAGGTTGATTTCAAGGGGCTGGGCAAAGCGTATCCACGCGGCCGGACGCTGCTCGCGAAGCATCTCATAGCGCATGGCCACGGGCACGATCCTGCAGACTCCCAGCAACTTGGCCAGGATGGCGATCCCTGGTTCACACTCGATTCGTTCAATGTCCTGATGGACGAGCGTTCCCTGGGGGTACATCCAGAGCATCCGATTGGTCTGGTTCAGTCGGGATGCGGCATAGCGAAGAGAATGCATTGCATTCTGGGGATCTTCGCGGACAACACTGAACATGCCCAGACGGGAAAAGAAGCGGTAACTCTGGAGCTGTCGGTACTCCATCATTCCGTCGGTATCAAGCCGGTGACGACCAAATGCAAGGGACATAGCAACGGCGGCATCCCACCACGATGCATGTGTTGAGGCGACGATCGTCGGAACTCCGTCTCGATGTCGAGAGGCCGTGACAAGATAGTGCTCATCGGCAATGTATCCGGCCGAAAAACTTCGTCTCAGTGTCCAGGAAAAGTAGGCACCCCAGAAGCGTCGGTCAAATGCTCTGGGTCGGGCCGGAATAAAGGGTGCGTCAGACATGGTAACTTTGCAGCAATTGACGAAAGCTACAGCAGCGTGGAACGGAATTCAAATCGTGTGATTGTCGGCATGTCCGGCGGTATAGACTCCAGCGTCGCAGCAGGACTGCTTGTTGAGCAGGGCTATGACGTTGTCGGCATTACCATCAAGACCTACAAATACGAAGATGTCGGCGGAAACGTTGGAAACGACTCGACGTGCTGCTCGCTGGACGGCATCAATGACGCGCGTCGCGTTGCCCTTGGTCTCGGGGTACCTCACTACACCGTTGACTTCACTGAGACGTTCAAGGAACAGATCATTGACTATTTCGTTGATGATTATCTCCAGGGCAATACTCCAAATCCCTGCGTACGCTGTAACAGGCAGATAAAGTGGGCCGAGATGCTCAAGAAGGCCGATGCCCTCGGTGCGGAGTACATTGCTACCGGGCACTACGCCAGCATCATGCACGACGAGCAAAGCGGGCGGCGGTGGATCCGCCGCAGTCCGGATGCCCGGAAAGATCAGTCCTATATGCTCTGGAGCGTGAGACAGCAGCACCTGGCCCGCACGCTGTTTCCGCTGGCAGGGTTTACCAAGCCCCATTCCCGCGCGGAAAAAGACCGTCTGGGTCTGGATCTCGCTCCAAAGCCAGAATCGTATGAGATCTGTTTCATTGCGGACAACGACTACCGGCGCTTTCTGCGCGATGCCGTGCCTGATATTGATCAGAAGATCGGCAGGGGCAATATCGTTCTCGACGGAGAGACCATCGGTACCCACGAGGGGTATCCTTTTTACACGATCGGTCAGCGCAAGGGGCTGGGCATTGCTCATAGTGAACCGCTCTTTGTTCTCGACGTACTGCCGACTTCGAACACGGTGATCGTCGGACATGGAGAGGACCTTGAAGCCACGTCGCTCACGGCCGGAAACGTTAATCTTCAGAAGTACGAGAATCTGCTCGATGGGGGTAGATTCATGGTGAAAATCCGGTACAAGGACGAGGGGGCTATGGCAACGTGCCGTACCGATCAAGACGGTATCCTTCATGTTGATTTCGACGAGCCTCGCCGGGCCATCACCCCAGGGCAGTCGGTCGTGATGTATGATGGAGATGACGTGGTTGGCGGGGGGATTATCCAAAAAGCTTCCTCCGGACGCTGAGTGAACCCAACTGAAACCTCAGCTGCGGAGGTGTTCCGCATCCAAACAACGTGCTCCGATACATCTGCCCGGGCAGGCGTCGTGCTCACCGATCATGGACAGATACCGACACCGATTTTCATGCCGGTCGGAACTCAGGGAGCGGTCAAGGCTCTTCATCACAGCGTACTTCGAAGTCTGGACGTCCCGGTCATTCTGGCAAACACGTATCACCTTTATCTGCGACCGGGTGTCGATACGCTCAAGGCCATGGGCGGACTGCATCGATTCAGCAGCTGGGAACGACCTATCCTTACCGATAGCGGTGGCTTTCAGGTGTTTTCCCTTCGTGACCTGCGCACGATGAGTGAAGACGGTGTCGAGTTCCGCTCGCATATCGACGGATCGAAGCACCTGTTCACGCCGGAAAATGTTGTTGACACGCAGCGTGCCATCGGTAGTGACATCTTCATGGTCCTGGACGAATGCACGGCCTATCCATGCGAACATGACCAGGCCAAACGGTCAATGGACCTGACGCTGCGCTGGGCCGAGCGAGCCAGGTCATATCATCTGCAAAGCCCCTTTGCATATGGTCACCGACAGCTCCAGTTCGGTATTGGTCAGGGGAGCGTGTATTCGGATCTCCGACGATCGTGCATGTCGCAGCTGGTGAATATCGGCTTTGATGGCTATGCCATTGGCGGCCTGAGCGTCGGAGAGCCGGCCGATTTGATGTACGACATAACGGCTTGCTCGACAGAGGTCATGCCCGCCGACCGTCCGCGCTACCTGATGGGCGTGGGAACTCCTGAGAACATTCTGCGCTGCATCGGTCTCGGAGTGGACATGTTCGACTGTGTAATGCCGACTCGTAATGCTCGCAACGGAACGCTTTTCACCACGTTGGGGCGCGTGAATATCAAGAACGCTGCATGGAAACAGCGCGATGAGCCGATCGATCCGAACGTCGGTTCCGAGAGCAGTCAGAACTACTCTCTGGCGTATCTTCGCCACCTGTTCAATGCCGGTGAGATCCTCGGATTGATGCTGGCTACAGAGCAGAACGTGGCCCTGTACCGCTGGCTCGTACGTACGGCACGGGAGAAAATTCTCGACGGCACGTTTCTTCAATGGTCGGCCGAGACGATCGACCGACTGAATCAACCTCGAATCTGATCACATTTCAACGGAAACTGTCCATGCTTGCAATGCTTTTCATGGCACCGCCACCCCAGGCCGGTGCGGATCCGACTGCCCAACTGATGCAGACACTCTTCATGTTCGCGGCTGTCATCGGGATCTTCTACTTCATGATGATCCGCCCGCAGCAGAAGCGCGCCAAAGAGCACCAGAAGCTGCTCTCAACGATGAAAAAGGGAGATCCGGTAATCACTTCATCGGGCATACATGGCACAGTCCATGAAGTGGAGGAAACCACGATCTCGGTGACGATCAGCTCGGGCTGCACTGTCAAATTCGACAAGTCGGCCATTGCGACTGTTGTCAAGAAGTAAGGCCGAAGAGGCACCCATGCTCGACTCTATCGCGCAAGCCCTGGATGATCTCAAGGCCGGCAAGTGTATCATCGTTGTTGATGACGAGGACCGGGAAAATGAAGGTGATCTTGTCTGCTCGGCCGAGCTCTGCTCGGAGCAGAATATCAACTTCATGGCCACCGAGGGCAGGGGGCTTATCTGCGTCAGTCTGACGGAAGAAAGAGCCCGCCAGCTCGATCTGCCGCTAATGGTGCGGGACAACACAGCCCTGCACGGCACGCGCTTCACCGTCAGCATTGACTACGTCCACGGCACGGCCAGCGGCATCTCAGTCAGCGATCGGACAGCTACCGTACTGGCCATGGCATCGGATGCCGCTCGTCCTGAGGACTTTGCGCGGCCGGGACACATCTTTCCGCTGATCGCCGTAAAAGGGGGCGTCCTGCGCCGCGCCGGTCACACCGAGGCTGTAGTGGACCTGATGAATCTCGCTGGCCTTACTCCTGTTGGTGTTTTGTGTGAGATACTAAAGGCCGATGGCTCAATGGCACGAGTCCCGGACCTGATCGAAATGAGTCGCGAACACGACCTCAAGATGATATCGGTGCAGGACCTGATAGCCCACCGCCGTGCCACTGAACTGCTGGTGCGGTGTGTAGCGGAAGCCAAGCTGCCGAGTGAGTTTGGAGATTTCGCAGTCAAAGTATTTGAAAACACGGTTGACGGTAAAGAACATGTGGCTATCGTCAAGGGCGACCTTACCACCGATGTGCCAGTTCTAGTTCGTGTCCACAGCGAGTGTCTTACCGGTGACATTTTCGGATCCCAACGCTGTGATTGTGGTCCCCAGCTTCATGCAGCACTCGCACAGATCGAACAGTACGGTCGTGGCGTCGTGCTATACATGCGGCAGGAAGGAAGGGGCATCGGGCTTGCCAACAAGATCAAGGCCTATGCCTTGCAGGAGCAGGGCATGGACACAGTCGAAGCCAACGTGCACCTGGGGTTTCCGCCCGACCCTCGTGATTATGGCATCGGTGCTCAGATCCTCAATGAACTTGGCATTACGCGCATGCGCCTGATGACCAACAACCCAAAGAAGCGCGTAGGTCTGCAGGCCTACGGTCTGGAAGTCACCGAGTTGGTTCCACTGGAAGTTCCGGCCACAAGCTCAAGTCAGGGATATCTCGAAACCAAGCGTGACAAGATGGGTCACATTCTGCGGCATCTGTAAGCCGCAGGTTGCACTACGACGCTGACCTGCGTAGATTCGAACCGACATGAAACAAAGCCGCCCGTGGCTTTGTTTTTTTTTCCGATTACACCAATCATATCGCGGAGTGGTCTCATGGCAGGGGACGCCGTCTACGTTACAAAAGAATACCTTCATCAGATCCAGGCCGAAGTCCAGGAGCTGACGACGAACGGACGTCGGGACATTGCCCAGAAGATCGCCGAGGCGCGCTCGCACGGCGACCTGTCGGAAAACGCCGACTATGATGCTGCCAAGCATGCTCAAGAACTCCTTGAGATCCGTATCTCGAGGTTGCAAACCATGCTCTCTAAAGCTCAGGTGATCGATGCGAAGGATTTCCCAGACGACAAGGTGTATATCCTTTCGCGCGTCAAGCTCATGAACAGAAAGACCAACAAGGCAATTGAATATCTCCTTGTTTCTCCTGAAGAAGCCGATTTCGAGCAGAATAAGCTCTCCGTTACGAGCCCCCTCGGAAAGTCTCTGCTTGGCAAAGTTGTCGGTGATGTGATCGAAACCAAGGTCCCGGCCGGCGTCATCCAGTATGAAGTGCTAACGATCGGTAAGTAAGTCTCGAAACTGTACGGGGGATATTCGCCTCATGAGACTTTTCCGTTACTTCACGCTGGCTGTGCTGATAGCGTACCCAGCAGTCTGCCTAGATTCGCAAACGATGCCTACGGGACTGCGCCTTTGGTTCCGTGCTGACACCCTGACAACGCTTGTCAATGGCGCCGTATCCCGGTGGGGATCTATGGTCGGAGGCCATGTTGCCGTTGCACAGCCAGGAACGGGGCTAACACCCGACAAAATTGGCCCTCGCACGGCTATTGCCTTCGCAAACTCGGCCTATTTCAAGGCCCCGTCAATCTTTCCCGTCCAACGCGATTACACCATGTACATCGTGTTCAACTGGAACGG
>JBEIIK010000033.1:0-20418 GCA_040380835.1 Ignavibacteria bacterium | reverse complement strand
TTTTGCACATAGGTCGTTGTTGAAACAATAGGCGACTAACGGCGTCGAACGGGCGTGTAAATTCGTCGCCATGGCACGAATACACCAGACTATCCAGACTTCAAAGTCAGCCCTCGAAATGCGTCTGCTCCTTGACACCAAAGTCCTCACCCGACCCGAGATCACGATGCTCATCAACGATCACCACTGGGAAGAGAACGTCCTGCATGCCAGTGGCAAGATGGGGCACGGTACGATCACCCTTGCCGATCAGCTCGTAACGGTCGACATTGAACTGTCGATTTTCGGAACAGTTGCCAAAGGGGCGATCGAACAGACTCTGAAAGAGAAGATCAAGATGCTGGATAAGTGAGTGATGAGTGATTACTGATTACTGATTACTGATTACTGATGACTGATTACTGATGACTGATTACTGATTACGAGCACCACGCATCCGTTTTAGGCGGTCTAAACCCCACACCTCACACCCCACACCTCACACCTCACACCTGAATGTCCTTCGTCCACCTTCACAACCACACTCACTATTCCCTGCTTGACGCGGCGGCTAGTCCGCAGACGCTGATCGATGCGGCCAAGGCCGACGGGCAAACGGCGCTGGCTATTACCGATCACGGCGTGATGTTCGGGTGTTTTGAGTTCTACAAGAAAGCCAAGAAGGCCGGAATCAAACCGATCCTGGGCTGTGAAGTGTACCTGGCGGTCAAGCGTCACACGGATCGTGAGAAAGTTGTCGATGCCGGTAAGAAGCGCAACTACTACCACCTGGTGCTGCTGGCGAAGAACGAAACCGGATACCGGAATCTGATCAAGCTCACGACGATCGGTCATACGGATGGGTTCTACTACAAGCCCCGTATCGACATGGATCTGTTGCGGCAGTTTCATGAGGGACTGATCGCTACCTCGGCCTGTCTGGCGGGCCCGATCAACGCTCCGATGCTGGCCGGTGATGAGGCCACGGCGCGCAACAATGCAATTGCTCTCAAAGAGATCTTCGGCGATGACTTCTACATCGAGTTGCAGGACCATGGTCTGCCCGAAGACCGCCATGTGATGGAGTTTGCACCGCGTCTGGCCCGTGAACTCGGCATCAAGATCGTGGTCTCCAACGACGCCCATTATGTGAGTAAGGACCATGCCGTGGCGCACAATGTGCTGCTGCATATCTCCAAGGATGCGTCCTTCGACCGGTCACAATTTGACGTGAAGACGAACCTGCGCTACCGCGTGGACGAGATGTATCTCAAGACGCAGCAGCAGATGAAGGAACTCTTCAAGGATTTCCCTGAAGCCATCGAGACGACGCTCGAGATCGCCGACAAAGTGGATGTGACAATCCCGACCGCACTGCAGATGCCGAAGTTCCCCATCCCGCCGGAGAGCGATGCTACAACGCTGGAGGACTACCTCGAAGAGCTGACGATGAGGGGGCTGGAAGAGCGCTACACGGTGCTGACCAGCGAGATCCTGGACCGTATCTCCTTTGAGCTCAACGTGATCAAACGCATGGGCTATGCGGGGTACTTTTTGATCGTGGCTGACTTCATCCGTGCCGCCCGCGACATGGGCGTGCGGGTGGGTCCGGGTCGGGGTTCGGCGGCCGGTTCGCTTGTGGCCTACGCCCTGAAGATCACCAACATTGATCCGCTGAAGTACGACCTGCTCTTTGAGCGCTTCCTGAATCCAGACCGTGTGTCGATGCCCGATATCGACGTCGACTTCTCCGACGACAAGCGCAATCGTGTAATCGATTACGTCAAGCATAAGTACGGAGCCGACTCGGTGGCACAGATCATCACCTTCGGCACGCTGTCCTCGCGGGCCGTGCTGAAAGACGTCGGCCGCGTGCTGGGAATTGACCTGGCAACGATCAACTCGATCACCGATAAGATCCCTGTCGTACTCGGCCGCGTGCACTCGATCGCCGAGGCCATTGAGCTTCCGGAGCTGCGCTGGATCAAGACCACGGACGATCAGCGCATCAAGGATCTGATCGAGTACGCCCTGGTGCTCGAAGGCTTTGCCCGCAACTCCTCTCTGCATGCCGCCGGTGTGGTCATCGCACCGGGTCCGATCAGTGACTTCGTTCCGGTGTACAAGACGCCAACGACCGAGCCGGCCACGCAGTACAACATGAAGGACCTCGAAGAAGCCGGGCTTCTGAAGATGGATTTTCTGGGTCTGCGCACCCTGAGCATCATTGATTCGACACTGGAGCAGGTCAAGCGCAATCATGGTATCGACATCGACCTGGACGAGATCGACTTCAGCGATCCGGCCACGTACGAGCTCTTCTGCAAGGGTCATACGCAGGCCATCTTCCAGTTCGAATCCGACCCTATGCAGAAGGCCATGCGCGAACTGCGTCCGAGCACGCTTGAAGATCTGATCGCCATGAACGCCCTCTACCGTCCGGGTCCGATGGACAACATCCCGGAGTTCATCGAACGCAAGCAGGGACGCAAGCCGATCACGTATCTGCATCCGCTCATGGAGCCCATCCTTGAGCGCACCTACGGCGTGATCGTCTACCAGGAACAGGTCATGCAGCTGGTGCAGACGCTAGCCGGCTTTACGCTGGCGCAGTCTGATGTGATGCGCCGAGCCATGGGCAAGAAGGACGAAAAGTCCATGGCCGAGCAGCGCTCGAAGTTCATTGACGGGGCAAAGAGCAGCGCCGGAATCGAGAAGGAACTTGCCACCGAGATCTTCGACCTCATCCAGAAGTTCGCCTCCTACGGATTTAACAAGTCGCACTCGGCTGCCTATGCCTATCTGGCCTTTCAAACTGGGTGGCTCAAGGCACACTACCCTGCCGAGTTCCTTGCCGCCAACATGACAGCCGAGCTCAGCGATCAGGCCAAGATCGTTGCACTCATCGACGAGGCCAAGCGCTACGGCATCACCGTGCAGCCCCCTGACGTTAACCGATCGATGGCAACGTTCATCGCCGAAGGAAGAACGATCTACTTCGGTATGGCCGGTATCAAGGGCGTAGGCATCGGAGCCGTTGAGGCCATTGTAGCTGCGCGTGCCGATGGCCCGTTTACAACCTACTACGACTTTGCGGCACGCGTCGAAAAGAAGGTGCTCAACCGGCGTCTGATGGAGTCACTGGTCTGTGCCGGTGCGTTTGACCGGCTGAACCATGGGCACCGTGCTCAGCTCTTTGATGCCATCGACACGGCACTGCATTACGGATCCCAGGTGCAGGATGATGCACTATCCTCCTCAGGGGGCTTGTTCGGCACAGAAGACATCGAGCGACCCAAGGAGCCGGCACTGCCGCGCACCACGGAATGGTCCGACATTGAGCGCCTGCGCCGCGAGCGCGACGTGCTGAGCTTCTACATCTCAGGACACCCTCTTCAGGAACATTCACTTGCGGTGAACTCGTTCAGCACCATCAATCTTTCCAAACCCGATCCCGAGATGTCCGGTAAACCTGGCCGTGTGTGCGGTATGATCGGAGAGATCCGGACAAAACTCGACCGGCGCGACAACACAATTGCCTTTGTCAAGCTCGAGCAGTTCCAGGCATCGACGGAGCTGATCTTCTGGAGCGAGAAGTACAAACAGTATGCCGAGCAGATCAAGGCCGGCGCTGTGGTCGTAGCCGCGGGCAAGTGCGAGGTCAGCGGTGAATCGATCAAGATCACGGTCGATGATCTCCTGACGATTGAGCAGGCAGAAAAGAAGTTTGCACGGGGCTATGTGCTGCGCATCGATCCGGAAAAGGTGCAGCCCGAACAGCTTGAATCACTCAAGGCGCGATGCAACACCTCCGACGCTTCGCACTCGCTGACGTTTGTGGTGGCCCATCCGGAAGGTAAGCGGCAATACAGCACCATGACGCGGATCGCATCGTCGGCGGCCATGACGAAGTTTCTGAGTGAGACGTTCGGGGAGTCGAACGTGCTGATCGACACCGAGCGATAAAACACTTCGGGAGAACCAATGCTGCAACTACAGTCGGCCATCGGAATCGTTGCCATCGTTTCACTGGCCATCGTGTGGTCGTCGTCGCGCAGTCGCATTCCCTGGCGCACCGTCATCATAGGTATGGTGCTGCAGGTGGCACTCTGCCTGCTAGTGATCGTCTTCCCCCCGGGTGTGGAACTGTTCCGAAATCTTGGTGACGGGATCACCTGGTTTCTTGGCTTTGCCAACCAGGGAGCGTCATTTCTCTTTGGTGATCTTCCATTGCCAAAGGGACAGGCCGTGGTTGGCTTTCAGTTTGCCCTGACGATCACATCTGTGATCGTATTCTTCTCCTCCTTCATGGCCATCCTCTATCACTACGGGATCATGCAGCGGTTTGTGCGCCTGACGGCCGGACTCCTGCAGAGGACCATGCGCACCAGCCCGATCGAGTCCATCAACGCTGTGGGTGAGATCTTCCTGGGGCAGACCGAGTCGCCCCTTCTCGTGCGACACTACATTCCGCGTATCTCGGCATCCGAGCTGTTTGTGATGATGGTAGGGGGCTTTGCAACTATCGCCGGGTCTACCATGGGCGTGTACATCGCCCGCGGCATCTCAGCTACGGATCTGATGATCGCCTCCATCCTTGCCGCACCGGCGGCATTGGTGCTGGCGAAGATCGCTGAGCCGGAAGCCCCCTCTCAAGGAGATGGACATCATGCAGCGTCGGTGGTCGATCTTGATCCTGTTCTTGTGTCCGGCAATGTTCTTGACGCCATTGCGCGCGGTGCTCTGGACGGGGCCAGGCTGGCCCTGAACGTCATCGTGGTGCTGATCGCCTTTAAGGCACTGGTGGCGGCGTTTGATGCGATAATGGGCACCGGTGCAACATCGCTGATGAACTGGGGCTTGCCATGGGCGCCCCGTTCGATCGAAGAGCTGCTGGGCGTGCTGTTTCTACCGTTTGCCTGGCTGAGCGGTGTCCCGCCGGCTGAGGCTCATACCTTTGCCTCACTGCTTGGCACGAAGATCTCGCTCACCGAATTCATCGCCTACGATAAGCTTGCCGAGCATGTGGCAACGGGCGCTCTGAGCGAGCGCACCGTGCGCCTTGCAACGATCGCTCTATGCGGGTTTGCCAATGTGATGTCCATCGGCATCCAGATCGGGGGTTATGGCATGATGGCCCCCGAGCGACGCGCCCAGGTGGCACGATTCGGCTTCAAGGCCATGTGTATTGGCGCTCTGGCGAATCTGCTGACGGCGTGCCTTGTGGGTCTGTTTATCTGAGAACCCGTTACAGGTCGATCCCCTCTTCGCCAAGAAGCTCATCAACATCACGCTCCGTAACGGTCCAGGCCGCACGGTCCTGAGCGTTGCGCCGGAGCAGTTCATCAACGAGCACATCAACGTCGTTGTCGGTCACCTGCAGCCCGTGGCCCACCACCGCGGTCGTATCTCGATGGGAATCCAGTGGTTCCGTCGTCTGGGGAGCAAACTGCACGAAGAGTATGACCACTGCAGCAGCCGCACTCATGGCATAGGCCCATGGGGCCAGGCGGCGCCTTGAGGAAGCTCTTGAGCGGGCATTCAGAGCCCTCTGCACATGCATCGGCATGGTTGAGGTTGAGGAATCGATAGCGGCATCTCGACGCTGTTTATGCGCGTCAAGACGCCGTGCAACGGGATCAGCCGCCGCACCTGACGAGCCCGCCAGCTGGTCACGCAATTCCTGTTGAACATCATTCGGCGTCATGGGCTGAACTCCAGAGAGCATAGTATTCAGAGTTTTTAAGCTGTTCAGCGATCTTCTTTACTGCCCAGTGATAGTTAGCCTTCAGAGCCCCCTGACTGGTTCCGGTGATGGCGCTGATCTGTCCATAGGACAGTTCGTCATAGAAGCGCAGGCAGAATGTCTCGCGCTGCTTCGGCGGAAGCGTGGCAAGCACCTTCTGCATGTAGGCATCGAAATCACGTTCTTCAGCATGATGGCTGGGAAGGGGCGCATTGGACGCCACGTCGATCTCTCCCTCATCGGTTCCGATACCGAAGAAGCTCTTAATACGCCGGCGTCGGAACTCCGATCGGCACTGGTTGATCGTGATCCGGTAGAGCCAGGTTTGAAGCGAGCTCTGCCCCTGAAACCCGTCAACAAACCGGGCCGCACGCAGCAGAACCTCCTGCGTGATATCCTGGGCATCTTCAAGGTGATTCATCTGGCGCATGGCCACAGAGAACACAAACCGCTGGTAGCGGCGCACCATTGCTGTAACGGCACGGTCACGTTCGCCGGCGCGAAGAGCCTCAATGATCTCGGCTTCAGCAGCGTCGATTTCGTCCATGGTAAGGATCAGTTCCTGTGACATAACAGCACGGCTGGTTTGCAGACAACAGCTGGCACAGACGACGGCATCCGAAGGAAAGTTTAATGGTCAGGAGGAACCACGCTCGGGTCCAGCCTCAGACTGCCGTGGCAAGCCAGCGTCCGCGCCTGAGCACAACGTACGCCACGGCGCAGAAGATGGCATAGCCGCTTATCACACCAACCCAGATACCCGTTGGCCCCATGCCCGCATTGTGGGATAGCAGATAGCACAGTGGCAGCTGAATGCCGATCAGCGAACCTGCGGTGATGACCATCGCCAGGATCGATGCTCCGGCACCGGATATAACACGCACGGCGATGAGGCCCACGGCAAAGAACACATAACCGAAGACCGTGATGTGGAGATACTCCGTGGCAGCCGTGATCGTTGTTTCTGACTGCGTGTAGGCAGCCACGAACTCACGACCGGCGACCCAGACAACAACCGCAAGCGAGATCATGAGCACGGAGAGCTGCACAGCCGCGCTGCGGAAGTACAGCCAGACACGCTCGGGCTTACCGGCACCGAGATTCTGTCCCGTGGCCGTCTGCACGGCAATGCCGACGGCAAAAACCGTCATGAAGACCATCATGTCAACGTTCAGACCGAGCGTGTAGGCGGCCGTGGCGCTGGTGCCGAAGGCCCCGACCATCGAGAATATCAGAGCACGATTAAGACTCACCGACAGCATCTGCAGCGATGCCGGCAGACCCTGTTTGAATACGCGTATGAGCAGATCCGCATCCAGCCGGAACTGCGTGAAGTCCAGACGCAGACTGGTCTTTCCGCGGGCGATGGCCGTGAGCGATATCACCGTGCCGCTGATCTGCGACAGCGCGGTAGCCAGTCCAGCCCCCTTCATGCCCAATTCCGGGAATGGTCCGATGCCAAAGATCAGGAAAGGGGCGATCACGGCGTTGAGCACCACGGTCATCACGAGCACGATGGTCGGGAACATGGCATTGCCGGTGGAGCGCGACAGCGAGAAGATGTGGAAGTTCATCAGGTTGAAGGTGAACCCGATCAGCAGCATGCCCAGATAGTCCATGCTAAAGGCCGCCACCTCATCCGGCATGCGCATGATGACCGGTACGGCCGACATCGACAGATAGAACATGATCGTAACTGTAGCTGCCATTAGCCCCATACCAACGAGCGACTGCGTGGCAGTGCGCTGAGCACCGTGTGCGTCACCTTCACCGAACCGACGCGAAACAATTATCCCCGCTCCAACGGCGATGCCGCTCACGAGCGTGAACAGGAAGAACACGATCTGATCTGTGGAGCCGATCGCAGCAATGGCCGCATCACCGAGGCGCGACACGTAGTACCGATCGACCAGCGAGTAGATCATGTTGATGATGAAACTCAGCGCGATCGGGATCGAGAACAGACGTAAAGAGCGTCCGACAGGATCATTTATCAGATCAACACGGCGCTTTGCAAAGGCTGATGACACGTGGCTCCCGGGGTCCGAACTCCACCGGGCGAATCAGGCGCGGAGTCGATGAACATTTCTTAATCAGGTGCAAAGCTACGACGAGGTAATTTGTCAGCGGACGAATTCAACCATGGATCTTCTGCTAGCCCTTTCCGCGACGGTATACCTGAGCCGCCTTGCCTTTTTCCTGAATGGGCAGTGGCGCAGTCGCCGGGCGTTACCATCGAGCCTGGGTCAGCCTCCCCACGTAAGTGTGATCGTTCCCGCGCGCAACGAGCAGGACAACATCAGGCATTGCATCGAATCCTTGCTGGCATGTGACTACCCCAAGGAACTGCTTGAGATCATCGTTGTTAATGACCGGAGCACGGATGACACCGGACGCATCATCAATGATCTGGCACATGCGCATCCATGCATTCGAGCCGTGCACCGCACCGAATCAGATGCTATAGCCAACCTCAGAGGAAAGCCCGGTGCTCTGCAGGCAGGAATCGATCTTGCCGGCGGAGAAGTCATTTTGCTGACTGATGCCGACTGCCGTGTGCAGCCGGGCTGGATCCGCACAATGGTCATGCCGTTTACAAACCCCGATGTCGGCATGGTCTGCAGTTTTACAACGGTGCGCCGTGGGAACCTCTTTGCGCTCATTCAGGACATAGAGTGGCTCTATACCTCGGGCATGGCGCAATCAGCCAACAACAATGGTCAGCCCCTTGGCTGCTTCGGCAATAACATGGCCCTGCGGACATCGACCTTCCATCACATCGGCGGCTACCGCGCGATCTCGTTCAGCGTCACGGAGGATCTTGCACTTCTTCAGGCCATGGGGCGAGCTGGTGCTCGTGTGGCCTTTATCTGTGAACCCGACAGTCGTATCGAAACAGAGCCGTGCTCGAGCCTTGGTGAGTACCTGCGTCAGAAACAGCGCTGGGTGCAGGGCGGCCTGGGCCTTGGCTGGCGCGGCATGACATTCGCCGCTACGAGCGTCATTTACTGGTTCGGCCTGGTCAGCTCCATCATTATGGCCGATCCACAATGGATCGGCCTGTTCCTCTGCCTGCGCATGCTTGGCGACGGACTGCTGATCGCCAATTCGGCCCTGCGCCTGCGCCGCACCTACCTGCTTGCATCTATCGCTCCTACGATTCTGCTACTGCTGCTGCTCGAACTTCTCCTGCCCGTACTGGCATTCCAGAGGCGCGTGGTCTGGAAAGGCCAGACGTTTGGATAGTTACGGAGGTAGGCCTTCGCCTTCCATGTGCGTAATTGTGTCCGCACGGTAGCCCATGGCTTCAGCCGTGGAATATCGTGGGCACGCATTGATCGACGCATCTGGATTAATTGTCGTGGCAATAGCCATCAGGATTCTTCATAGCTTGGCCTCGATAAACATTAGGCCGAGGAATCAGATGAGCCAGACCAAGTACTGTCAGAGCTGCGGCTATCCGATGAAGAAGGATAAGCACGGCGGCGGAAGCGAGCGCGATGGATCGCGAAGCATGAGATATTGTTCAATGTGCTATGCCAACGGGGCTTTCCTGACCCCGCCGGAGATTGATACAGCTCAGAAGATGCAGAAGTTCTGCATCGAGCAGATGAAGCAAGGTGGATACAACGGGTTCATTGCCTGGCTGGCAACGCGCTCAATTCCGCGACTGGAACGATGGAAACGCTAACGTGCCGGCACCTCGTTAGGACACGCATCATACTATTTCACGATCATGCACCAACGAAGGCGCACTCCGTCGCTGATCATCGCCGTGTAGGTACCCACGGATAACATCGAAAGATCAAGGTGCACGAAAGCTCCGGGTGCCTTCGCCGAGCAGATGCGCTGCATCGTGCAATCATAAACGTCAACCCTGAACCCCGCAGGCATTTCCGGCACGTGCAGTTCGACGAGATCGCTGGCAGGGTTTGGAAACGCGCGAATCTGATCCACCGTTTCTGATGTCAACGTCGAGCTGGTCTCGCCAAACTCTATAGCGCCGACATCGGGAGCTGTACCTGCGAAATCGGTGAAACCATCGACGATGACACCGGCGTTGATCAGGGGGCTCGACGGCGTCAGGTCGAAACGTCCCGTTGACGGCGATACAAATCCCGGATCCGATTGTCCGGGGGCGTCGATCACGATCAGGGGGCTTTGTGAGATTACCCGTAGTCGTGATTGCAGTGAATCAACACTGCCGACAGCGACGCAGCGGAAGGAGCCATAGAGCGGATCGATCGTTGCCAGTGGAGCCGCTGCAGCGTACGTAAAGTAGTTGTCACGGATCGACGCTATCTGAAAATCCTGGTTTTTCAGCGTATCGCCCAGGCTGAAGTAGTGCATCAGCGGGCCTTGGTCGTGGCTGTAGGCATTGTTGACGAATCGCGCATTCCTCCATTCGGATTCATACAGAGCCAGCACGAACCCAAGAGTATCGACGGCGTGAATCGTGTTGTTGATTACGTGCAGGTCACCAGGTAGCCCCTTACCGACATAGCTCGAATTTGTCTTTACGGCAACGGCCTGCATCCGATAGTCAGAGCCGGCTGGCTGACATCCAACGAAGTAGGGATCACTGAGCTCGGAGCGCCGACCTTTCAGGCCCGTGAAAACGTTTCGATACACGTATCGTGGACCAAGTAGTGGCGGGGCCGCAGAGATTCCTGCCATTACACCAGCAAACACGTTCTTCCAAACACGAAGATTCGTCCAGTAACCATCGCATTCAACAGCATCAAAGCAATCGGTAAACGTGTTACCATAGACATCGACTTCCTGATTCAGCCCCCTGTCAAAGGAACTCTCAATACCCGAGTTCAGGCCCGTAAACCGGCAATTGCGAATCACACCGCGTGAGGATCGCTCTACGAAGATGCCGCTTGTTTCCACACGCCGTCCGCGGGATGACTCGATTGTGAAGATCAGCGTATGGATGAAATCCAGCGACATCTTTATCATCGCATGGGTCCAGCGTCCCACGTCGTCGGTGAACTCGCAGTTCTGGATCACGTAGTCACGGCAGGAGCCAGTGAGCATGATTGGAGCCGAATTGTGCAAGAACCGGCAATCGTCGATCATCACGTGATGAATGTCTCTGAGATCGAGTACGACCGCACTCAAGGAATTGATCTCACTGCCCAGCGGATTGAGGACTGGCTTTCCGAAATGGCGGAACCTCAATCCCTTGATTCGCAAGTTTGCATCGTGACCGTTTGCCAGAACCGTCATGAATCGATGCGCTACCGAAACGCTCACCGAAAGGGTGTTCGGATCGCGCCCGTCTGCCGTTTTGATCCAGATGTTCTGACCATCACGAACGAAGCCGTCGGCACCGAAGTTCAGAGCCGTAAGACCGTACCCCCCTACAAGGATCTCCGGCTGAAGGCTCGGGTAGGGATAGAGCGAGGAATCCGCAAGCACACAGAGGGTGGAAAACGCAGCCTCCGGCGGAAGGGGGCGACGAAACAATCTGGTGTCGTTCGGGTCACGCGTCCAGCCACCGCTCAGGAGCATTCCACCGTCTATGATGACCTCGGCAGCCCCATCTGCCATGAGCGTGATCGGCATTGATGACGAGCAATCCTGACGGAGCTCCAGTTGGAGATCGCGATCGCGGTAGATGCCTCCAAGAAGAATGACCGTCATCCCACAGGACACGCTTCCAGACCTGAAAAGATCCGTCAGACTGCCCGGACGGTTGCGGGTGTATTCGTTCCCCGATCCGTTCGGTGAAACATAGCGGAGCGTCGTGCTGGGCATAATCACTGGTACCGGACGTGTCATGACCGTTGAGACCGGTAGCACAAGTGAATCGCTCCCACGCCAGACACATGCACGGACGTCGACCGACGTACCGGAATCGATCGGAAAGATGCTGCCCCGAAACTCAACGGAGTCCCCGACCAGCGCCCTGTCCGGGGGATAACCCCGGTGCCAGTTTCCTGAAGTTCCAATCCGGAACTGGAACTGGCAACTGTCAGCGCCGGCTGCGCCCGACACCCGGATACCAACGGAGTTTACCATCGGCACCAGCTCGAGTGCCTGAGCGTGCAGGCCCATGCCGGCGCCCATGCAGGCAAGGAATACTACAGTTCTGCGAAACGTCAACCATGATCTCATAGATGTTCCGATCAATGCTTGCGTCGACGGGCCAGAATGCCCCCTGATGCATCCTTGATGGCACTGGCAAAGACAAACGCGTTCGGGTCGACGACGGCGATCAGAGTCTTCAGCTTATGCAGTTCAAGGCGGGTAATCACGGTGAAGATGATGTCACATTCCGAGCTGACGTGGAAGCTTCCGGGGAGAAAGCCCCGTTCGCCCTTAAAGACCGTGATGCCACGACCGAGGTTGTTGACAAGCTCATGCTTGATCTTCTCACTGTGAGCAGAAATGATCGTCACGCCCGTAAAGGCCTCGAGACCCTCAACGACGTAGTCGATACAGCGCGTTGCAGTGAAATAGGTCAGCACCGAGTACATCGCCGTTTCAGGACCAAACGTAAAGGCTGCAATGGCAAAAATGACAATGTTGATTCCGAGGATGATCTCGGCGATCGTAAAGCTGGTTCGGCGCAGAGTGTAGAGTGCCAGCACCTCAATGCCATCTAGTGCGGCGCCGGCGCGCATGGCCAGGCCGATACCAATGCCAAGAAATGCGCCGCCGAACACTGAGACAAGCAGTTTATCTCCTGTTGCCGGGAACGAGGGCATCACTTCGAGGCTGATCCCCAAAAGAACAACTCCGAGCAGCATGCCCAGGGCAAATCGTTTTCCTGCAGAGAAATAGGCGGCAATGATCAGCGGCACATTGAAGACAATGATCAGCAGTCCGAGACTCCAGTGATAGAGCTCATGAACGAGCAGAGAGAGTCCGGTCACACCACCGTCAAAGAAATGATTTGGAACGAGGAAGTCCTTCAGCGCAATGCTCGCCATGATAACGCCGATAACGGCAAGAAGTCCGTCTTTGATGTGTTCTTTCATTGACTCGCCGGTAGAATGGGGCAAAGACTGAGAATCATCATTTACGCTCCGTATTCCAGCCTTCGCACGTTGTTTTCTCAAGGCCACAAGGTTGAGTTCCTTCTGTGCCTGCAGTTCATTTTGCGCAGATTGGGTAAAGTAGGTGTGCTCGCCTAGAAACCTGATCTGCTGATCAAGCCATGCTGCATCATTCAATTCAGGCTTGGTATGGCGATACTCATCGCGCATGCGCTTGCCGATGGAATCGTAGTCCTGGCTGCCGAGGCCGGCCAGATCAGCATCGCAGACAATCGAGCTCATCAGATCTGTCGGGGACTGCTTGACCTTGGTGCTGCGAATGATCCCACAGATGATCTCTATAGCAGGGTCGTCATAGCCATATGCAGGCAGGTTCTGGATGGCCCAGGAGCAGGACCGCTCCTCATGGTCCTCGCTGCCCTGCACATAACCAATGTCATGCAGAAGAGCTGCCGTCGCAACGATCGTTGTTGATCTCTGGTCAAGTCCTTCGGCACCGGCAAATCGTATCGCCGACTCAACCACACTCTGAGTGTGATCAATGTTATGGTAGGTATAGCGCTCATCGACATTCAGCGAGATGTACTCACAGACGACGGCGTAGAGTTCAGTGTACTTCATGTCCATGATGGCAGTTGGACGTGGCTGGATGTAGAGCGGTGGACAAAGTTATCACGCTGGAATAGAAGCATCGTCGGGAGCCTGTTTATCGCTCAACTTGAAACAGCACAACCGGCAGACATCTCGAAGCAAACTGGTCTATCAAGTGTCAGTTCTCTCCCACACAATCTCCACAAGCCCCTTGTAAGGAATTCCGATCTGATTGGTAAGAGCCGACTCACATAGTGTGTTCAGGCTGATACCGATGGCATTGGCCGCAACGTGGGGGTCTGAGAGGATCTCCGTCCGTTGCGCCGTTATTGCTGCGACTACGACCTCGGGATGCAGAAGTCCATGCGTGCCTCCCATGCCACAACATGTCGCGGAGGGAGGTACGATGACAGTGGAAGAGAGTTTGTTTGCGATTGTGATAAGACGGTCTGCACTCCCCTGCTTTGCCGCGCCGCAGCCAGCATGAATGACAAGGGGCTGATCTGTGCGTGGAATGTCTAACCGAGTCATCACCAATTCAATAAAACCGACCTGGTCGATGATCTCGATGCCACGCTCGAGTGCGATAGTCCGCAGCGCAGCCGAGCATGTTGATGCATCCAGCAGAACCGGAATGTTTCGGTTACCACGCGCGCGGGTCACATCATCCAGCAAAATGCCTGCTGACTCGGCGGCAGCGTCCGCAAAGCCCTGTGAGGAAAGGGGCTGACCGCAGCATCCACGCGAGTCGGTCATCACACTCAAGCGAATTCCTGCAGCAGCGGCCAGCTCAGTGATCATCTCCGGCAGCGAGTGTTTTGACGTATCATGACCAAAGGTTCTGCTGACGCATGTCGGGACGTACACAAGTTCTGCATCCGTCGCTATCATCGGCCGCACCTGTGCGGCCGCGGAAAGCCCCCTCAGCAGATACGCTCCGGGCATCATCGAAACAGAGCGCATGCGCAGCATGAGTCTCGAAAGAGAACGCATGCGGTGCATGTTGCGTGCGGCAACACTTGCTACGTTGCTGGCCATGGCACGCCAGGACCTGCGACGTACCTTGACCATGGCTCCCGTGTCGATGCCGACCGGGCAGACCGTGGCACAGAATCCGTCAACTGCGCATGAGCCGTCAACATCGTACCGAGCCTGCTCGGCTAGATTACGTCGCACGAACTTGGAGTTTTCGGGCATCATAATCTCGCGCTCGATCACGATGCGCTGACGTGGTGTGAGCGTGATATCGCGCGTAGGGCAGACATGCTCACAGAAACCGCACTCGATGCAATGATCGGCCACGACTCCCAGGCCGACGTCAAGGGGCGGAACCGGCTTGATATTGCGCACGTGCGCAAGCGGGTCGGCATTGATGATCACATCCGGGTTGAGAACACCCGAAGGATCCAGAATGGACTTGATGCGGCGCATGATCTCATAGGCACGCGTTCCCCATTCCTTCTCGACGAACGGAGCCATGTTGCGTCCCGTACCATGCTCGGCTTTAAGCGAACCGGCATAGCGGTCGACGACGATCTCGGCAATGCGATCCATGAATGCAGCATACCGGTCGATCTCGGACGGTTTCGAAAAGTCCTGGCAGACAACAAAGTGGATGTTTCCATCCTTGGCATGACCGAACACGATTCCGTCGCTGTATCTGAACTCGGCAAAGGCCGCCTGCACATCCCGGACCAGATTGGCCAGATGCTCCGGCGGCACCGCAATGTCCTCGTTGATCATCGTACTTCCGGGTGGACGCATGGCGCCAACCGTCGGCATCAGCCCCTTGCGAAGCTTCCAGAGCGTGGCTTGCTGCTTGGGGTCTGTTCTCCAGTTGATGCCATCGATCGCAGGGGGCTCGGTGTCGTGGAACTCCACCAGCAACGCCGCGGCACCCGATCTGTCGATACGATACTCTTCAGGCGTGGTAGGTAGAGAAGCAAACGAGCGCAGCGAGGCGTCATCCATCAGCTCGATCGCCGCAGCGCCACAGGCACGCCATGCTTCGACGCTTGTGCAGGCCTGGTCAAGACTCTCGTAGATGATCAGCGACGTCCATTTCAGGCGGGCATCGGCAACCGTGCTTAGCGTGACGTGTTCAATGAATCCGAGTGTTCCTTCACTGCCGATGAGCAGACGCGCAAGAATGCGGGCCGGCTGGACTTCGTCCAGGAAGGAGTTCAGCGAATAACCGATCGTGTTCTTGATACGATACTTTCGCCGAATGAGTGCGGTCAACTGTTCATCCGCGCGGATCTCCTCTCGCAGCTGCGATAATGCAGCGTGCACCGCCGGTGACAGTGAGCGAAGATGATCATCGGCATCGGCCGCAGCCGTATCAATGCGGGTACCATCGGCCAGAACATAGGCCATCGAATCAAGCGTATGGTAGGAGTTCTGGGCCGTGCCGCAGCACATGCCGCTGGCGTTGTTGGCAACAATCCCGCCGATCATGGCCGCCATTAGCGAGGCCGGATCGGGACCGAGCTTTCGACCGTAACGATGAAGCATCGCATTGACCCGCGCCCCCGTGATGCCCGGCTGCATGCGCACGCGTAGGCCTGAATCGAGGATCTCTACGTTCTGCCAGCCCCGTGAAAGATCAATGAGCAGTCCGTTTGTGACGGCCTGACCCGACAGACTTGTACCCGCGGTCCGGAAGGTGCCGTGCATACCATGACGGTGACACCAGGAAAGCACCGTTAGGATATCGTCCACGGTCTTGGGGCGCACCACGGCCTGCGGAACCAGACGATATAGCGAGGCATCGTGTGCATAGGCATAGCGGTCTATGGCACGTCGCGAAAGCGACGCCCCCAGCAATCGTTGCAGTTCATCAAGGGGCTCCTGCATGGCCCGCAATCTACACCTGGAAGACGCCGGTCCTTAGCTCCGGCAGCGATCCCTGGTGCGAAGCCACGGCGATTCCACGCGAGATCATCTGGCGTGTCTCGGTGGGTGCGATGATCCCATCCACCCAGAGCCGCGAAGCAGCATAGACCGGGGTGGTCGTTGAATCGTATCGCTTCTGGATGTCAGCAAGCATGGCCTTCTGCTGCTCCGCGGTGAGCTTTTCACCACTACGCTCGAGCTGGGCCAGCTTAATGGTCAGCAGCGTCTTGGCCGCCTGTGATCCGCCCATGACGGCGATCTGCGCCGTGGGCCAGGCATAGATCAGACGCGGGTCATAGGCCTTGCCACACATGGCGTAGTTACCGGCACCATAGGAATTGCCGATGATGATCGTAAATTTCGGTACTATGCTATTAGCCACCGCATTGACGAGCTTAGCTCCATCCTTGATAATGCCGCCCTGCTCGGCGCGCGTGCCGACCATGAAGCCCGTCACATCCTGAAGAAACACGAGTGGGATCCCGCGCTGGTTGCAGTTCAGAATGAATCGTGCTGCTTTGTCAGCAGAATCCGAGTAGATCACGCCCCCGACCTGCATTTCTCCCTTGCCCGAGCGTGTGATCTCGCGGTTATTGGCCACAACACCCACGGCCCAACCGTCGATGCGGGCATATCCGCAGATGATGCTCGCGCCGAACTCTGCCTTGTACTCGTCAAACTCCGAGCCATCGATCAGTCTGGCCAGGATCTGCCGCGTGCTGTATGGCTTGCTGCGGTCGGCCGGCATGATGCCATAGATTTCGTCTACGTCATGGGCTGGCTCACGGGGCTCAACACGCGAGAAAAGGGACGTCGGGCCCTTCGTCGGAGAGAATTTCTCGACAAGTGATCGGATAGTTGTGATGGCCTCCTCGTCCGACTCGACCTTGTAATCGACAACGCCGCTGATGGAACTATGCATCGAGGCTCCTCCAAGCGGCTCAATGCCCGTCTTTTCTCCGATAGCCGCTTCAACAAGTGCCGGACCGGCCAGAAACACACTACCGGTGCCGTTGACGATGATCGCCTCGTCGCACATGATCGGCAGGTAAGCGCCTCCAGCAACGCAGGGTCCCATGATGGCCGCGATCTGCGGAATACCCTGCGCGCTCATCATGGCATTATTGCGGAACTGACGTCCGAAATGCTCCTTGTCGGGAAAGATCTCATCCTGCATCGGCAGAAACACTCCGGCAGAATCGACGAGGTAGATGATCGGCAGGTGATTTTCAAGCGCGATCTCCTGAGCGCGCATGTTCTTCTTCGCCGTCATCGGGAACCAGGCGCCCGCTTTGACAGTGGCGTCATTGGCTACGACCATGCACTCACGTCCGTGGATGATGCCAATGCCCGTCACCACCCCGGCCGATGGGCAGCCCCCTTCTTCCTCATACATTCCGTGTGCCGTCAGCAGTCCAACCTCGAGAAAGGTCGAACCGGAGTCGATCAAAGCACCGATGCGCTCGCGTGCCGTCATCTTGCCCTTGGCCTTGTGACGCTCGGTTGCCTTGGCACCACCACCTCGGCGGACCGCGTCACTTACTCCCTCGACGATGCGAAGGGTCTGACGGTTAGCGTCGGCGTTGGACTCGAAGGCCAGATCATGTGTTACGGGGCTGCCGATTATGCGTGCCATAGTGCCGCGCTCCAATGGGACGTCGCTACAAAAAAGGCGCTCTGGTGAGCGCCTTTGTGTCGATCTGGATTGAACATGTTTGTTCCACGTCTAGCGAAGGCAGACCGGATCACTTACCCTGAGGGGCCGCTGCAGGGGCCGCTGCAGGGGCTGCAGCTGGCTGCTGTGCCGGACGCGCTGCCGGCGCAGGAGCTGCAGGGGCTGGTGCGCCTTTGGCTGCCGATTCGCGCTCTGTGCTCGCGCCGCTCTCAAGAAAAACGCTGTTGATGAGAATGGCAAAGAGCGCAATGATTCCAAGCAGAACCATCGTGGCGGTCTGAAGAACATTGCGCGACTGGCGCACTCCGAAAAGATTCGTCATCTGGCCACCCAGGCCGCTCATTCCGGAGATCATGTCGGCCTTGCCGGGCTGAATGATCACCACCAGAACAAGAAGTAGCGAAGCGATGATGGAGATGACAGTCAGAAGCGTATCCATGGTTCTCTTTTTTCGTGGTTACAGGGCCGCAAAGATAACATCAACGTTCGTTATGGACAACCCAGACCCACGCATAGCGGGTGGTCAAAGGCAAGCCCGTTCTCCGAAAACCAGACCAGAAAGCCGTCGTAACGGTCTTCGTTCTTTCGGAAATACTGGTTCATCTCACGCGGACTTCCGTAACTGTAGAGCCACCAGAGGTATTCCTTGAAACGAGCCTGACGCAATAGCCGGGCGTTCCAGCGAAGAACGTCGTTGGTGTAGGTCGAATCGTATCCAGCGCTGAGCCATCCCCTCATGAAACGGTACCGAAGGTCCACCAGCTGCTCAATACTCAGGCGATTGATGACCGTGTCGGTCTGGAACAATGTCTGTGCAGACGTGGCCATGGTGAACTCAAACGCCTCGGGAAATGACATGATGCCCCCACCGCGTTTGTCGGGAATCTCAAGTGTCTCATCAGAACAGAACCGCATGGGATCGGTCGTGTCGCCGATACGCATTGACAGATTCCACATGTCAAAGACCAGCTTGGAGATCTCACGCGTACGTGCCGTGTTGCGTTCGATGTTCAGAAAAAGTTCGCCGTAGAATGCGGCCCAGATTCGCTCACGGGTCTCGGAGAAGAACTTTGCCAGCCAGTAGTAATTACTTGCGAAACCAGGCTCACTGCGTGTTCCCTGCATCCACCACTTCTGAGCCATAGCGCGGTCGTTGACGCGGTAGTAGAGCTGACCGATTTCAAAATGCAGACGGCCCGAAGACGCATAGCGTTCTACGCCCTCCTGATAGTAATGGCGGGCTTTGGCCGTGTCCTGAAGGATGTCGTAACAGTTACCAATCAGCTGGTAACCCCGGTCGCGCAGCATCGTGTCTCGATAGATCGGCTCAAGCACTGCAATAGCCTCAGCCTGACGCTCGGCCATGACTAGTGTGACGGCCTTCTCGTAAAGGAACGGTATATAGCCCGGGACCTCGGCCAGAGCCTTGTTCCAGAGTTCAAGTGCCGTCTGCGGAAGATTCGAATCCATGTACTTCATAGCCTCACGTGAAAGCGAGTCGGCACGAGGTGACGATCCGTCCTGTGCCGTTGCTTTGTAGGGGGCCAGCACGGCGGTCAGCGCGATTCCAATGAGCAGCTGGAGGTACTTCATATAGCGCAAATTGTGAAAGTTGACGCAATTGCTCCTCGGGCCGGCACAATACCGGACACCCTGTCCGCGTCAGAATCAATGGGACGTAAACAACTACACGCTCAAAGGAACCGATGAACCAGACCGCCTCCGTCAAAGCCATCTGTATTCACTCTCAGCAGAACGGAGGTTCGTATGCGTTCATTCATCAGTGGAATCCTGACGATCGTCCTGGTCACGATCGGTGTCACTGCCCAGACGGGTCCACAACAGTCACAGCATCAGTACGACATCCCGGGTGGCAACGCCGGTCCGTCCCGCACGTCGGACGAGCCGATGCTGGTGCGCTCGCTCGGCATTGTCCTTACTCCGTCCCCCGAAGGCATCGTCATCTCAGAAGTGTTTGTCTCCATGCCGGCCTACGCTGCCGGGCTCTGTGCCGGTGATATTCTTCTGGCCGTGAACAGTCTGCCAGTAACGTCGGTTGAGCAGGCCTTTGAACTCACACGGAACATTCCAGCCAGATATGTCATGGTCGATCTGCAGCGGCGTGACATGCATATCAGCCGCCGTGTTGACGTTGCAGACGGTCGCGCAAACAACATTGGCCTGGCCCGTGACGGTAACACCGTGGCCGTCACGTTCCGACGTCTTGGCACGGCTGCCACGAATGAGATCAATGCCATTGCCAGAGTTCTTTCAACAGACGTCCCTGACACGATGATCCTGGATCTACGCAATGACCCGGAGGGCCCTATAAACGCAGCCCAGGAGATCGCCCGCATACTTGCGGCTGTTATGGATGCGCCTCGAAACCAGCGCGATCAGATGCGGCTCGTTCTGCTGCGTGCGGATGATCTGAATTCAGTTGCAACAGCCCTTGCCGATGCACTCACCCGCGACGGAAAGGCGATCATACTGCCGGTCACCAACGCACCGATGATCCGTCG
>JBEIIK010000032.1:0-20810 GCA_040380835.1 Ignavibacteria bacterium | reverse complement strand
GAGTTCATGAACTGCTCGGCAGGAGGCACAAGCATCATGAGAGGGTCTCCATATTCGGAGGTATCCGTGTTACCGGGGTTGCTACTCGGAACTCCTGACGACTTTTTAAACTGTGCCGTAAGCGTGGGTCGGGTCGTAGTGATCTCAAACGCACCGAGGAGTTCGTCTTGGTAGAACTCCCCTCCCATCAGCATTGTGCGGCGCTGGCCGTTGACAAAGACCTCCGTCGAATCGAATGCTGCCACCACGCGATAGACATCATAGCCCACACCCCGGTCATCAGACGGCTGGGCAAACGGGGCAACGAATGCGCTCTTTCCCCAGGTCTGTACGGGGTTCATCTGCTCGATCAGGCAGTCGCGCGACTGCAACGATGAGCGAATCTCGATCGGAATGGTGGCACGGTTATGACCGGCAAACACCGCCACCGGCCTGGAGGCACGAACGACCGATCCTGTAAGATCACCACGTGAATTGCTGCGAGGGTCTGCCTGCACGAGGTAGGACTCTCCTTTGTTCATTCGAACAGTCACAGGTGAAGCCGTAACGTTTTCGACCGTCGCAACCGAGGGACGAATCGTGACATCCGTGCTGTCCTCGGTGGCCACCACCGCAAACTGCGATGGAGTGGTCGCAGCACTGACGTTCGCCGTGTTGTTAGCCCCGATGTCCGTGCTGTAGGCCATGACCACATAATCTTCCGCAAGGGCATCGGATGGAAGGACGAGGAAGGCCTCACTCGTTAGTGGTGCCTGGTTGAGAGCATAAACTGTCACGTCATCGTCAGCCTGCACACGCACATGCTGAGGTGCGATCTTTTCGTTCTGGGAGTTGACGAAATCGAGAGCACCGCCACTGCCGGAGTACCCCTTCAGCTCAATTCCCTGATAGAACGTTGCAAATCGGTAGATGTTTCGCGGGTCGGTGATCGTAAACGCCTGCGACTGTGTCGAACCGTCACGGCGTCGCCACGAGATCGTTCCCTTGGTCGGACGTTCCGCCCCGATGTAGATCTGCAGCTCATGCTGAAGCCGGTCGGCACCTGTAATTCCCTGCGGCTCGCCGTTATGGAAATTGGGCAGGAATGTAATCCAGAAATCCCGTCCCTTGCTGTCCGGCACATCCTGTGCCGAGCATGGCAAGCCCCCTACCAGAAATGCAGCCAATAGGAGGACGATATAGTGCAGACGAGATGTCATAGGTCAAAGCTTCCCTTAGAGACTCCATGGGAATCAAAGAGTTCGGTCGAAAGTTCCGATGAACGCATCCGAACGCAGGCAAAACCGCCCTCAGTATACGCAATCTTGGAATGTGGGCCCAGGCGTGTAGAGCGCTCGCCACCACCGCCGCCCGAGACAAGGCAGGAAAAACTGTCGGATGGATTGCGGATCAGCTGCATGTCATGATCATGTCCGCACATGTACAGGCGAACACGATGGCGGTCGAGAACTGGCTTTACATGCTTGACAAGGGGCTGGCTGTCGCCGTAGTGTCCGTAACTGCGCAGTGGATGATGCCCAACCACCACCGTCACGGTTGCCGGCGAGGCGCTTAGCGTCTCGTCAAGCCACGAGAGCTGGCTCTTCCATCCCTCAGCCCCCTGCATGATGGGTGTGGTATCAAGGCCAAGGATGGAGAAGTCTATGCCGGACCCCTGCGAAAAGTCCTTGCGCCATGTCCGACCTGGCATATTCCAGCGCGGGTTGCGCTTGCCATAGGCGATCTGGGCGTCAGGATTTCCACGATGATCGTGATTGCCAAGCACGCTCCACCAGTGCAGTGGCAGATCAGCGTAGATCTTTTCGAACTTGGTCTTCCACTGTGGGTCCACGTCAGAGGCAACCCCGTCAGGATAGATGTTGTCGCCGGTACTGACGACAAATGCTGCGCCGCTGCGGGCGGCAACGCGGGCCATTGATGCGGCAATGCGACGCTGCAGAGCGCCCCCTGTTCCCCAGTCGCCCACAACAAGAAACGAAAGCTCATCAGCAGCAAGTAGATGCCCAAGGGCCCCGATGGAAAGGGGCATGCCTGCCAGAGTGGCAACAAGGAAATGACGACGGTTCATGCGGCTGGAAACTACGATATTCGCATGTGCGCAAGCTCACCTATGAAGAACTGGTTCAGCAGCGCCTGACTCCGCATGAAGCGGCACAGGCCCGGCGTCATCCCGTTCGGGTGCTCCTGCATGACATCCGCAGTCTGTACAACGTTGGCTCGATCTTCCGCACATGTGACGCGTTTGGCGTCGAGCACGTGTATTTGACGGGGTATACGCCAGCACCGCCTCGACCCGAGATCTCGAAGACTGCGCTGGGTGCCGAGCAGGTGGTACCGCACTCCTATCATTCCTCGACAACGGGCCTCGTCGGCGAACTTCGGGATAGGGGGCTGACCATTGCCGCCGCCGAGATCGCCGAAGGATCGCGTGGGGCTGAAACTCTCACGACATCAGAGTTTCCCCTGGTGCTGGTCCTGGGCAATGAACTCACGGGCGTTCCCGATGATATCCTGCAGCTATGCCACCTGGCCCTTGAGATTCCGATGTATGGCACCAAACACTCCCTGAACGTTTCGGTGGCTGCCGGCGTTCTGCTTTCCTCGATCACTGCACGATACCGAGAAACCCATCCATGACGATCGCAATTCCGACCCTTGAGCTTGCTCTCCCACTGACGTTGAATATTGAATCGGTCTGCGCCGAGCAGGGCATCACCGTCCGCCATGCATCGCTCGAACAATGCGGCGAACTGCTACTGGCCAACATGGTCGATGCAGCGCTGGTCTCGCCCCTTGGCTACGGAAAGGGCGTCGGACGGGTGGATTACCGGATCGCTGCCGGACCCTGTCTTGCTCTGCAGGACTATACCAACGTCTATGGTGCGTCGTTCTCGCAGGGTAGCAGCGAACTCTCCACGTTCTCGAGTGACGAGGCGGATTCGTACATGTCTCTGATGATGCGCCTTGCCATGTCAGAGAAATTCGACGTTGAGCTCAGCCCCGTTAACGGCGGCTCCACACCCGACTGCGTGATGGGTCCGTCGCAGCCAGGCCATGCCCATGCTCTGGATCTTGGCGAAGAGTGGTTCGACATGGCCGAAGCTCCACTGCCCCTTGCCCTGTGGGTAGTGCGCGTGGACTCGGAGATCGCGCACTTCGACGAACTCGTCAACCGGGCCTGCCAGACCGGACTAGTGGAACGTCCGGTTAGCGAGGTCACTCCCCTTCATTCCGATCATACACCTCGCGAGGGGGATGTCCTATACCGCTGGTCGGAAAGCATCGAAGAGGGGCTGCTGGCTACACTCAACACGTTGTACTTCCATCAGCTCCTTCCGGAGATCCCGGCGATCAAACTCTACGGTCGGGACTGACATCCCGTATTTTTGCCGCACCATTATCACGAAAGACCCCACATGCAGATCTATGTCGACAGCGCAAACCTCAAAGAGATCCAGCACGCCGCGGCGATGGGCTTCATCAGCGGTGTAACCACCAACCCTTCGCTACTGGCCAAGGAAGACCCATCGACGAATATCAGGGACCTGATCCTGAAGATCCATGAGTCCGTTGGCGGACACACCAGTGTGGAGGTCATCAGCACCGACACCGACGGCATGCTGCGCGAGGCCGATGAGATCCTGAAGTGGTTCCCCGAGGCAACGATCAAGATCCCTTTCATACCGGCCGGTCTGACGGCTGTGCGTAAGCTCAGCGATCAGGACATCCCGACCAACGTCACGCTGCTCTTCACGGCCAACCAGGCCCTGATCGCCGCCAATGCCGGCGCGACCTACGTGAGTCTATTCATGGGGCGACTGGACGACATTGGCACGGACAGTCTGATTGCCCTACAGGACACCTGTGAGATCTGGGATGCTCAGGGTCTGGACGCGCAGATCATCGCTGCCTCGATCCGCACGCCCATCCACCTGCTCGAATGCGCCAAGGCCGGTGCACATATCGCCACGGTCCCCTACAAGGTGCTGATGCAGTCGATGAAGCATCCGCTTACCGACGCCGGACTTGAGGCGTTCCTTAAGGATGCCACCAAGATCTCGATGTGATATCCATGAGAACCGTCATCATCACCATAGTCATCTCACTCATGACCCTGACGGTCATCGGCAAGAGCAGCGATAGAGCTATCGGCAAACAGGCAAAGGAGTTCACTCTTCTTGACCAGTACGAAAAGGAATGGTCGTGGTCAAAGAACTGGAAGGGACGTCCGACGATTCTGGTCCTGAGTGACTGGAAGGGCAGTGACTACACCTCGGCCTGGACCGACCCGCTCGTGGCGCGGTTCAAGGACCGTATCCAGTTCATAGCCATGGCCGATGTGTCGCTGGCTCCCGGCTTTCTAGAAGGATATCTGCGATCACGGTTTCGCGATGCTTATAAGACACCCATTCTCCTGGACTTCGAGGGCGACGTGTTCGAATACTACAGGTTTGTCTCCGGCATCCCGAACGTACTCTTCATCGATGCATCGGGAACCGTGCGCCTGCACACCTGGGGGAAGGGGGCGAGCGAATCCGTGACCAAGTTCGCCGAAAACGTTCAGCAGCTCCTTTGATACCCTGATTCGAATCCGCACCTTCAATGCCCGCCATTGTCGATAAAGCCGCCAAGCGCGCCCAGATCGTGAGCCATGCGGCCGAGGTCTTCTCACAGACCGGCTACCATGCATCCAAGATGGCCGATATCGCCCTTGCGGCCGGTATTGGCAAGGGGACGATCTACGAGTACTTTGCCACTAAGGAACAGCTCTTCCTTGCCGTCTATGACGCCTGGATGGGTCAGTACGAACGCCTCGTGCGTGAGCGCGTGGCAGAGGCCGGTGATGCCCTCTCGAAGGTCGATGCCGTGCGCGAAAGCGCCGTCGAGTTCTACGAATCTCGTGCCGTGCAGGCCCCCTTACTGCTGGAGTTCTGGGCACATGCGCTTCGCACCGATAACCCGGCTTTTCTCGAGCGCATCAATGCCACGCGCGAGTTTCTGCGCTCGATCGGACGTGAACTCACCGCGGAGCTGGTGCGGGCGGGCTGGTTCCGCGATGTTGACGTGAACGCATTCACCGACCTTGAAGCCGGCATGTCGGACGGGATCTTTCTGACGTGGGTTCTCGAGGGTCGGTCCTTCCCGCTCGACAAGGCCTTTACGTTCCGTCAGAGCGTCATCGGCCTCGGGCTACTCGCTCCCGAGTCGCGAGCACTGCTTGAAGACCGCCTTGGCACAAAGCTGAGGAAGGGGCTTGGCACTACCACGCGATCGAAAACAGGACGATAACCATCGTTAGCAACGTCATGCGAACGCGACGTCTGGTTGTATCACTCAACGATGCATGCTGATACCGATCAATAAGCCATGCCATAAGCAGCGTGGAAGCGAGGATCAGCACCATAAGTCCCAGACCACTCTGCAGCGACATGGTCTTGGACTCAGTTCGCCCGATACCGTCCCACCATGGCGTACCGAAGAGCAGCACAACGTGAATGACGTAGATGTAAAGCGACTTGGATCCGAAGAGGATATAGGCTGACCGCAGACGCCACGTGGCACGCAGCAGCTGGACTGCGCCGGCGAAGATCACCAGCGTGGCCCCGAAGCGTGCTACCACCAGCAGCACACTGTCGGGATTGTCCATAGACTTTTGCGCAACGCCCATGGCAATCAGGCCATAGAGCGTACCGTACCCCAGCAGCGTCAGAGGTAATCCCACACGTAGTGCCAGTCTTGTCAGCGCGGCGTCACGCTCTTCGCTCGGCCGTGCATGCAGGTAGGCACCGATGATCACACCGAGAAACAGATATGCCGCTACAGGAAAGAACGGGAACAGCGATCCGTACTGCGCCGTCAGGTACGGACGCAGCCACGCCGGAAGAGCCCCATGCACGGCATTTAGGTGAGCAAGGGGCGACAGGGCAAGGATCGCTCCGACCGTCAGAGCAGCGCGGCGACCCATCTGAGCAACAGACTGTGTGGACTCGACAACCATCACAAAGACGATCATCGTAACGCCCACCAGCTGAAGGATGTTTACGGCAAAGAAGGAGTTCCAGCCAGACTCCGGGACGTAGGGCAGGTCAATGATCCGCTTACCCGGAAAGACCAGAGCATAGCCGATGAGCAGGATAGTGATCGCCCAGCGCAGACGTCGCTCGATGGTGGATGACGGGATGCGTCCCTCGGCATCGCGCTTGGCCGCAAAGACATGAACCGCTCCGGATACTGTAAGGAATACCGGTGCCGTAAGCCCCCTGATCCAGTTCCACACGTTCCAGGGTGCCTGCGTGATATCAAGCTCGGTAGGTGACACAAGCGCATCCAGCACATGACCCTGGATCATGAGCAGCATTGCCACGAAGCGGGCAAGGTCTAGCGCGTACAGACGTGACATCGCGCAAAATTCGGTCAATTCCACGGAACCCTCTCACACGGCCCGTATGTTTGTCCCCTACGCATTGTCCAACGTCGGAAGGAGCATCGTGAAGGTCATCGTCATCGGAAGTGGTTTTGGCGGACTTACCGCCGCCATTCGTCTGCAGGCCAAGGGCTACGACGTGGAGATCATCGAAAAGCGCGACAAGCCAGGCGGACGGGCCTACGTATACGAACAGGATGGCTTCGTTTTCGATGGCGGACCGACGATCATCACCGCTCCGTGGCTGATCCACGATCTGTTCGAACTCTGCGGTAAGAAGACCGATGACTACGTCAAGATCGTTCCGATCGACCCGTTCTATAACGTCCGGTTTCAGGATGGCACCGTCTTCCGATACAACGGCAAACGCGATGAAGTGATCGAGCAGATCCGCAGCTTCAATCCCGACGACGTCAAGGGTTACGAACGCTTCTACGCCAAGACGGCGGCGATCTTCAAGGCCGGATTCAACCTGATCGATCAGCCGTTCACACACCTGACGGACATGCTGAAGGTTCTGCCGGATCTGATCCGGCTGCGCTCCGATCGTAGCGTTGCCGCGTTCGTCAACTCACACATCAAAGATCACCGCCTGCGTCAGGTCTTTTCGTTCCATCCGCTTCTGGTGGGTGGTAATCCGTTCCAGACCACGAGCATCTATGCGCTGATCCATAAGCTCGAACAGGAATGGGGCGTGTGGTTCGCCATGGGCGGTACGGGTGCACTGGTCAAGGCACTCGTCAAGCTTTTTCAGGATATCGGCGGCACCATCCGCTACAACAGCGAAGTTGACCGGATGCTGATCGATGACTCTCAGGGTCAGCCCCGTGCGTGCGGCGTGCGGCTTGCCTCCGGCGAAACCATCGACTCGGATATCGTTGTCTGCAACGCCGATGTTGCCCAGGCCTATATGTCGCTTGTGCCGGCGCAGTATCGCAAGAAGAACACCGACGCCAAGATCTCGAAGATGCGGTACTCGATGTCGCTCTTTGTGATGTATTTCGGCACCAACCGGCAGTACACGGATATCGCGCACCACGAGATCCTTATGGGGCCGCGCTACAAGGAACTTGTCGAGGATATCTTCACGAAGAAGCATCTTGCTGATGACTTCTCGCTCTATCTGCACCGTCCGACTGCCACCGACCCGAGCCTAGCCCCTCCTGGCTGCGACTCGTGGTATGTGCTTTCGCCCGTGCCGCACCTGGCCTCCGGTACGGACTGGAATGAGATGCGTTCGGTGTATCGTGACCGGATCGTTGCCGAGCTTGAACGCCGCTACATGCCGGATCTTTCCAGGCACATCGTCAGCGAGCATATCATCGACCCGCTGCACTTCCGCGATACGCTGAACTCCTACCTCGGCAGTGCATTCAGCGTGGAACCGATCCTGCTGCAGAGCGCCTGGTGGCGTCCGCATAACAAGAGCGAAGACATTGATGGCCTGTTCTTTGTCGGTGCCGGAACGCATCCCGGGGCCGGACTTCCTGGCGTGATGAGCAGCGGAACCATCGCGGCTCGCCTGATTGCCGGCTAGTCGGCCCAGACCGACTCAAACAGCAACGCACCGACCGTTGTGATGATCCCGGTATGAGCGATCATCAGTCCCACATCGCCCCATGCATCAGACAGCGTCATACCAGCCAATGCGATAAGCGTTGCCTGAATGCCTGGCATCACCAGAGGCAGTAGCACGGGAAACGCAAGTATCGGAAGAAGGGCCTGCTTTGAGCCTGCTTTTGCCACGATAGCCGAGGTGATCGTCGTAACGCTCGCAAGACCAACACTGGCGATCACCACCACCAGAGCCAGAAGTCCTGCAGAGCCAATGGTGAGCGTAGGTATAAGTATCGTCAGTAGAAGTACGATCAGCAGATTCGACACAAGTGACAGCGCAATGTTACCGGCCAGCTTTCCAAAGTATACGGCCAGGGGGGCAGCGCTCAGCCGCAGATACAGCGATGTACCGCGCTCTTCTTCGCTCACAAAGCCCCGCGCCAGACCCGTCATGGCGGTAAAGAACATCACCACCCAGAGGACGGCTGAAGCAACTGGACGGGGTATTGCCTCATCGGCCGTTGATATGGCGATCAGTGTCACGGTAGTGACCACAAATAGCAGCAGCGATGTGATACCATATCGGGTGCGGATCTCCGAGCGGACGTCTTTACGGAGAACAGCGATCCAGCGTGCTCTGTTCATGCGCCAGCGTTAGAAACGATAGCGGGCACCGGCCATCAGGCCGAACGTCTCCAACGTCCAGGGCGATTCCGTAGCGAGGTCACCAAACCAGCGGTTGTAGCGCGCCTCGGCAGAAATGGAGATGCGGTAGCTCACCGGGTATGCAATACCCACCGAGCCATAGGCCGAAAGAGCTGTGCTGTTGAGCGACTCCAATGTGCTGACACTACCGGTGCGAGCCGTGCTGCCATCCGGGAATGTGCGCTGTGATGGACGCAGGATAATGCGTTCACTGACGATGCTGTTGGACATCAGGAGTGAGAGCTGGATGCCAGTGCCAAAATAAAAGTATTTACGAGGTGAGTACTCCAGGCCGAGCGACGCATTCAGATACGGTAGTGACAGACGGATGCGCTCACCCTCCTGATAGGTCACAAAGGCACGCGAAGCCGTGTCAAGTACTGTGAACGTTGACGTATCAGGTGACAGAAGGTCACCACTGATCGAGGTGAACGACAACCCACCGACGAGCGTCAGCGAAGCACTGGCACGGTACCCGACTGAGGCACCAAGCCCGAGGCTGGTACCCTGAGCATCACTGTTGAAGGTGCTCTGACTATTGATGGCGGCGAACTTCGTGTTGATCCTGTGGAAGGCACTGCCACTGTTCAGAAACAGTCCGGCATGCCAGGCACCACCGGCGCGGCACTCCTGATCAGCACCCTTCGAAAGATTGTAAACGTACTTTGATGTCGTGTTATCATAAAGATGACAGATCGTGAACAGACTCGAATTGCCTTCGGCATCAATTGCCTTGATAACGAGCTTGGAAACATCCGATCCCGACTGACGTTTGAGCTTGATCAACACCTGAGGAGCCCCCTCATCGATGTAAGGGATGCTTGCCTCGAGACCTACAGCCTGAACGATGCTGACCGAGCGAAGCCCCTTGTCAGTGACTCGGTCATCACGGACAATCAACTGGTACTCGCCCTTGACGTAACGGTCATCGGCCTCAGGGGGCAGCGAGTCCACAACGGGTGTGGCATCATAGAACGACTGACCCGCCATGTTTCCGTAGGCATCGAAGGCGGCCTTGAGAAATCCGAATCCATAGGAGTAGAGTCCGAACGGAACGTTCCCCTTGATCACGTGCGTACCGAATGGCACTTGCAGCTGACCAATAGCGTAGCGGCTTTCTCCGAAGAGGCGGAACAGGGTAGTATCGACGGGACGTCCGTTAAGTCGGATCTCACGTAGGCTCTCACGTGGGGCGATCACGTTGACGTAATGATGCCAGTCACCGTTGATCGGGGTAGCAAAGCGATACTCCGTGCGGAACTGCTGTGTTGGCGTGACCAGGATCATCATCGGGTCACCCACGCTGTCGCCATTCTTGAACCCCTGTGCAAACTGTGCCACCATGATCGGCTTATTGGCCGTGATCTGGGTGTTCTTCATGGCGTTGAGGTTCTCGTAATACTCGCCGGCCTTGAGGATGGCGATGAGCTTCGAGTCTTCAAAGACCTTGGTGCTGTCGGACGAGGCGATCACGCGATAGGTATAGCGCGAGCGCTCCTTGAGCATGCCTAGGTAGTAGTGCTTACCCCATGTGGTGACAGGGGGCATCTGTTCAATGAGGTGGTTACAGGCTTCGACCTTTGGGGGGATGTAGGCGCAGGCATGACCGCTGAAGACGGAGATCTTCTTGTTGGAACTGATCGACGTCCCCGTCAGATCGCAGTTCCCAACGACCTCCCATTTGGCCACGATCGAATACACATCACCGCGAGAGAGCCGCACCTTGAACGGGATTCCGGCAGGACGTCCCGTTGAGGTGATGGCGCGCGGCACGATCGTCACCTCTGTACCATCCTCAGTTGCAACGATCGAAATGCCGGAGAGCATCTCCGGTGACTGCTGGATCTTGGTGTAACAGACGGCACGATACTCCGTGCCGAGGATGTTCACCGGCAGACCCAGGTACGTATCCGTAGTCTGAAACCGACTGCTCAGTCCGTATACGCTTACAGGCTGATCGGCAGTGATATGCACGGCCAGGCGTTCAATACTTTCCTGAGCACTGACCTGTGCCATGGCTGGAATCGAGACGTTGACCACCGTATTTGCCTTGACGCTAACGGAGTTGTCAAACTGGATACCCTCGACCTGGATCCGAACGTTCGCATCGTAGCTGCTCGTGATAAAAAGCTGCAGTCGCAGACCTCCCTGGCGTCCGGACTGGTCCGTGATGCCGGCCTCGCGGAAGTTCTTCATAAAGCACAGCCAGAATTCCTTGCCCTCGGAACTTGTCTTTTCAACTTCGTTCTGGGCGAATGATGCCGTCAGCGCCAGAAGCCAGAATAGCGTTGTCAGCAGGGGGCGCTTCATGGCAGAACCCTCATGCTGTGATAGGCTACACCCGAGTCGGTGACCATTTCGAGGACATACATTCCCGTGGCTGCCTCCGAAGCCTGGATCGACAGATCCGTGCTGTTCTCACCGGCACGACCGCTCACACTCCAGGTGCGGATGGCCCTGCCCTGAATTGTGCGCATCGTAAAGCGGGCCTCTTCATCCTTCGGCAGAACAAAATCGATGCGTGTACGCAGGAAGAACGGATTGGGGTAATTGCCCGTGATGACAAGGCCGGACGTTTGGGCGCCGACGTCAATGCCGGTGCGCACCACTACGCCCCCTGTGGAGTTCATTACCGCATATCCCATGCTGTCAGCATTTACCGAGTCCACCGCAATACTACCGATACGATCGGGACTTCCGATACCTTCGACGGTGATAAAGCAGACGGTATCATTAGTTGCTGGACGGCTGAAACCGCACATGAGGTCGGCATAGGCTTCCGTTGCGGAAACAATACTGTCGCTGACGGCAATCTTTGAGCAGTAGAGACTCGTCATTGAACCACCGCGCGCTTCCACGATGCGGATGACGTTCGGGGAGTACTTCAGGCGGATCATCGATGGTCCGCCGGCCTCAATGGTGCCGACTAGGGGAATAGTGCGTCGCTCTCCTGCGGCAATTACGATCGTATCCGGCAGCGTAAACTCAGCGGCCACGGATACGAGATGTCCCACGGTCAGGACACAAAGGAGTGCAACCGGGCGTAAGGACCGAAGAATGGAAAGAGTGCAACTGGGCATACCGTCGCAAATATATCGCATCTGCGCTCCACGGCGGGGCCAGGAGCGGGTCAGAGCTCCTGGATGACGATCACATCGTAGCCCTTTGACTTTTCCCCGACCACGACGAGGGTAAAGTTGGTACCCAGCGTGGCCAGGCGCACCGGCAGGGTATACATCTTCTCTCTCGACTCGGCATTGAAGAAGTAGTACGTGCCGCGGCGGTCCTGGGTTATGACCATCGGTTCGGAGATCTCACCCATGGGCAGGTTCCGCGCCAGTGCTTCAGAGGACTCTTCGACGGCGATGGAGTCCACTGATACGGTAAGCCGGGGCACATCCCGAGTGGCATTCACCACCCGCCGGATGGAACGTCCTGCCGCCGGAAGAAGCGGTAGTGTGCGGTATTGCAGCACGGTAGGGGTGTTGTTGGGCAGACCATAGACCACCAGCGTACGGTCGGCATTGCGCATTTCCAGCTGGCCGGTCAGACCGTCAACGGAGTAGGCGTTGTCGGACTGTTCGAGGCACGTCGTAAGCGTACTGCCATAGTTCAAGCGTCCGCCGCTGACAGCTGAGCCCAGCCGCACCGGCACGGCTTCGCGTCCGGGAGCCCCATGAACAAAGGTCAGCAGAGCAGCATCCGTGATCAGATCTGCCGGACGTCCGGCCGACTCCTGTTCGACGACGGCCACGCGCACTTCGCCGAGCTTGTCGTGCAGGATCAAATCATATGAACGGTCGGGTTGGACGTTCAGCGTGGACGTACGCAGCAGCAACGTCGGCGTGGTCTCGCTTGTGATCGTCAGCGGTACCTGACCGGGTTCGATGGCAACGGCCCCGGAAACTCCACGTCGGCCGAGCTTCTGTGCCAGCGTAACTGCAGGCTGGGTTCCATTGCCCGCCGTCGATGAGGACCGTGTACTGGTTGAAACCCTGACGTTGGCCGTCGATGCCGACGCATGGATGATGCGGATAACGGCCTTGCCATCAGAGCCGAGCGGACGCTGGATCATGGGCGCAACAATAGCCTGACCGCTTGCGCCGGAGTCGGCGACGATCACGCTGAACAGGTTCCGTACCACCAGTGACGCACTGTCGATCAGCCGCGCTCCAGATGCAAAGCGGACCTCAATGCGATCTGCCCGCTGCTGTTCGCAGGTGGTAACAGGAACACGGTCGCCAATACGGCGTTCGGAAAGCCCCTTTGCCAGAGTCGTACTGAGATCGGGCATTTCAACGTCGATGTTCCCTGAACTCAGGTTCACCACACGCACGTCAGCCGTCCGGCTGGACACAGGCGAAAAGGGGCGTTCTGCGGCGGCGGAGAGGTCTGATTCCTCAACGAACATCAGATCCGGAACCGCTCCGGACTCGGCTTCGTGGATGACGAGCGAGTACGTTCGGCGCTCCTGCAGCTTCGTCTCGAATGTTCCCAGAATCGCTGCCTGGGCATTACGGTACTCGACCAACGAGAAGACCGTATTACCCGGAAAGATCTCACGGAACTGGGAGACCTGACGGAACACCGTGGGCGAGTTCAGCAGCGGCGCACCGCTGGGGCATCCCAACCGGAGTTCATAGCTACGCGACGGGTCGGCGTGCATGTTCACGATGCGAACCTGGGCGTAGCCGAGCGCTGAGCCGGGCGTGTTGGCGTTGGAGATCAGAACAGTATCGAAGCGTCCGGGGTTGGCAGGACCCGACACGGCGTAGAGGTTGTAGGCGGTATTGGGGATGAACGGTACACGCCGTGGGGAGCGGAATTCCTGCTCCGAACCACGATAGATCTCAATGAGCGTTGAGTCACCCGGAGCCTGCACGGTATCGCTGAACCTGAACATGGGAACTTCGGCTGAAGCAAACCCCTCTTCCATCACCAGACGTCGCTGCTGGACATCGGGAACGAGGTTGAACAGGCGCATGGTGATGCGACGGCGTCCCGGAACAGGATTCACGATGCTGTCATCTTCCTGGGCACATCCGGTCAGAAGACCCGTCACGACAATGATGGCACCGATGATTCTCAAACGAGTCATGACGGCAAGTTGCGATATTTTTGTCTGTGGAAGAACGCCTGCATAGTCTCATCGACCGTTTTGCCGAAGTAGAACAGTCGCTCAACGATCCCAATACCGTTAATAATCCGGCATTGCTTCGTGAGGCCAGTCGCGAGTACAAAAGCTTGCTGCCGATCGTCACCGCCGGACGTGACTACCTCGACGTGGTCCAGCAAGTACGATCCAACCGCGCACTTATTGACGATGCTGCAACGGATGCCGATCTGCGCGATATGGCCTACGAGGACACGCGCCAGCTGGAAGAACGCCTCTCCGTTCTTGAAGAGCAACTGACCGTGCTCCTGATCCCACGCGACCCTAACGATCTGAAGGACTGCATCGTGGAGCTGCGTGCCGGCACAGGGGGCGATGAAGCGGCCCTGTTTGTTGGTGATCTCTTCCGCATGTATCAGCGGTACTGCGAACGCCGGGGCTGGACGATCGAGACGATCGATATGACCGAGAGTGAGCGAGGGGGCTTCAAGGAGATCACCTTTGAAGTTCACGGCGACGAGGCCTACGGGGTGCTGAAGTACGAAAGTGGAGTGCACCGCGTGCAGCGCGTTCCGGAAACGGAAGCTCAGGGTCGCATCCACACATCTGCCGCTACCGTAGCGGTCCTGCCCGAGGCCGAGGAAGTGGACGTGCAGATCAACGAAACAGATCTGCGGATCGATATCTTCAGGTCAGGGGGCAAGGGCGGACAGAACGTCAACAAGGTTGAAACGGCCGTGCGCCTTGTGCACATCCCCACCGGCATCGTTGTACAGTGTCAGGACGAACGCTCGCAGCTCAAGAACAAAGACAAGGCCATGAAGGTACTGCGGGCCCGCCTGTACGACCTCGAACTCGAACGCCAGCAGTCGGCTATTGCCGGCGCGCGCAAGGACATGGTCCGCAGTGGTGACCGCTCGGAAAAGATCCGCACCTACAACTGGCCGCAGAATCGCGTCACCGACCACCGTCTTGAGGGCGATGTCAAGAACTACCCGCTTCAATCCATCGTCGACGGGGATCTTGAGAACATCATTACCGCCCTGCGCGTCGCTGAGAAGGAAGCATAAAGCATGGCACTCAAAGACCGACTCAAACAGCAGAAGTTCGCATCAGCGCAGCAGGAGGCCATGCTCGGCGTGCTCTCATGTGCCGACTCACTGAATCGTAAGATGGAGGAGCTGATCGCCCCCTACGGCATCACCGCTGCTCAGTACAACGTCCTGCGCATCCTGAGAGGTGTTCACCCGAATGGACACCCCCGCGGAGAGATCACCTCGCGCATGATCCAGAAAGCCCCCGACGTCACGCGTCTTATCGACCGTCTGGAAAAGCAAGGCCTGGTCGCCCGCGGTAAGAGCCCCGAAGATGGTCGTCTGTCGATGAGCTTTATAACAAGCAAGGGGCTTGCCCTGCTCTCGGAGCTCGACCCTATCCTGCGCCGCTTTGACCGTCAACTTCGAGCAGCACTTCCTGATAACGACGCCAGTAAAATCGCAACGATCATCGATCGCCTGGTGGATGGGCTGGGGTAGGTTTCAGGTTTCAGGTGTGGGACAACGTACGTGTAGGGGCGAGACGCAGTCTCGCCCGTTGCCCGTCTTTCCTGCTCGGCCGGTGATTCAATGGCCATTGGCCTTCGCTGCCGGACGGGTTGATTTACGGCCCCGATTGCCAAACCGTCGATCTATGCAAAGCCGCGGCTGAACGGCGGATGGATTCCAGGGTGATGCGTCCGTTGCGTATGGTTGGCACAATAACTGTTGATGCCGTGTGCCAGACAACGGGTGAGATTCGAGAGCCATTCGAATTGACTAAAATGGAGCAATATTGGTCGGCGGTTGAGCCATCAAGAGCAGTCAGGAGCACACCACCGGGAATCGCAATGCACCGGCTGAGGAAAAGACTCTGCACAATGCGTGTTGGCGGTGGCATGTGAAGTATGGTCCCCGGCTTGGTTATCCGAACCCATCCGTCGGATGGCGTACAGATATAAATCGTGTCTCCTCGTGAGTCACAAAGGGGTACCGCACTTGGGAAGAACCGTGCGGATACGTCAACATTGAAGCCGGTAAATCGGAACGATGTTGGCACTGGGTCGTCGGGACCTGATGTATCGGGCACAACAACCATCGTCGAATCCGTCGACGCCCATTCGCCATGTGAAGTCTCGTTGGCAGATCGTAGCCGCAGATCATTGCGGACGGTGGGAACTGTACGAACGTCGGAGATCCACGAATCCATATGGGTAAACAGTTTAGCCATTTCGCCATTGATCACCGTGTCGATGGCTTGCGAGAGGACGCTGAAACGATACCGCACATGCGTCGGCGACACCACGACAGCACGAGATGGTAGCATCACGCGCGAACGCTGCAGACTGTCCATTCCGTGTAGGTACTGGGGAAGTGTTCTTACTGTGTCTGCTGTAACGACAATTGCACGATCGTTCCCTGCAATACTGACCGTCTGGTTGTCGTCATGCACATGTACACGAGACGACTCGTCAAACATCAACCTTGATCGTAGTGGTATCGACAACTGATTGACTGAGGTATCAACATTTATCTCTGAGCGGCTGGCATCGAGTGAATCGAGGTACGGCAGGACCTTGAGCGATTCGTACTCGAGTGAAAACTGTCCGTTCCTTTGCGGAACACCATCGACGAAAACGACAATGCTATCCATAGGGGTGGTCGGTGTTTCAATCAATTCCATCTGCACCATATTCGTGTCAGCTATGACCTTCCGCACCTGCTTGAGTGCTTGAGCGTTCTGCGACGACACTTTGATGGTAAGACTGGAACCGATGATGCCGAGTTGCCCAACCGTAACGGACAAGAGCGCGGAACAACAGCGAATGCATGCCTTGGATGAAAGAACAACTCGTACTTCGTAGAGTGGAGCAGGTTTCTGCCCACCCTCGCCGACCGCGGCACATAACTGTGCCGCGATCATTACGAGGGATCCGATCCTAATTGCAAAAGACATATATGCGCAAAGGTAGTCAGGGGTTGGTCGGAACTGGACATGGCGAACCGTCTGTTGTGTACCACACGGCTTGCACTACGACTCCAAATTGCTCCCGGTAGTGTCTTTAGACCGATGAGGAATGCTGAGTAGCTACTCGTGCAGGCTATAGCACCTGAAACCCGAAACCTGAAACCCGAAACCTGCTTACAAAGGAATATTCCCGTGCTTCTTCCACGGGTTTGTATCACTCTTTGTACGCAGGCGACGCAGGGCCTTAATGAGTTCGTGACGTGTCTGTTGGGGTTCGATCACGTCATCCACGTAGCCGCGTTCGGCAGCTTCGTAGGGGTTGGCAAACTCGTCGTTGTACTGATCCTGCAGCTCCTGCATGCGGGCTGCTTTATCGTCTGCTTTGTCAATGTCTTTACGATAGAGGATCTCCACCGCCCCCTTTGCGCCCATGACGGCGATCTCGGCCGTAGGCCAGGCAATGTTGTAATCGCCGCGGATATGCTTGGAGTTCATCACGTCATACGCACCGCCGTAGGCCTTGCGTGTGATCACGGTCATCTTCGGGACGGTTGCTTCGCAGAAGGCATAGAGAAGTTTAGCTCCGTGACGGATGATGCCGCGCCATTCCTGGTCAGTGCCCGGTAGGAATCCCGGCACGTCTTCGAAGACGACGAGGGGAATATTGAAGGCATCGCAGAAGCGGACGAATCGAGCCCCCTTCACCGAACTGTTGATGTCGAGCACGCCGGCTAGTGAGGCTGGCTGGTTGGCAACGATGCCAACGGGGTGACCCTCCAGCGTGGCGAAGCCGCAGATGATGTTCGTAGCGTAGTCGGCATGCACCTCGAAGAAGTCCGCTTCGTCCACAACCTCGCGGATGACGTCCTTCATGTCGTAGGGCTGGTTGGGGTTGGCCGGGATGACGTGTCGCAGGCGCTCGCATGCGCGATCTGATGCGTCGTGGGTAGGCCTGACAGGGGGCTTCTCACGATTGTTCAGTGGCACAAAGGACATCATCTTGCGCACGGCAAGAAGCGTCTCGACCTCGTTGTCAAAGGCAAAGTGCGCCACGCCGCTGCGCGAGGCATGCGTGTCAGCACCACCAAGTTCCTCGAACGTCACTTCTTCGTGTGTTACGGTCTTGACCACTTCGGGTCCGGTAACAAACATGTACGACGTCCCCTTCGTCATGAACACGAAGTCCGTAAGAGCCGGCGAATACACCGCGCCGCCAGCACACGGACCCAGGATCACGCTCAGCTGCGGCACGACGCCGCTGGCCATCGTATTGCGAAGGAAGATGTCCGCATAGCCACCCAGCGCCACGACGCCTTCCTGAATACGTGCTCCACCCGAATCGTTAAGTCCGATAACCGGTGCGCCGATCTTCATCGCCAGATCGAGCAGCTTGCAGATCTTCTCGGCATGAACCTCTCCGAGCGACCCGCCGAAGGTTGTAAAGTCCTGCGAGAACACGCACACCGTTCGACCGTGGATCGTGCCCGTGCCCGTCACCACGCCATCGCCCAGCGGACGCTGCTGCTCCAGACCGAACTTCGTCGAGCGGTGACGTGCCAGCATGTCCATTTCGGAGAACGACGCCTCATCAAGCAGCACTTCGAGGCGTTCCCGCGCCGTAAGCTTGCCCTTTGCATGCTGGGCATCAATGCGCTTTTGTCCGCCCCCTAACAGGGCTTCGGCCTTGAGCGCCCGAAGTTTGTCGATTCTTTCGTTCACAGTGTTCTCCTCGATACAGCGGCTCGAAAATAGGCAGTATTTTGCCCCCTATGATTCACCGCCTCATCCTCATGCTCTCGGCGCTTCTGCTCATGTTCGCCGTGTTCGGTTTTGTTTTTTCCTATGGTGCTTATCGTGGCGAGAACGATGACGTAGGCATGGGCAACCTCGTTATGGGGCTCATCATGCTCGCCGCCTCGGTTCTCACGCTGCTCGTCGGCCTGCGCCTGCAACGGCGGTTTGACTCCCGCATCGATGATGCGATTACCGCTCTCTCGGCTCAGACCGGCTCCTTTGATGCCGCGACGTTCGCTATCGCACTGAACATCTCCGTCGATGATGCCCGCGATATCCTCGGCAAACGTGCCCGCCTGCGCGGCTGGCAATGCCAGGAGCTCGAAGGGTACAATGCGAGGTATGTGGTTTGAGGTTTGAGGTTTTGGTTTTGGGGTTCGTTTGTCACTCTGTCACTCGTCACTCTGTCACTCGTCACTCGTCACTCTGTCACTCGTCACTCATCATGCCTCTCCTCTTCCTCTGCATCCTCGCTATCGTGCTGCGGCTTGCCGTGGTAACGGTGACGCCGATGGGAGAGCCACGTGAGTATGAGCAGGTGGTGATCGCGCAGAACGCTCTGGCGGGTGATGGCTTTGGGATGGCGTGGCCATATCAGCCCCTTGACTCAGCGAGAGCAGAATTATGGAAGACCGATCCGACGCCGCATCCGAGTGCCTTTATGCCTCCGTTTGTGCCGGCTGTTGCCACGGCAGTATTTAGCGTGGCAGGGGGCGGGCAGGCAGGCATCATGGTGATGCTGGTACTGCAGTGTCTGGTAGGCGGACTCATCCCATGGCTGGTTGCGCGCATCGCGCGGCGTATGGCATCGGAGCGGTCGGCAATGATCGCCGCAGCGTGGTCACTCATCTACATTCCCGGACTCGTTTCGTCGGCCACACCGGCCGGTGCGGTATGGTATGCCGTGTGTGGACTCTTTGTGATCGACGCTGCGCAGGTACTGATCGCCGAAGGACGCGGAGCCTGGAAGCTCGGCGTGGCCGTGGGCATGCTTACTCTCATGCGTTCAGAGTTCCTTGCCCTCGGCGTGCTGGTCTGCGCTCTACCCCTTCTTAGGCGCAACTGGAAGGGGGCTGGCCTGGCACTGGTAACGATGATGGTGGTGATCGCACCGTGGCTGGCGCGCAATGCCGCAGAGTTCGGCCAGCCTGTGGGCATCATCACGCATCCGTGGCGCGAGATGTGGCGTGGTGCGAACGTCTATGCCTCGGGCAGTGGCTATGCTGCCGACGGTTGGAACATCTGGGAAGGAGAGCGCTATCCGCAGATCGTTGCAAAGCTTGATGCGCTACCGCTGACGCAGACGTTTGAGCTGGAGGCCGACAAGGTGTTCCGTGAAGAGGTGATGAGCTACATCAAGGAAGACCCCGCGCGGTGGCTGATGCTCGGTCTCAAGAAGGTCCTCATGCTCTGGACCGTTGATCCGTACTACCCGAAGGGCAAGTCACTGGCCTACTTCGTTCCGACGCTGATCACGGGGCTTGCGCTACTGCTGGGTCTGACGCTGGCACTGCGCCGTTTGCTGCGCGAGCGCGCGTGGACGTCTCATGCTGTGCCGATTCTGCTGATCGCAGCCGGCATGACGGGGCTGTTTGCCATCACGTATGTGCTGCCGCGGTATCAGACCTATCTGTTCACGATCTGCATGCCCCTTATCGCCGTCGTTGCCGATCGGTACGTTGTCAGGGGTCGACAATAACAAACTCGCTTGGCGAGGTTGGGACAAACGTCCGCACGTTTTCAAGCGCGGCGATTCCGCGCAGAACGCCTCGGACGTCAACAACACGGATGCGCACCGGCAACATGTCCTGCGGAACCGTCAGCCACCAGCCGTCCGGCGTGCGCATGGCATGAACAGACGACGGATGCTGCCATTCACCGACGGACGTCATCTCATCGGCTTCGTGGGCACCAATCGACGGAGGGTTCGCGTAGGTGCGTCCGGCAAGGTCGCGCACGGCCTCCGACGTTGCGACGCCTGCCCCCTTCACGGGGCTTGACGGCTGCGGACGATAGTCGCCCGTGGTGTAGCCGCGCAGCAGCGGATCGCTTCCGTAGATGCTCGACGTCTCTGTCAGCTGCGCCTCTTGCGGACGTGATGATGACGGGGCATCGACGTTATACCAGAGGTTATTGCGAAGCGTAAACGAGGAGGGGGCTGTGTTAGCGCCGATGTTCACATGTCGGGAGATCGTAGAGCGGAACACAACAAGG
>JBEIIK010000031.1:0-21020 GCA_040380835.1 Ignavibacteria bacterium | reverse complement strand
GTCGATTATCGCGGTGGGTCATCAACCTGGGCGTACTACTCTACCGACGCTGGATACACTTGGAGCAACGTTTCACTCGGGACTGCGCGACCTGGCTGGACGTCAACAAACGACCCGTCAGTTTGCTTTGATCACAAGGGCAAGGGCTATCTGTGTTACGGCGGCTTCCGTCGAACAGGCAACGCACAGTTCGGCGAGAACGGGATCTTCGTCAGTTCAACCACTGACGCCGGTCAGACGTGGTCCATGAAGCATACGGCCGTGATCATCCACACCGGCGTGCAGACCGCCGACTCCGCCTTTGAGGACAAGTACTATGTCCATGCCGATACTGCAGCAACCTCACCCCACCGGGGCACACTTTACATACCTTGGAAGCGCGTCATCAACCGTGATTCATCGACGCAGATCATGATTGCGAAGAGTACTGATGAGGGGGCGACGTGGTCCGTGCCGGTAGCCGTGAGCGACCGGTTTCCACAAACCAGCGAGGCCACCACATTCGGGCAGAGCTTTCCACTGGCGCGCACCGGACCGGACGGCTCGGTGCATGTGGTCTGGAACAGCGGCACAGAGTCGGCGATTCGCTATGCGCGCTCGACCGATGGCGGCGCAACGTGGACCGCACCCCGGATCATCCATCGGTACAATCCGTTCGGGATCAAGAGTGTAGTTTCCGGCCAGTCAAACTCCCGCGTCAAGGGGGTTGTGCGGGCTGAATGCTATCCGACACTGACTATTGACAACACTCGTGGTCCTCGCAACGGCTGGATGTACATGTGCTGGGCAGCGGACAACTATCCGAACGTCTATGCTTCGACATCGACCGACAACGGTACCACATGGTCCACGCCGAAGATCGTACACTCTGATACAACCAACGATCAGTTCTGGTCATGGATCGCTCTCGACCCGACAAACGGCGACGTTGCCGTGATGTACTCGGACAGTCGTGATGACAGTGCCAACATCCTTGTTCGCACATACGTCAGCCTTTCAACTGACGGTGGAGCAACCTGGGTCGATCGCCGAGCCGGTGACGGCAACAGCGATCTGCGAAACAATCCCTTTAGTGGCAATACCTTTGCCGGTGACTACTCGGGTTGCGACTTCCGCAACGGGATCGTCTATCCTTCGTGGGTGGACATGCGCAACACGACCTCCAACCGAGCCGACAATGATGTCTACACAGCGGTTGTGAATACCCGCGCACCGGCTACGACACAGAGATTTACCGCGCGCACTATTCCAACGCGGCCAACGCAGATCGATCTCTCGTGGGATCCTGTGACAGAGCTGGCATTTGGTCAGCCCCTTGACCCTTCGCAGCTCAGGTATGTGCTCAAACGTGACAGTATTTTTCTGCGTGAACTGCCGGGGAGTGTGACAACGTTCACCGATACCGGACTTGTAAAGTATCGTCGCTACACGTACACGCTGATGGTGACTACACGTTCCGACTCCAGCGCCCCGCAATTGGCATCGGCCTGGGCCGGTGGTTCACGTGAACCGGGTATTCCGAAGCTCATCAGCGCGGTTGGATCCTCATCTCGGCCGATCAGCTGCACCGTTGGACTGCCCAACAGGCGACTCGACGGCATCACGCCCTTGGTGAATCTCTCGAAACTCGTCCTCACGGCAACGGACTTCGACCAACAAAGTGCACTGGCAGTCGATGACTCCAGCGCCGTGATCACGCGTGACATCACACCTGATGCCCGTGGATGGTATCGAGTGCAGGCCAGCGTCGCTGATGCGGATGGCAACGAGAGCCCAAAGAGCGATTCGCTGTGGGTCTTCACGGGCGATGCCGGCTACCGTGATGAAGACTTTACCCGTGAGCCACGGTATCGCAAGATTCAGGGGGCTTGGGGGACGACGACGAGCTTCTTCCGCTCTGCTCCGGCGGCATATGCACACTCTCCGTCTGGACCCTATCAGCCGAATCGGCGTGACACCGTGCAGTTGATGCCAATAGTCCCTGAACCGCGCATACCGGAGGCCGGTCTGTTCGTAAAGATGTACGTGGCGGCCTTCATCGATCCGACCGATACCATGTTCTTGGAAGCTTCGACAGAGGGTGTCGCTGGACCATACACGACACTTGATTGGTGGAATGCATCAAAGGATGCGCGCTGGTCTGACACCACAAAGGGGGATGACGCATGGCGTGACGTCAGAATACCGCTACCCGAGGGAAGAGACACAACACATATGCGACTCCGCTTTCGGTCAAATGCATCTCGCCAGTCAGACGGATTCTATATCGATGACATTCAGATAGTCGTCGTATCCGTGCCTGAGCAGGAGAGTCGACAACCGATCTCCGTCTTCCCCTCCCCTGCATCAAGTCATTGCAACGTGACATTGCCAACAGACCTTCCTGTCGATGACGCATGGCTGACCGATATCACAGGCATGCGCTGTGCAACATCATGGTATCAGCGTGGCAGTACGTTGATCGCCAACCTGCAGGCGCTGGCGTCCGGTCGCTACGTCATATCAGTCCGCACCGGATCGACGATCTCGAGTCTGCCAGTCATGGTTGTTCGGTAAGCCCCTTGACGCGCGACGTGCGCTTAAACGGCTTCACCGGCCCGAAGCGTGAAAGATACGCGCGTGCCCTGTCCGGCTATAGATGTCAGCTCAACGTGGGCATCGTGCGCTTCGAGGATATGCTTGACGATGGCCAGGCCAAGTCCGGTTCCGCCGACAGCCCGGGAGCGGTCCTTGTCAACGCGGTAGAATCGTTCGAAAATGCGCGCCAGGTGCTGCTCAGGAATGCCGATGCCTGTGTCGATGATCTCGATGTGCACGCCGCCGTCTGCTGCGTTTGTGACAACATCGACTCGACCTCCATCGACGTTGTACTTGATGGCATTGTCCAGGAGATTGGTCAGCACCTGTGACAGTCGCTCCTTATCACCATAGACCGAGCGTGCGTCATCGTGGGTAAAGGACACCGTGACGTTGGCCTGCCGGGCGCGGATCTCACTTGTGTGGACCAGCTCGCTGATGAGATCGACAATATCGAAGTACCGGAATGAGAACTTGAGTTCGCCGCTTTCGATGCGCGAGATGTCGATCAGGTCGTTCAGCAGAACATTCAAACGCATAGCATTGTGATAGGCCTTCTCGAGGAATGGAATAGCAACCGCAGGGTCGTCCATGGCCCCGTCGAGCAGCGTCTCGAGATACCCCTGCACGCTGAAAATCGGCGTGCGCAGCTCGTGAGAAACATTCGCGATGAATTCCGAGCGCACACGTTCGAGACGTCGCATCTCCTCAATATCATGCGCTGCACGGTCGGCAAGTCGATTGACAGCGGTGGCCGTCTGGGCTACGGTGGGCTCAACTTCACCCGGAAGTGAGATGCGGGCACTAACAGCCCCTTGCGCAATCGAAGTCGTGACGGTCTCAATGATCTCGAGTGGTTCCCGGACGGTGTGGCGCAGACGCCGCTGCTGGATGGCCGAGGCCGCGACCATACCAACCAGGAAGGTCAGACCGCATACGAACAGGAGCGTGAGTAATGAAAACGTCGGGTCATCAGCCATGACGGCAAAGTTAGACCTGCTCGGTGAAACGGTATCCCACGCCTTTGACCGTTTCGATCCATGCACCATAGGTGCCGAGCTTTTCTCGGATCTTACTGACGTGTACATCGACCGTGCGGTCGATCACGAAGACACTCTCGCCCCAGATCCGGCGCAGGAGTGTTTCGCGAGTGAAGACCTTACCACGATTAGCCGCCAGAAAGGCCAGCAACTCGAATTCCTTCTTCGGAAAGAACGTCTCCTTTCCGTCAACCCGGACTGTATAGTTCTGCCGGTTGATCTCAAGATTCCCCAAGCGGAGTATCTCGGGCGCGACGATCGTCTCCGGTCGGCCTGCATCGCCACCGCGGCGCAGCATGCTCTTGACGCGGGCCAGCAGAACACGGGGAGAGATCGGCTTCTGGAGATAATCATCGGCACCGAGCTCAAGTCCGAGGATCTGATCGATCTCGCCTGACTTGGCCGTCAGAAACATGATCGACGTTTCGGCAAACTCTTTGTCCTGCCGGAGCTTACGACAGACCTCGAAGCCATCCATGCCGGGCATCATCACGTCCAGAATGACTAGATCAGGTCGGACCATGCGGGCCGCCTCGAGCCCCCTCATCCCGTCCGGCGCTGTCTGTACCTTGTATCCCTCTTTTGAGAGGTTGTACGAGATCAGATCGAGGATGTCCTGCTCGTCATCGACAATCAGGATCTTCTTATCCATGCAACGGTCCCATGTGTGTCATACGCAGTGCGAAGTTAAGCGAGACGGCACCGGCTGGCGGTTAAATTCCGGTAACACGGGTGGCGTATCGTGGGACGATAAGTTGTTTATTTTTCGGGGCCTGCGTGCACACCGCCATCCCACCATATTTCTCCGGGGGGAGAGACCGTCTTCAGCGAAGATCCTTGCTGTTGACAGTGGTCTTTGTGTGCTTGGTGTTCTTTACGCCACCGGCGAAATCTCAGATCAATTCGTCCTCCAACTGGTACTTCGGACAACGTGCAGGGATAGCGTTTACGACCTCGGGCGTCGTACCCCTTGAGAGCTCACGGATGGTCACGAACAGGGGTTCGGCGGTGATGTCAAGTCCGACAACAGGAGAACTGCTTTTCTACACGGACGGCGCGACAGTTTGGAATCGCTTCCATGAGGTAATGCCCAATGGTACGGGGCTTATGGGTGATCCGTCGACAAGTCAGAGCGCACTGATCGTGCCGGCGCCGGGAAAGCCGAATGTATTCTATCTCTTCAATGCCGCACCGACATCTGCACCTGATGCATCATCCCGTTGTTTATGTCTGCACTACAGCATCATTGACATGCGTGCCGATGACGGTCGGGGCGACGTCACCAAGAAGAACGAGTTTCTGCTCAATGATATCACGGAGCACCTGACGGCAACCATGGACTGTAAAGGTGACGGTTGGTGGATCATCGTGCGCAGCAGACTTACACGGCATTTCTTCAGCTTCCATCTCACAGGTGCATATCTCGAACCTGCGCCGGTCGTCTCTTCCGTTGCCAACAATCAGCTCGATGTACGTGATGCTGGTCAGCTGGTCGTTTCACCCGATAACCGTCACGTTCTGATGACCTCAACGGCCGGCAATTCTCAGTTCTTTGACTTCGATGCCGAGTCCGGCCGAATATCTGATGGAATCAATGTTTTCGGTGTCAGTAAGCTTGGAGAACACTACGGTGCAGCGTTCTCCCCGGATGGACAGAAAGTGTACATCTCCGTTACCAACGCAGCCTCCGATGCAACGACGCAGATCTATCAGTTTGACGTCGGCCTGCCCACAGCTCCGCAGATCATTGCGTCAATGGAGATCGTTGCCGATCTCGGAGTGACCTCCTCCTGGGTTCCGCTACAACTCGGTCCGGATGGCCGCATCTATGTCGGCATCCCCGGAACGAATCGCCTGAGCGTTATAGACCGGCCAAACAATCGCGCCCCCTTTGTTGACTACAACAAGGAATCAGTTCGAACAGCCGGGGTAGTGCGCACAGGGTTACCCAACATTCCAACGCCACTGCTCTTTGAACAATCTGATCGATTGAACGCGTGTGCGCTTCCGCGCGCAGCGTTTTCTGTGCCTTCGTCTGTGTGTGAAGGTGAGCAGGTGGTTCTCGTCAATCGAAGTGCGGGAAGGATCACCTCATGGGAATGGTCGATCGAAGGGGGCTCACCCGGAGTATCCTACGAGAGAACACCTGCACGAGTCACCTTTACCAAGGCTGGCGTCTTCACCGTGCGGCTAATCGCTCGCTCGGATTTCGCCTCTGATACCGCATCGACTGTTATAACGGTTTTGGACCGTCCTGCGCTGGTCGTGGACTCGCTCGTGTCAGCCTGTCCCGGACAGACCATTGCGCTACGGGTATCCGGAGCAGAACGATATCAGTGGCTTCCCGCAAACCTGGTCAGCAGTCCGACATCACCCCGTCCGACGGTGCAGGTTCGATCAACAACTCTCTTCACTGTTATTGGAACGTCTGCCGTGGGATGCGTCGATACAGCCACAGTGCTGGTTCGTGTTGCAACGGCGTCTGCCGGCCCGGACATTACGATCTGTGCCGGGGCAACCGCTCAACTGCGCGCATCTGGAGGATCGACATACCGCTGGTATCCTTCGACGGGGCTGAGCGACACCACTTCGGATGCGCCAATAGCAAGACCAACTACGACAACGCGATACAGGGTAACCATCCAAGCTGGTGGTTGCCAGATCATCGACACCCTGACGGTGACGGTTCTTGATTCACTCGGAGTTGACATCGACGGGCCTACCACGGCATGTCAGGGGGACACTATCATCCTGGTCGCCAATGCCGGTACAACGTATCTGTGGCAGGGCCCGGGAGTACTCGACCCGTTTACCTCGAGCACTCGGGTGGTGGTCGGGGCCACGCCCTCGAGTATCCGGTTGCGCGTGGGAAGCGGCGGCTGCAGTGCCGAGGATTCGCTCGTCATCACTCCGCAGCGCCGACCGGTGTTGAGCGTGCAGCCCGGCGTGCGCATCTGCTCTGGTCAGAGCACACAACTCTCAGTCGACGCCCAAGGTGCGCAGGTACGATGGAGTCCGACGGTCGGACTCAACATTGACTCCGGCAATGTAGTGATCGCCTCTCCGAGGTCATCAACCACCTACGTGATCACCGCCACGAATGATCTCGGTTGTAGCGTGCGCGATACGATCCGAGTGACGGTCAGTCCAAGCCCCATCATCAACGCAGGTGCTGACCTGTCAATCTGTGCCGGCACCGGCAAGCGACTTCTGGCCTCGGGATTCGGAGATGAGTTTCTCTGGACACCATCTGATGGTCTGAGTGATCCGACCTCATTGACGCCGATGGCTGCACCGACGGTGACAACCACCTACGTGCTCAGATCACGAATTGGTGACTGCGAGGATTATGACTCCGTCACAATCTTCGTTTCACGTCTTCAGGTCCGCCTTACGGGCGACACAGCTGTCTGCCGTGGGAGTACCGTACAACTGCGGGCGAGTGGAGCATTCAGGTATCGCTGGAGTCCTACTACCGGGCTTCAAGACAGTACATCAGCCGTGCAGACAATCACGGCCGACACCTCGATCACCTATTCGGTGACGGGAACGGATGCTCTTGGCTGCTCTATGACTAGGACGCTGAGCATTTCCGTGCGCGATACTGTGCCTATTCTCCTTATGGCCGGCAGCGTAACCGCGGAAGCCGGGAATGACAGCGTCGGCGTTCCGGTAATCGTTGATGTTCCGCCGGAACTTTTACCTCTGCACATCGATGAGATGAGGGTCACTCTTGTTCACGAAGCGTCAGCCTTCTTTCCGACGTCTTCCGATCGCGGGTCATTGCGCACGAGTATCCGTGGTGCTGAACGGCTCGCACACCTGCGAATCGAGGATCTGGATATCATCTCCCCCCGTCAGCGCGTAACCTCCATACGCGGTGTGGTTCTGGCAGGGCAAGTGCTGAGTGCTCCCCTGACGTGGGAAAATGTTGAATGGGATGCCGCACGTTGTCCGAACGTATCGCTAAGCTCGGGAATCCTGTATGTAACGGGGTGCAACATTCTGGGCCGGATCATCCGTTCCTACGCACGACCATCGTACACGGTTCGCACCGAGGTTGACCGCGACATCATCGAACTGGCGATCACCGCTCAGATGCCCGGCGAATATGATGCACGACTTGTATCTCCCGACGGCCGTCTTCTATTCCGTCGTTCTCTGACTGTCCATGGTGGCCAGGGACAGTCGCGCACCGAGATAATCGATATGTCGGCAGTTAGCTCGGGTGTGTACTATCTCAGTGTATCAACTCCAGCGGGACATTCGACCACGCCCGTGATGTGGATTCCATAGCAACCCGGATAGCGGTATTTTTGAGCCGTGCAACCGGCCATCGCTCTTTACTTTGTTCTCAGCACCTTCCTGTGTCAGGCGGCTCTGAGAAGCCCCTTTCCATTTGATTCTTCTCGTGCTGATTCTTCCCGTGCTGCGGGAGTGACCGACAGCCTTCGGACGGTCCTATCAAAGCAAGTCGTCGTCACGGGAACACGCAACGAACTCCGTGCCAAGGACTCTCCCGTCCGGGTAGAGATCATTGGGCCACAGCGTCTGACGAACTCCGGTCTGGTAACCATGGGTGATGTTCTGCGCGAGCAGACGGGGCTTGCTCTGAGCGGGACAATTCGACCCGGCATTCAAATGAATGGACTGGGCCCGGATCACACACTGATCCTGATCGACGGACAACCGATGATCGGACGTATTGCTGGAGTGTTGGATCTGTCGCGATTATCGATCGGCAACGTCGAGCGCGTCGAGATCGTCAAGGGTCCGATGAGCAGTATGTACGGAAGCGATGCCCTGGCCGGGGTGATCAACATCATTACTAAACGTCCGGCCGACGGTGTAACTGCCAACGCCATGCTGCAGAGTCTCACACGCGGCCCTGCTGAGGCACGCCTCGAGCTTGGCTTGGGCTCCGACTCGCTTGAGCTCTCTGGCTTTGCCAACATCAAGAATCAGTCGGCCTTTTCTCTGCAGGGGGCCGATGTGTCCGTGCCGGTTGCCGGCTTTTTTGATGCGACCATGCAGACCAATCTGCGCTGGCGTGCATCACGAAAATGGACGTTCAGATCCTGGGTGCGCGGTTTTGCATCACAGACAAGTGGTGCCTTTGTCGAGAGTGTCTTCGGCCAGATCGCCGCAAACTCCGGTAGTGTAGATCAATGGGATGGATCTGCCACCTGCAATGCCGAGTACCGTAGCGGACGCGCCCGACTCAACGTCACGGCCTACGGTTCTATCTTCAGCGAACGCTACAACTTTGATACAGTGCAGGGCTCTGGCAGCCAGATCGATGATCTATGTCGGCGCATTTTGCGGACCTATGCACAGTACGATCTGATTTTCGGGAAGAAAAATCGGATGACCATCGGAGGCGAGTACATTCACGACGATATTGCCGGAACGCGCTATCGGGACTCCTCCGGAGAAGATCCATTCTATCGGACAACAGTAGGGTTCATCCAGTGGGAAGGTCTGCCAACTGACTATCTATCATACGTCGTCAGCGCTCGTGTCGATGATAACAATGCCTTCGGAACAGCATTCAGCCCACGTCTGTCGATTCTCTGGAAGCCTGGCGAACACCTTCGAGCAACGGCCGGGATCGGTACAGGATTCAAAGCGCCAGACTTTCGGCAATTATTCGTGACATTTTCCAACAGGCTATCAGGGGCTGGATACGATCTGATCGGAGCGCGTCGACTTGGCATTGATCTTCGGCCTGAACGAAGTCTCACCTATGATGCAGGGATCCGATACGAAGATGGCCAAAGGCGACTCTCTGGATCATCGTCCGTTTTGTACAGCGCTGAGATTCGCGCGTTCAGGAATGACCTGTCAAACCTGATCGAGTTCTATTTCGTGAGGCGCATCGATGGCCGCGATGTGTATTCGTACCGCAACATCGCCCGCGCCTTCACCCAGGGTATTGAAACTAATCTACAGCTGGCACTTGCTCACGATGGGATCGGAACTTTCTCACTGATGGCCGGCTATCAGTTCCTTGATGCACGCGACCAACAGGTGCTTGATGCGATCGATAAGGGGCAGGCCGGGACAGTCGACAAACTTCTTACCCGAGAGGCCTATGGAGGACTCTGGGGTCGCTCGCGTAACAGTGGAACACTGCGTCTTCAGTATGATGACCCCACATCACGATACTCAATCAATGCCCGCTTACAATTCATCGGACGCTTCGGTGTCGAGTCCCTGGACAAAAACGGATACGTAATCAGCGATCCAGCGCGCAAGGTTCCTGACCGCGACGACGAATACGTCTCCGGATACACGGTGCTCAATCTGGCGGCATCGATCAACGTTGACTGGTTCGGCCTGCGCAGTACAGTCGGCCTTGGTGTGTTGAACGCTCTTGACATCAGCGACCCGACGTTGATCCCAGGCCTAGTCGGTCGTCAGGGATATGTGCAGATCAGCACGGCGTTCTAGATCGGCTTGAAACCCTCAAACGCCTGCAGACACGAATTGCAGTAGTGCAGAGAGCGGCAGAGCGTGGGACCAAAGGGGCTCTTGAGTGTGGTCTTATGCGACCCGCAGTATGGGCATGCCACATTGTTGAGTACTTCAAGCTCAAGGGTGAGCGACTCGAAAGGCTCGGGCGGTGCAAGGCCATGCTGTAGGAGAGCCGCGCGCCCCTTTTCAGTCAGCCGGTTTGTCGTCCACGGAACATCAAAGTTCACGGTCACATCGACTGCGGCTATGCCAAGCTCACGGACAGCGCGCTCGACATCGCTGCGCATGACATCAATGGCCGGGCATCCGACAAACGTCGGAGTCATGCGAACGCTTACGTGTTCATCAGAGTGAACGATCACGTCGGTAATGATACCCATATCAACGACGGAGATCGTCGGAATCTCGGGGTCACGCACAGACTGGAGAGCGTCTAGGACTTGGTGAGATGTCATCTTACCACTGCGCCGATGGATCCTGACGGTAAACTTCGGTCATCTCGTCGAGCAGTGGCCCAAGGTACTCGGTATGATACCCGTCACGACCGCCCAGTATGGCGCTGGCATCTGCGGGCAAGTCCAGCGAAGCCTTGTCAAGAACGCTACCGACGAATGCCAGCCAGCGAGTGCGCAGCTCATCTTCACCCGGGAAGACGCCTTCAGCCACCAGCCCCGTATCACCTTCACGTTTCTCAAAGATTCCCAGGGCATATGGCCACGCCATGTGAATCGCAGTCTGCATACGTGCCCTGGACTCTTCAGAACCCTGAGCACCGAGCTGGATGATCCACGTCTGGGCGTGGTAGAGGTGATACTTGAGCTCACCACGGATCTTCAATGCCAGTTTGGCAAGGGGCTCAGAGGTGCTTTCGACAAGTGCAGACCAGCGGATGAACTCTGCGGCATCAAAAAGGAAGTGACGTATCAACGAGAAGTCGTATTCGCCATTCGGCAACTCCACAAGATGGCAGCAGCGTATTTGCTGCTCCGGCCTGCCAAAAGCCATGACATCGGGTTCATCACCTTCAAAGTGCTCATGGAGGATTGCGTACAGAGCCTGCGCATGACCCAGCTTGTCCTGTGCGATCGAGGAGAAAGCGATGTCTTCTTCCAGGAGCGGGCCGAGTCCCGTCCATTCGCTGTGGCGATGGGCCAGGATCAAGACGTCATCAGCCATACGAAGCAGCATGTCCTTCATTGCATCACGATTCATGCGCATTACCTTCCTGCTGTCTCTTCTTATAGGCCTCGACCTTGTTGCGAACCATGTAGGCGCCCACGTCCCGATAGGTCTTCTCGGGCGTGGTCATGAAGACATCAGAGTCACTGGTCTGCATCGTAACCACATCACGCGTATTGACCACCCAGAGGTTAACCGTCTGGCCCCGGCGTCCATACTGTTCCTTGGCAAGAAGCAGTGCCATTTCGGGGTTAGGACCGTGGACGATGCCCACATGCACGTGATGCGCCCCGGTTTTGCCCTGGTGGAACACTTCGTAGGTGTGAAACTGATCCAGTTCTGTCTTCGGTTCCGGTGCAGATCCCGGATCCTGTTCGATTGCCATCCGCGTAACGCGTGGATCGAGCGAGATGATCGTAGCCATGACTGCAAACTACGAAGTTTCCTTGGGCCGCTCGCCCCCTGGCATCAACGACTTATGATGAGCGGGAAGCTGGAAAGGGGCTCTCCTTCAGCCATCACGAGGACCAAATAGAGTCCCGTACGCAAGGCACTGACATTTAAGACGTGGGTTGTCTCTTTGGAAACTGAGATGGTCGTCGGCTCCATGACTGGCGTGCCGGTCATGTCTAGAATACTGAGCTCAACATTCCTGGAGCCCGATCCGGTGCGCGCCAGATAGAAGGCCGTCACTTCATCCGATGGGTTCGGATATGGAGCTCTTAGGCGCCAGGCCGAGCCGGCGCGGATGATAGAGGTTTCTACCGGGAGATCGCATCGCGAGATTCCCGAAAGATCTATGGCCGTGCCCGTTGTGCTTACCGGGATCCTCGTGGTCGAACATGTGTCGTCATAGAGCAGCGTATCAGTGATCCTGCCAAGCTCAATAGCAGACGCGCAGATCATTAACCGAGCTCTACCGGAGGGCCCTGCGATGATGGGGAACTGGGCTGGAGGCACCGAAAAGAATACATTACCCACAAAACGTGCCCCTCGCATTATCAAGCTGGAGCTATCCGATGTATTCCGCACATCTATCTCCATACATCGAACCTGGCCGACATCGTGTTGGTCGATGACGTATTCGCCGGGTGTAGTCATGAACTGAAACTCAGCTTTGTTCCGAGCCGCCTTGACGACGACAGTGATAGGCGCTGAACGTCCGACGCATCCCTTTTCATCAACAACTTCAACAATGTAATCACCAGCGATCGACGTCGTGATGCTACGGGTTGTCTCACCCGTGCTCCATCGGTACGAAACAAAACCCTTGTCAACAGCAAGATTAATCTCCTCATCCAGACAGATGGTGGTTCCCCGGTTAGGAACAATGACTGGACGTGGATTGGGATTGACAATCACATCAAAGGCTGCCTCGCGTCTGCATCCACCAGTGTCGATCGTGGCACACGTAACCCGTCCTGCTGTTCCGGTCACAATGGACGAGGTCGTATCACCCGTTGACCATAGCCACGATATCACGGGTCCGATCACGGACAATGTCATCGAGTCGCCCTCACAGACCGCCTTCTCAGACGAACTGATCTTAGGTACAAAGGTGCTCCGCAGTGTGACGGTGATTGTGTCTTTCACAAACACACAACTGACTGAATCGAATGCTTTGACCGTGTACGTGCCAGGGCGATCGATAAACCGTGATGGAGCAACAATGCCGTCGCTCCATTCGTATGGTGCAAAAGGTCCCTTTGCCTCGACGAATAATGAATCACCGGCACAGATGGAGGTCGTCTGGACATCTGGGAAGATCGTGATCCGAGACATCCCGGAGTTAAAGCTTGTGCGGTATATTCCCTGGCCAACGGCCCACCCGAGAGTATCATTCACGAACCATACATCATCAATGTTGCCGCGAATTCCGCAATCACGACGCACCCATGATCGGCCGTAGTTTGTTGTCTGAAAAACCGCACGCTCATCGCCCACACCCCAACCAGTGGAATCGTTGACAAGGAACGTACCAAACATGTTAGCGCGGGTTTGAAACTCAGACCACGATCTCCCTGCATCTCTGCTAAATCGCAATGCACCGACCCCACGGGTCTGACCATCACAGTCGGTACCCGACGACGGGACAAGGATCGAACGTCCAAAGACGGCAATCTCTTCGTTCCATGTGGCTGCCCCGGTGTTGGTGATCTTGAACCAGCTTTGTCCGGCGTCACTGGTTCCCCACAGAACGCCGCTACTTACAGCGTAGCCATTTCCATTCTGGAAGAGGATTCCATCGCTAAGACCGCTGTTGGGTTCTGAAGTCACAAAGACAGTCCAGGAGCTACCCGCATCCTCGGTTCGATAGAAGTACTGGTTGCCCGTTGCACAACCACCAACGAAGAAGACCCCTTCGTTTTCATTTAGCCAGTAACTACCCCACATTTTTTCTGCTGTGACGAGTGCTGGAGTTATGACTCGCCAGCTCCTTCCTCCGTCAGTACTTCGGTAAAGACCACTTGAACCGGATGAATATCCGACACGGGCATTCAGAAACTGGATGTATTCAAGATTCCCACGGGGTATCTGCGTCCCTTGCCAGGTCCGTCCGGCGTCGGTTGTGCGAACAACATAACCCTCTATAGAGCACGCCCACCCCAGATTTGGATCTGCAGGAAGAAAAAACACATCGAGATAGTATCCAAGATCATACGGTCTCGGCAACGAAACTTCTCGCCACTGCCCAAGGGAAGTTGCCAGTGAACAGGTGATCAAAATCACCAGTAACGGTATGGTGGAGCGTTTCACCGCAGGATTCAATTTATCGTGTCTGTGAGGGCAAGTGACGCAGGATGACGCTTCTTCGTGTTCCGAATTCGGCCACAGATGATGCAGCATCACAAAATAAAAACGGGGACGCACCATGGTGCATCCCCGTTGAAAAAGTTCAGACGTTTACCGAGGGGGCTTACTGGCGAACCAGACGCACAACCCAGCGCTCACCACCATTGCTGATCGTGACGTTGTACATGCCGACCGGGAGGCTCGTCAGGTCAAGGCTAGTGTTGAATCCGGCACCGGTAGCAACATCTGATGCATTCAGCATCGTAACCCCAACAGCATTGGTCACACTGATCTGTACGTCACCAGCAAGGGCAAGACCTGTTGACAGATTAACGCGACCGCTAGTTGGGTTCGGGTAGACGCTGAAGAACGATGCGCCAGCGACAACGTCATCATTCACACTTGTGAAGAGAATGTCAATTTGGTCAGACGCAGATGTGCATCCGGTCCGCGTAGCCATTGCTGCATACTTGCCGGGCTTTGTTACGGTGTAGATGCTTGATGTCGCGTTTGGAATGACTTGACCATCAGCTGTCCACATCCACGATTCGACATTGTCCGACGACTTTGCCGACAGCACATCACCCGTACGGGTAAGAATTGGCTTCATCGGGTTGTCGTTGACCTGAATCTTGACATCTGCAGAGGACACAGGGCAGTTTGAATTCCTGTCGAGAACGGTCACCGAGTAATCACCTGAGCGATCCACAGTAATTTCGCGTGTCTTTGCACCGTTCGACCAGAGATATGTTGCGAATCCATCTTCAGCTGTAAGCGTAACCGTACGTCCATCACAGAACGTTGTTGGACCGCTGCTGATTACAACCGGACGGATCACCGGAGGTGTCTTCACTCCCAGAGCTGCGGAGGCACCAGCACAACCGAAAACATCAACAACCTGACATGTCACGGTGTCAGTGGCGCGGATGACGATCCTGTTTGTAGTTCCATAGGAATTTCCAGCTTTCGAACCCCAGGTGTATGAAACATATCCTGAAGGTGCCGTCACTACGACACTGTCACCAGCGCAGAAATTGACGTTCCCAGTGACTGAAAGCACCGGCCTAGGAGTTGGATTCACGACGACGTCGATATCACCCGAAACACCCGTACATCCCGTGACCGCATCAGCAACACGCACACGGTATTGTCCGGCAAGTGTTACAGTTACCGAAGGTGTCGTTGCGCGCCAGTTTGGATCGGCTGTCGTTGTCCAATTGTATGCAGAGAACCCGGCAGGTGCTGTGAGTGTCACGTTGCCGCCCTCACAGAATGTTGTCGGACCACTGATTGCAACAGTTGGTCCCGGTGCTGCCGTGACGTTCAGGCGGACCGTGTCCGAAGAGTTTGTGCAGGTGTTGTTGTTGGTAACCATGCACCAGTAGGAGCCCGAAGTCCGAGCAACGATACAACGGGCGGTTTCTCCCGTGTTCCAGACGTACTTGTCGAAACCGACCGGAGCACAGATCGTGATATCTCCGCCTTCACAGAAAGCCGTCCGTCCGGATACAGCCAGAGTGGCCGTAGGCAGTGGGTTCACCGTCACATTGAACGTGTTCTGTGTCGGGCAGCCAAAGGCCGGATTTGTTTGTGTTACCGTCAGGGATCCTGCGCCCGCAGTATTCCACTGCACTCGAAGACGGTTTGTGCCTTGTCCTGAGACAATTGAACCGTTCGTGACCGTCCATGAATACGTGTTACCGGTAACAGCTGTTACGATATAGTCACCAGCCGTACGAGCACAGAGCACCGAAGGACCCGTGATAACCGGTGTTGTCAGCGGGTTGACCGTCACATTGAATGTTCCCGTGGAACTGCAACCGAAGGTCGATGTGTGTGTGCAGGTCACGTTACCAGTGATAGGCGCACCGGTCGTGTTTGTCCACTGAACAGTTATCGATGTACCGAGATTGGAAACGATCGTACCACCTGTTACGGACCACGTCGGGGCTACCGTCCCTGAACCCGTGGTTCCTGTACCTGTGTTTATTGGTACAGTGCAGGAGTATGTTGAGTTAGTTATCGTTGGTGGGTTGTTGCTCAGGTTCGTGGCGCATGCCGTTGTAGGGCCGGAGATGATCGTCGTCGGCGGGATCGGCTTGACGAAGACAGGCAGCGTCACTGAAGTGACTGTTCCAGCTCCACCAACAGGGAGTGCCTGCGTAATACTCTCCGACACGCTGACCGACGACGAGATTACGTTCGGCCACACTGGCGTTGTCCATACCACGGTGATCGAAGTACCTGAATTCGCCGTAATCGTTCCACCGGGTGCCACAGTCCAAGCGTAGGAGTTACCCGCAACCGGGTTGGTAATGGAGTACGTTTGGGTGGATCCCGCACATGGGCTCGCATTTCCAGTGATAGCTGGCGTCGGAACTGGTCGGACCAGCACGGTGTCAAGACGAGTTTCAGTGCTGCAGTCTGAACCTGGCACTGTTTCCCGACAGCGAACAGTACCGACGCCGACAGCTGTCCAGGTCACATTGATTGATTCAGGGCTTGCAGGATTTGGGACAAAGGTTCCGCCAGTCACAGTCCACTGGTAAACATTTCCAGGGATTCTTCCAACAAAGTAGGTGTGCGTCGATCCGTTGACCACAATGCCAGGACGGCTACCACTGCCAAAGCCCGTGGTTGAGCTTGTGCTTGGACTTGGAACGGGATTGACAATCACTGTCGAAGTGGTCGTTGCCGAGCAAACGCCACCAACAGCAGTCTCTGTAACGGAAACCGTTGCAGTGCCCGCAGCCACCCAACGAAGATTCACCTGATTGGAACCCGAGGCGACTCCGAGGGGCACACCGCCGATGACGGCGCAATTGTTCGCCGGTGTAACGTTCCAAGTGTAAAGACTTCCTGCAACTCCGAGCGTGGAATATGTGCGCTCGGCGTTAATACAGACGACATTGCTACCCGCAATTGCCGGAGTTGGCGTGCGGCTCACAGCCACGTTCGTGGTTGTAGTGGTTGGTACTCCGAACGCCGTGGCCACCACCGTCAGCGTTTGGTTGCCAACGTTCTGCCACTGCACCGTAATGGAGTTCGATCCGTTGGCGGTTGTAAAGAAACCTCCAACAACCGTCCATGTCCACGTGGTTCCACCCTGGAAAGGGACCTGATACACGATCTGCTGGCCTTCGCATGCCTGGTTGATATTGCCGGCCGGAGAGACACGGGTCATCTGTGCCGTTGCGAGCGACACCATACCGACTGTGAACAGAACCGCCACCACCAAAGCGCGCAGCCATGGCGCAAAGCTCCGTTGTGATGACGAGAACGCGGAATCGAATCGATTCATACGATCCTCCAAGTGAAACGTTGAGTTATTGTACATCTTTACTTTCTGCTTTGATTCACGTTGTCATGCGGTATTACTGCACCGTTTGCCGGTTGCATGTAACACCGCATAAAGGGAAGGAAGCGTTCACACGCCTCACCCCAGATTCGAAAATACCACGGCGAGGGCGTTCTGCCAAACCTTAGCAACACCAAAGTGAAGCTAAATCGCTCATGGAATGAGAGATGTCAAGTCAGCCTTTCCCCGTCGAGCGTATACTTTCCAGACGCACTCTGCAATCAAGCACCGTGCCAGATTCATGAAATTAATCAGTAGCGCGCTGTTTTTTTACAAAAGACCACAATTGTTCGACAAGTTCGGAGAGCCCCATACCGGAGACAGCCGAGATAATGCGCGCACCGTATTTACTGGTAAAGGGGCTCCTACGAAACTCATCGAGTAGGTCTTCAGGAACGACGTCTGCCTTTGAAAGACATACAAGCCAAGGTTTATCAAGGAGTTGCGCTGAATAAAGCCCCAGCTCCCCGCGCAGCACGGAAAGCTCATGCTCAGGGTCCTGGCTCTGTATGTCGATCAGAAACACCAGCACAGCCGTGCGTTCAATGTGACGCAGGAACTGTAATCCAAGGCCCTTGCCCTGGTGCGCCCCCTCGATAAGTCCAGGGATGTCGGCTACCGTAAAACTGCGGTACTGCCCGGCACGCACCATGCCGAGATTGGGCACAAGTGTGGTGAATGGGTAATCGGCGATCTTCGGCCGTGCTGCTGAAACCGATGAGATAAGGGTACTTTTTCCGGCGTTGGGAAACCCGACCAGGCCGACGTCGGCCAGAAGTTTGAGCTCAAGATCCAGCTGGCCCTCTTCTCCCGGCGTACCCGGGTCGGCATTACGCGGCGCCTGGTTGACGGAGGTAACGAATTCGGAGTTACCACGACCACCCATACCACCACGGGCCACGATGACTCGCTCACCGTGAACGGTCATGTCGGCAACCACCTCCTGGGTGTCGCGATCACGGATGATCGTGCCAACAGGCACACGGATGATGATGTCGTTGCCGCTTCTACCGGTACAGTTGCTCTTGCCCCCTCGCTCACCATCCTGCGCCTCGTACTTGCGCCTGTAGGTAAAGTCTAGCAACGTTCCGAGCTGCTGGTCTGCCTCGACGATCACCGAGCCGCCGGCGCCACCGTTTCCGCCATCAGGCCCTCCCTTGGGAACGTATTTTTCGCGTCGGAATGAAACATGACCGGCACCGCCGTCGCCGGCCTTTACCGCAATGGATGCGGTATCGATAAAATTCATGCAAAGCTCCTGTGCAGGGCCTGAGCCAGTTCCATCGCCGTGGAACTGTCGGGGTCTATCCCCTTTTTGGCATAGTAACGGTCGAGCATCCCGGCCGCCTCTCTCCAATCACTGCAGCCAAGAACCCGGCGCAGCACGGAGTCAAACTCTTCAGTATCTCCGGCAAAAAGCTTGCGAAGGAACTTGCCGCGCTGATCGGCATCGACGTTGGCATCGAAAGCAATTGCTCGCAGCGATGTCTGGCTTTCGGTTGAAAGGGGCTGTTCGGATTCCGATTCACCGGATGATAACTGCTCGGCACTGATCAACTCCTGCAGGGGGCTGGGTGGCTCGGCGTCGATCGAAGCAATCACACCGTCTATGACGTCGATGAGCTTTGAGCGTGTGAGCGTGCGCAGTTCTTCGCGGTAGAGCATGCGCTCCAGGGCCTGCGACAGCGGAACAGCCCCCTTGTCATCGAGAAAAATGATGACGGCTTCCGTGGGAACACTCTCGGGTGGAAGCTCCGGATCGGCCTCGGCGAAGAAGTCGTAGAGGCCGTCGAGCACACGCACAAACTCATCCTGAGAAAGGTCGAGGATGGCCTCATTGTCGATACGTTCAATGATCCTCTCGAATTCCACGACGCTGAGAATCTCATTCGTGGAGGAGTCCGACCCACGGCTCATTGCCCACTGACGCAATCCCTGCAGCAGATAGGCGTGGTCGGTCAGGTAATCCAGACGCAAAAGGACCTCGTAAAGGGGCTTGGTTGGCTCCCCCCGAAAAACGAACCATTTGAGAGTGGTGCGTGGACGGCATAGGAAATTCAGGCGGGTCTTGACGGCCGCATCGATCGTTGCCTGCAGCTCCTCATTGTCAAACCGGGCATAACGGTACAATAGATCGTCCACCTGGCTGAGAACCGCACGGATATCAGTGGAGATGGTGTCAAATCGGGAATTCGATGCGCGAAGAGCCTGCTCCTCATGAATCCACCAGCGCACCTCTGCCTGCACGAATGCTCGCACCGACGGGTGAATGTCGGAGCGGTCGATGATCGACTGCAGCATGGTGTATGGCTGACCCGAGTCAAGCCGCTGCCGAAGTGAGTGTTTGATCCGATCGAGCTCTTTCTCGAACATGCTTTCTCGTTACGTTTCTGTGAACGGGCGCAAAATACGTTGCCAGCGGCGGCATCCGTCGGTAAGTTGGTGTTCTTGTTTCACTCTTACTGCACAGATGCTATGGATACATGGATTCTCCTCGGCGTCGGACTCCTCGGGATTCTTCTGACGGTTGTAACGGTGCGACAGGGCACGGTTGCCGTGCTGACCATTTTCGGAAAGTACAGGCGGATACTGGGACCGGGGCTGAGCTTTCGGATCCCGTTCATTGAGCGCGTTCACCGCATAGTTTCGATTCAGAACCGCAGTATCGAGCTGGATTTCCAGGCAATCACCCAGGACCAGGCCAATGTGTACTTCAAGGCCATGCTTCTGTATTCGGTGCTCGACAGTAACGAGGAGACGATCAAGAACGTAGCGTTCAAATTCGTTGATGAGCGCGACTTCATGACGGCCCTGATCCGCACCATCGAAGGGTCGATCCGCGGCTTCGTCGCCACAAAACGTCAGGCAGAGATCCTATCGCTACGCAAGGAGATCGTCGAATCGGTCAAAGAAAGCATCGACCATGTGCTCGAATCATGGGGATATCACTTGCTGGACCTGCAGCTCAACGACATTACGTTCGACGAGGCGATCACCAAGTCGATGGCACAGGTGGTAGCATCTTCCAACCTCAAGGCTGCCGCCGAAAATGAAGGACAGGCCCTTCTGATCACCAAGACCAAGGCCGCCGAAGCCGAAGGTAATGCGATCAAGATTGCGGCCGAAGCCGAGAAGATCGCCGCTCAGCTTCGCGGTCAGGGTGTTGCACTGTTCCGTCGCGAGGTTGCAAAGGGCATGAGTGAGGCCGCCTCGGAGATGAAACAGGCTAACCTCGACGCCTCGTTTCTGCTCTTTAGCATGTGGACGGAGTCGATCAAGAGCTTTGGTGCCGAAAGTAACGGCAACGTGATCTTCCTTGATGGCTCTGCCGAAGGGATGAACAAAACGTTGCGCGAGATGATCGCCATGCAGTCGCTGGACAGGGCTGACTAGCCCCTTTCCCATCAAAGCCCACGGAACATTTCCCCACGCCCGATTGTTCATCCACATCGGGCCAATTTTCAGTGGGTGGTGACGTCATTGCCGACCACGTTTCACACTGACAATTCATCATGTATCATCACTCAACTAACGATCTGCATGGACAACGGTAACTCAAATGAAAACGGTAACGGCAAGTGTCCGTTCACCGGCGG
>JBEIIK010000030.1:0-21211 GCA_040380835.1 Ignavibacteria bacterium | reverse complement strand
GTGGCGATCGTGGTGCCGTAGAACAGATCCGCCGGTAGCTGGATCACCGCATCAACGTAGTTGTTGTCTACCAGATACTGCCGGATCTTCTGCTCGGCTCCGCCGCGATACAGCACGCCGGGGAACTCCACGATGGCGGCTGTGCCGTGCACGGCCAGCCAGTGCAGAATATGCATCGTAAAGGCAAGGTCGGCCTTGCTCTTGGGCGCCAGCACGCCGGCCGGTGCAAAGCGCGGATCGTTGATCAGCAGCGGGTTAGCATCTCCGTCCCAGCGGATGGAATACGGTGGGTTCGACACGATGGCCTCGAAGGGTTCATCGTCCCAGTGTGCGGCATCGGTAAGCGTGTCGCCAAGGGCAATGTCGAACTTCTCGAAGTTCACGTCGTGCAGGAACATGTTGATCCGGCACAGGTTGAACGTGGTAAGGTTGATCTCCTGACCATAGAACCCCTGACGGATGTTGTCCTTCCCGAGTACCTTGATAAACTTCAATAGCAACGACCCTGAGCCACAGGCGGGGTCGTACACCTTGTTGATCTGCTTCTTGCCGATCACGGTGATGCGTGCCAGCAGTTCCGACACTTCCTGGGGCGTAAAGAACTCGCCGCCGGACTTCCCGGCGGTAGAGGCATACATCTGCATCAGGTATTCGTAGGCATCACCGAACAGATCGATACTCGAGCCGCCGAAGCCGCCGCTGACGTTGCCGTTGCTGCCGGTAAGGGGCAGATCGCCAACGGCATCGAGCAGCTTCACCAGCTTTTCGTTGCGCTTGGCGACGGTGTTCCCAAGCTTGGAGGAGTTCACATCGAGATCGTCAAAAAGCCCCTTGAGGTCATCTTCACTTTCCGACCCCAGGGCTGACCCTTCGATATGCTTGAACACGCGGGCAAGGGTCTCGTTCAGGTTTTCGTCATGGCGCGCACCGGCACGCACGTTGGCAAACAGTTCGGAGGGCAGAATGTAGAAGCCCTTTTCCTTGACGGTTTCGGCGCGCCCGAACTCGGCCTCGGCATCGTTCAGCGCGGCATAGTCGAAGTCTGCCGCTCCGGCCTTACGCTCAAGCTCGTTGATATACGAGCAGAGGTTCTCGGAGATAAACCGGTAGAACAACATCCCCAGCACATAGCTTTTGAAGTCCCACCCATCAACGCTCCCACGAAGATCGTTCGCTATGCGCCAGATGGTCTTATGCAGTTCGGCGCGCTCAGTAGCAGTCGTAGACACAACTATTCCCCTGTATTGATCAAGGGCGTAAAAATGCAGAAAAGGTGTGAGGTTGTCACCTACTCCGCACACTTCATCCGCATCAGCTGCTTTGTATCAAACCCAAGCTCAGCTGCCTTAGCCGAGAGCGTTTCATACACAGCTTCATCTACCTGTGGGGTGCGCGACATCATCCAGAGGTAGGAGCGTCCGGGTTCTCCAACCAGCACATGCTGATACGCGCTGTCGAGCGCAAGGATGTAATAGTCGCCCTTGAACGGCCAGAAGAACTGCACCTTAAGCATGGCATTGTTGGAGCCCTCAACAGGGAACGCCTTGCCCTCGATAGTGCGCCACGAGCCCCCTTCCTTGCAGAGGTTCAGCACCTTGACGTGGTCCGGCATCACTGTGTACTCGGCAATGGAGCACGAGCAGCCACGCTCAAAGCTGTGATCAAACCGCGCCCACACATACCAGCGTCCGGCATAGCGCTGCAGATCAACAGCATCAACAACAGGCAAAGGGGCTGGCGAGGAACAACCAAGGAGAGCGAGGAGGGCGAGGATGGAGAAGCGCATGAATAATTACAGAATTACAGAATTACGGAATTACGGAATTACGGAGTTACGGAATTACGGAATTACGGAATTACGGAGTTACGGAATTACGGAGTTACGGAATTACGGAGTTACGGAGTTACAATATTAGCCCACGGCTTCAGCCGTGCGAACGCAATGGGCTGGGCGAGCACATAGGCTCGCCCCTACACGCACCTTCGTAACTCTGTAATTCTGTAATTCTGTAATTCTGTAATTCTGTAACTCCGTACCTCCTCTTGCCCATCTCCATCCTCATCCCGGCCCTGAACGAAGAGCGTTCTATTGGAATCGTGATCGACTCCGTGCGGGAGTACGTTGATCACATTGTGGTTGTCGATAATGGATCCACAGACAGGACGGCTGAAGTAGCGCGCGAGCATGGTGCAATTGTCGTGCATGAGCCACAGCGCGGCTATGGGGCGGCCTGTTTGCGTGGTATTCAAGAGCTACGTAAAATCATCCGCGTTGAAACGTCATTTGTAATCAGTAATCAGTCATCTGTAATCAGTCATCAGTCTTTCGTCGTTTTCCTCGATGCCGACGCTAGCGACCATCCGGAGGATGTGCAGTCGATCATCGAGGTGATGAAGACGACGAATGTCGGGATGTGTCTTGGTAGCCGCACGACGGGGCTGGCTGATGCGGGGTCGCTGACGCCGCAGCAGAGATTTGGAAACTGGCTTTCGACGCGGCTTATCGCATTGATCTGGAAGACGCGGTTCACGGATCTGGGTCCCTTGCGGGCGGTGCGCTGGGGTGTGCTTGAGCAGCTAGACATGCAGGATCGCACCTGGGGCTGGACCGTGGAGATGCAGATCAAGGTGGCCCGCCACGGCATTGCTTTCCGCGAGATACCCGTGCGCTATCGCCGTCGCATCGGACAGTCGAAGATCTCCGGAACCGTCGTAGGTTCGGTCCGTGCGGGTGCAAAGATTCTCTCAACCATCGCGCGTCTGGCCCTGGGTCGCTGACGCATCCTTGTTGCTCATCCTTCTCGGGATGATCCAGCTTACGCTTCCGCATGTGGGCGTTGCAGCATCTCTGCCGGATCCGATCACCGTCTGGTACAACCTCTCGGTCGCGTGGCTTGGTCTGGTTGTGGCGTTTATCCGATGCTCTGCGCAACAACGCGAAGCACTGCAGCGTCGGGCACGGACGGTTCTCATTCTAGCGGTTCTGTGCGCGGCTCTTCCCGGCGGACTCTTCACCGATGATGCATTGCGGTATCAGTGGGATGGATGGCTTACCACGCACCGGGTAAGCCCCTTTACAGCAGCGCCCCAGTCGATGGACCTTCAGTATCTGCGCCACACAACGGGCGCAGCAACGCTCCCGGATGATCTGCCGTATGCCGATATGCTGACGATCTACCCGCCGGGTGCGCAGCTTGTGTTTGCTTTTGCATCGTTGGCTTCAGGGGGCGATGCACTGCTATGGAAGCTCTCTATGTGGGCGCTCTTTGTAGCTCTGGGCGGAGCACTCTGGCGTGCAATGGATGCAGCACAGCGTCCATGGCTTCTGCTCGTGGGTCTGTCGCCTGTGGTGCTACTGCACGGCTTTATCGACGTGCACATCGATCTGGCCATGGCCATCGTGATGATGCTCGCATTTGCGGCACGTAATCGAGGGTACATCATTGCGGGCGGCATGCTGCTGGGTGCGGCCGTCACCATCAAATACCTACCATTGCTTGCACTGCCAGTGCTGCTATTCGGACTGGAGCGACGCCACCAGATGCGGCTGACGATGGCAATGGTGCTTAGCATAACAGTCATTTATACGCCGTTCCTCGGAACAAATTGCTTCGGATCGCTGGGTACGTTTACCGGAGTCTGGCAGACGAACTCACTGATGTACACTTTCGTAGCATCGGTTGCCGGCGAAGGGCTGACGCGGCCAATCCTGCTGAGCCTGGCAATAGCGGCAACAGCAGGCGTGTTCGTCCGGTGGAGACATGAACCACGCGTTGCCTTTGCGCTGACGCTCGTTGTGCTCTACGTTCTTTCGCCTGTGGTTCACCCGTGGTATCTGCTGGCGCCCCTTGCTCTGATGCCAATGGTGCCGCTGCGCTCCGTCATTGTATGGACGGCTTCTGTGGCTTTGTATGGGGCTGGCCTTGCAACCTACAAGGGCAGCGGTGTGTGGTTGGAACACCCCGCTACCCTTGCTGTTGAATTCATACCTGTGATGGTCGCTCTCGTTGCCGACGTGCGGCGCGGACCTTTATCTCTTCTGAACGAGCACCGTGCGTGACTCAGCTCCTGCACGCAGCGTTACCACGTACATGCCAGTTGCACCATCAAGCTCCACTGTCTGGTAAGGGGCTGCCGAGCCAACGAAGGTCACGATACGCCCCATCACATCGCGTACCGAGACTTCGACGCCTTCGGCACCGGCGATGGTAAAGGCACCCGATGTTGGATTCGGATACACGGCTATCGAGGCCCCTTCGATCAGATCATCGACGCTCGTGGTTCCGACAAGGAAGTTCTCCGACCAGCGCTCGCAGCCAGTCGTATCCGAGATGAGTACTCGATAGTTACCCTCTCCGGAGATCTTGATCGTACGTGATGTTGCACCGCTGATCTTCTGCCCTTCGCGATACCACTGGTAGTTCACGAGGTCCACACTGCACGTCAGCTCGTCCATCTTGCGCGTGATAACAGGTACCGTAAGACCTGGTGTTACGATCACATTGATCGTGTCCGTGTTCTTGATGCATTCGTCATACCCCTTGATACGGCAGTAGACCGTGTATGTACCGCGCTGCAGGTTCGTAGTTCTCAGTGTAAAGCCTGGCTCTGTGACCTTGCTGCCATTGACAAACCACTCATACGAGGGGTATCCGCGACGCGCCGTGATCGGGAAATCCATGCCCTCGCACAACTTCACTTCCTTTGCGCGCGGACGGAGCTCCGTGCTCGGACCACAGTCCAGCGCAGCAAGGAAGATGTCTTCGAAACCCTTGCCATTGTATCGCTGATTGTCAAACAGGGCGTAGGTTTCAAAGACTCCGGCTACGTATGGAATTCCTTTGGCATCGATACCCACGCCTGTGACGGCGTCTTCGTACGGTCCGCCGAAGGTCTTCACCCAGTCAACATCACCATTTGCCAGAAGGCGCATTACGAAGCCATCACTCGCTCCACTTGACTCCTGCTGAAACGTCTCGAAAATAGTAGTGCTGTCAAAAGAGCCACCCACAAACATGTTACCCTTGGCATCGGCAACAATGCACGAGGCCGTCTCTTCAAAGATGCTGCCATAGCGGCGGGCCAGTTCAAAGTCCCCGTCACGATTAACCCTGACGACAAAGACATCCGGATCGTTCTCGCCATCAGCTTTGAGCGTCTTGGTATCGAAGGTGGTCGTAAGACGCATTGTACCGGTCAATAGCAGCTTCCCATCGGCCGTGGTATTTGCTCCTATCTGCATGTCCGGCTCGCTGGATCCGATGCGTTTGCACCAGAGCGGCTGACCCGATGCGTTGAGTGCGCGGACGAAAAAGTCCGTACGGTTGACAAAGCTCTCGATCGTATTGCTACCGAAGTTGACAAGTCCAGTAAAATTGCCAACTGCATACACGCGGTCACCATTCGGCGTAACGTGAACATGCAGAGTCTGGTCATTGTCGGCCGAGCCAGCCCCCTGCACCCAAAGGAACTCGCCGCTCGCATTAAGCTTGGCTACAAACGCATCAAGCTTTCCGGTCGAGGTGTACTTCTTCGTTCCGAACTGTCCAGCGCCGCCAATACCACCGCCGACATAGATGTTACCCGTGGAATCAACAGCAACGGAAGGGGCTCCTTCATCATACGTCGGAGAACCAAAGACCTTGATCCACTGTGTGAGGCCTTCTTTACTGATCTTGGCAATGAACATATCGACTGACGACTGGTCAATGCTTTCAACCTGTTCGCCAGCGATCAATGCAATGTCAATGAAGGCACCTGCTATGTAGGTGTTGCCCTTGTTATCGACCACGATGGAGCGGCCTTCGTCGGCATCCAGACCACCGTGAGACGATGCCGTGGAGACATTACCCTTCGAGTTGAAGCGGGCATTGAACACGTCATAGCTACCGATTGACTGCAGGACGATACCGCCGACATCGATAGAATCCGAGAACGTGCCGATCAGACTGCACGATCCGTCTGCACCGACGTGCAGGTGTTCTACCATGTCGAAGCTCGGACCGCCGAGCGTTTTGATCCAGGTGATGCGCTGGGCCTGGAGCGTCAGAGTGCACGAGATCGCTGCCAGCACCAAAACGATGGTGCCCATGCGTGCGGATGAGCGGATCATTGTGTTCCTCCCGGTCAGGGCTGCAAGCCCCTTCCCGATTTCTTGATGGAATCCGTTGTTTTCAGTTCTTCGATGATCGCGTCAAGAATGCCGTTGATGAACGTGCCACTCTTGTCGGTTGAGTACCTCTTTGCTAATTCGATCACTTCGTTGATCGTTACTTTGATAGGGATTTCCGAACACGACAGTAGTTCGGCGATGGCCATTCGCATCAGGATGATGTCCAGTGCGGCAATACGATCAAACTCCCAGTTCTGCGCGTGCTTTTGAATGAGTTCGGTGCTGGTGACCTTACCGTTAATGGCCGCAGCGATAACACGCCGGGCGTACTCAATGTCATCATTGTTCCATGAGATCGGGATGTCGGCTTCCAATTCATGAACTTCATCCGGACGCAGGATGCGGGTCCCTTCGGGTGCTTCCTTTGAATCGAAGGTGAACTGACGGTAGAACACATGGCGGAAGGCGACGTCGATTTCGACATCGCCACCGTCGATGGCCGACAGGATCTGCAGGACCTTTTCCCGTGCCAGGTGACGTGAGCCCCGGACCGTTGTCTTGCGACTGACGGGAAAGTCGTTCGACTGTTCTGAATCTGTCAAAGGATCTCCGACGTGTTAGACGCCACGAATCGTTGGACTGCCAACATACGAACCATGAACGTGACGCACCTGACGCAGACGTTCTTCGGCGATGGCGTTGGAGGCTTCAATGGTAAGAATATTCCGCTCGTTAGCGATGCGGATGATGTTTGCGGTGATGTCGTATACGCCTTCGGCCTGGCGCATCACCTTGGCGCGATCGTAGCCTTCGACCTCTGAAGCAACGTTCATCAGTCCGCCCGAGTTGACGACATAGTCCGGAGCGTAAAGGATACCCTTGCTGCGCAGCATTTCAGCATGCTTGCGCTCATCCTTAAGCTGATTGTTCGCTCCGCCACAAATGATGGCGCACTGCATGGCGGGAATGGTGTCGTCGTTGAGAATAGCACCCAGAGCATTCGGCGAGAACACATCACACGGCGTTGTGTAAACGGCATCGGGCGAGATGGTCTCGGCGCCCGTGCGCGCGGCCAGGGCATTGACCTTGTCGTCGTAGATGTCTGAAATGAGGACGCGTGCGCCGTCCTTGACGAGGTGTTCAACGAGGTAGGTGGCAACATTGCCGGCCCCCTGCACAACAACGGTTTTGCCGGACAATGAGTCGTTACCCCAGGTGGCCTTTGCCGATGCGCGCATACCCGAGTATACGCCCAGGGCTGTGACCGGACTCGGATCACCCGAGCCGCCGGGACCTCCGATACCGGTGACGTACTTCGTTTCCATGCGTATCCATTCCATGTCCCGCACGCTGGTGCCTACGTCTTCGGCGGTAATGTAACGTCCGCGAAGACTCTCGACCATGCGTCCGAACGCCCGAAAGAGTCCCTCGCTCTTGTCCGTGCGCGGGTCACCGATGATCACAGCCTTGCCGCCACCGAGATTCACGCCGCTGACGGCCGCCTTGTAGGTCATGCCACGCGAGAGGCGCAACACATCCGTGATAGCTGCCTCGTCGGAGTCATACTTCCAGAAGCGTGTACCGCCCAGAGACGGTCCAAGCGAAGTGTTGTGGATACCGATGATGGCACGAAGGCCGGTGACTGTGTCGGAGCAGAGAACCACTTGCTCGTGGCCCATTCCCGAGATCGTATCGAAGATTTGCATACGGTCCAGACGTCGGTGAGGGGGAAAACAACGCCCCCTGATCATAATGATAGGGGGCAGGCGGGGCGCAAAATACGAACGGCCACCCTTTTGGGGTGGCCGTTACAGCTCGTGATCGCAGGATTGGATCAGTGACGCGGACCGCGGTCTGACCGCATAGGACGCTCATCACGTGGACGTGCTTCATTTACCACGAGAGGACGTCCGCCAAGATTGCGGCCATTCATCGCCTCGATCGCCTGATTGCCAGCGGCAGCGTCCGGCATTTCAACAAAACCGAACCCGCGCGAACGCCCCGTGAACTTGTCCTTCACAACGGAAGCTGACTGCACGGTGCCGAACTCTGAGAACGAAGCACGAAGCTCGTTATCGTCCATTGAGTACGGCAAGTTGCCTACATAGATGTTCATACATCGACCCTTTGCGGAACGATTGGACGACTTCGGTGTTGAACCACTGATTTATCTCGACCCGAAGTCACTTCAGCGCCGTCCCGCCAACGCTTTGGCATATGCAAGTTACCGCCAAAACCCCTCGAAACAAGTAGTTTTCCACATCGACCCAAAATTTCTTTTGCATTACACTTCCGGTACTCTCAGCGACGTAGCGACGTGAGGTTGGCTGCCACGGCATTCCAGTTCACCACATTCCACCACGCAGTGACGTAATCGGCCCGCTTGTTCTGATAACGCAGGTAATAGGCGTGCTCCCAAACGTCGATTCCGAGAATAGGCGTTGTACCCCATGCCGAGAGTTTATGCTGGTTCTCGGCCTGCATCACAATCAGGCGTCCGTCATCATGGCGATAGTGCAATAGAGCCCATCCACTGCCTTCAACGGCAACCGCCGCGGCAGTGAATTGTTTCTTGAAGGCACCAAACGAACCAAACCCGTCATTGATCGCCGCTAGCAGTTCGCCAGTAGGTTCGCCCCCTCCCTGCTTTCCAGGCACGCCCATAATCTTCCAAAACATCGAGTGCAGCCAGTGTCCGCCTCCATGAAAAGCAGCCTGCTTGGACCAGTGCTGGATAAGCGCAAAGTCGTCGGAGGCGCGCGCCTTGGCCAGCTCTTCCTCGGCCTTGTTCAGACCGTTCACATAGGCCAGATGGTGCTTGCCATGGTGGATCTGCATTGTCTGGGCATCGATATGGGGCTCGAGAGCATCGAATGCATAGGGCAGTGCCGGGAGCTCATGCTTTCCCGGAGCCGGAGCTGGCTCAAAGCCGACAGCGTGAAGCGAAGGGGCTCCAACTACCAGTGCAGCAGCACCAGTACCGGCAGCAGCAAGAAAGGTTCGGCGGGTCGGCATGGATACGTCCTCTAGAATATGAACGCAGCGAAACTACGGCTGCGATGCCTCGCGCAGAAAACGCTCAACCTCGAGAACGTCTTCCGTACTGCCCATAAAACATGGTACGCGCTGATGCAGGGACGTTGGTTGAAGGTCCAGAATCCGGTTCACACCGTCACTGGCACGACCGCCGGCCTGTTCGACAAGGAACGACATCGGGTTAACCTCGTACACGAGCCGCAGCTTGCCATCAGGCATGCGCACATCGCCCGGATAGAGGAAGATGCCACCGTAGTGAAGTGTGCGGTGAACGTCGGCTACCATGGTGCCGACGTAGCGCAGCGAGTATGGCCGCAAGCCGTCATCAGACGGACGCAGCAGCCATGACACGTAGTCGCGGATGCCCTGCGGCCAGATGTGTGCATTTCCGGAGTTGACGGAGTAGATCTTCCCACGCTGTGGGATACGTATCTTTTCATACGTCAGCAGAAACTCCCCGATGGTCGGGTCAAACGTAAAGACGTCCACACCGTTTCCACTCGAGTACACCAGCTGCGTGCTCGAACCATACATGCAGTAGCCGGCAGCCACCTGCTTCCAGCCCGGCTGAAGACAGTCGTCGAGCGAGCCGTCAGTGCTCAGCGTCGGATCGACTCGTTTATAGATCGAGAAGATGGTACCGATGGTTACATTAACGTCAATGTTCGATGATCCGTCCAGCGGGTCGAATACCAGCACGTATTTACCGCGCTTGTATTCCTCTGGAATGCGGATCAATCCGTCGGATTCTTCCGAGGCCATCACACAGAGATGTCCGCCGTGGTCCATTGCGCGGAAGATCACTTCGTTGGCATGCAGGTCAAGACGTTTTACACTCTCTCCATGGACGTTTGTCCCGTCGGTGGAGCCGAGTACGTCGTTGAGACCGGCGCGGCGCACATCGCGCGCAAGAATCCGCATTGCCAGGGTAAAGTCACGCAGCAGATGGGAAAACTCACCCGTGGCTTCGGGGTGCATCGCCCCCTCCTCGGTGATGTGCCGCTCAATGGTAATGAGCTTCGACGTTTTTACGATCGGCATGGGGCCTTAGTGCTCAAGACGGACGGAGAGCACCGGGCAGGGGGCTTTGCGGAGCACGCGCTCGGTAGTGCTACCGAAAAGAAAGTGCTCGAGTCCGCTCCTTCCATGCGTGCCGATGGCAACGATGCTGGCGTTATGGTCCTTGGCGTAGGCACAGATCTCCTCGCTGGCACGTCCGCGCAGAACGGCCGTCTCCACCCTGTATCCTTCCTTCTGCAGCATATCTGCCATGCCGTTCAGCTCCTTCTTGGTGTTGACCTCCAGCTCGCGCTCAAGGTCGGCAAACCCTACCTGTGCGTAACTCCAGTCAGCCGGGTACACCACGGGCTCAACAACGTGGACAAGGTGGAGAGTGGCATTGGTGCCACGGGCGATCTCCTTGGCAAGATCAAGGGCCTTCTGGGCATTCTCCGAGAAGTCCGTAGGGACGAGGATCGACGTGACGGTAAACATGGCTTTTGGTAGTTTGTGAATATGACTCGCAATGTACCAAACCCACCGATACCCTCACGCCCACGCACACACGGCATCACTGCATCTCGGTTTCTTCGACTGCTTTTTGCAGCAACAATGATCACCTGTCCTGCGGCACTGTTGTGTCAGACGGCCCCGACAGGTATTGGTGCATGGTCTGTCGTCGGACCCTTTGCCAACGTTGGTGGCATGGGGATTCAGCGCCTGACGCCGCCAGAGGTGGCCGATGATACCGCAACGAGCTTCGAGAACATCTGGGGTGGACGTGCCAGATGGAACGCCTACCACGCCACGGACCTGTTCGGATGGGTTAACCTTTCGGGTCATACGCCCGAGAAATCCTGCCTATTCCTGGCCCGCACCTACGTCAACTCTCTTTCGCGGCAACGCGTCCATCTTCGCCTGGGTCTGATCGGCTCGGCTCGTCTGTACCTGAATGACTCGCTCATTCTGGCCGTTGATGATGACGTGTTTGCCCGTTCGACGTCCATGACCGTCTCATGCGTGCTGGCCCGGGGCTGGAACAAGCTACAGTTGCGTATCGGCCGGGATGTGATGCCGCTGCTGTCCTTTTCCCTGAGCATCGAGGATACCACGGGAAGCCCCCTTGCCGGACTTACCGTATCGACGGCCCCTCGCCCCGGCCTTGTATCCAACCCCGAAGCACGCATTGTCGAGCGTCGCACGCAGGAGATCGACACCACGTTTCAGCGTAACGACAACATCCTGAGGGCACTGCGCATGGCGGCCGATCAGGACACCTCGGGTGTGGCCTGGATGTGCCGACGTGCCCAGGAACGTCTCGACGCCAATGATGCCGTCGGTGCCGGCTCTTATGCTGCGAGTGCACTGGACATCGTTCAGGAGCATGCACCGGCATGGCATCTCAGGGGGCTGGCATATCACCGGCGCGGCAGTGCCGACTCAGCGCAGATGTGTATTGACCGTGCCCTGGAGATCGACCCCGGAATGCCGGAGGTCTGGCATACGGCATTCAATGTCCTGGGAAGGGCCAATCCACTTGAGGAGATCGGACGTGTGGACCTGGACAGCACGGCCAACAGTGCCGCACGTGAACCGGTCAGCGATTCGCTCACGCTGGAGACGATCTTTGCCGACGTGCAGCAAGCCGTACTATCGGGCAGCACGGTCCTCAAGCGCGCCCGCAATGTCATTCGCATCCACCGCACCGATGCAACCGCTCCGCTGCCCATGCCGGCCCGCTTCCAACCCGGCACGCTTGGACGTCAGCAGCTGATCATCGTCTCGCGCATAGGCTCGCAGCGAACCATCGACATGCTCGATTCGACGGCGTCTCTGAGCGATATATCTGCTGGAGACGTACTCATCTACACCGCCGAGCGGATCGTCCGCGACTCGGCGTTTCCGCTCTATGCGTATGCCGGCATGGGGTTCTCGGTGGCAAGCCCCGTGCGTCGTGCCCGCTTAAGTGTGATCGTTCCGCCATCGGCCTATTACCAGTTCTACGCTCATAACTTCACACCCGACTTTTCCGATCGCGAGGTCAGCGCTGGCACATTGTTCACCTGGGAGTCGCGCAACGTACCTGCCATGGTGCCTGAACCGTACATGCCCCCTGAACAGCATTTCGCTCCAAAGATCGAGTTCGGAACGTTCCCGAACTGGAGAGTCATCAATACCTACGTCGAAGACTGTTTCGCACGACGCCGGCAGTCATGCGATGAACTCCGCACCGTTGTGAACCGCCTGCTGCCTTCCGGGGTGAAATGGCCGAAGGAGGTCGTGGCGCAGACTGTGTCGCGATTCGTGATCGACTCGATCAAACTCAGCACTGATTCGACATCCCTGACGGCGCCGCGTCGCGCCTGTGATGTGCTCTCCCTGCGCAGTGGATCAGCGGCCGACAAGGTCGTGCTCGCCGCAACCATGATGGCTGAAAGAGACGTTGAGGCCGTACCCGCACTGGTCAATACCCAGGCTTCGACGACCTATAAAGAGCCGGTTCCGTCGTTTCCTTTCGATCATGTGATCCTAGTGCTACCGGGAGAAACTCGTGCGCACATGATAGACCTGTCGGCACGAACAATGCCGTTCGGCATGGTTCCGCGGAATATTGAGGATCGATTTGCAGCCCCTATCGGGGAACGTATGCGGGATCCCGTTCGACTTCACAAGCGCTACATCAACCGTCGAGAGTTCCATGCCACCTCGCGCCTGGTATTTACTGATGCAGGCATCGCAAAAGGTGAATTCACGATTCGATCGTCCGATTACGATTCTGCCTCAGCGATCATGATGCGGCAGATATCTGTGAGCTCGAGTTTGCCCGATGGCCCCCCAGCGTATGATTCGGCATGGATCACGCCCACAAAGCAGAATCCGGCAACACCAACGATCCACATGCGCGGTCGGGTGCAGGTCACGACCGATTCCACTGCCGACACCATCATGGTTCGTCCGCAGTGGATGAATATGCCATGCTATCAGATGGCACCGTACGATCTGGAACGGCGTACATTCCCTCTTGACCTGGCCGCTGACTATGACTCGGTCACCAGCGAGATCGTGATCGTTCCTCCGAAAGGATACACGTTTCTCAAGCCCCCTGCCAGCGTCACCTTCAAGCTACCGGCGATCAGCTACTCATACTCTGCAGTGATGAAGGGTAAGAATCTTCGCCTGCAGCGCAGCGTCGTGGTACACAAAGCATACGTCGAACCGGCTGACTATCCCGAGTTCCGCAGGGTACACAGCACAATGCTCGGTGTCGACTTTGCACCGGTGATCCTTGTCAGGCAGGCTGCCGGACCGCGACGATGACCTCGCCATATCCTCAGCGTGTGGTGTGCCTTACCGAGGAAAGCACCGAAACGCTCTATGCCATCGGCGCCGATGATCTGATCGTCGGCATCTCCGGCTTCACGGTCCGCCCGCCCCATGCCCGCAAGGAAAAGCCCAAGGTATCGACGTACCTCGACGCGAAGTTCGATGAGATCCTTGCGCTGCGTCCCGACGTGGTCTTTGCATGGTCCGATCTTCAGGCCGACATCTCGTCCGAGCTGATCCGTCGCGGCATTGAGGTTGTCTGCTTCAACCACCGCTCCGTCGATGGCATCCTGGCGATGATCGCCCGCATGACGTCGTTTGTGGGAAGGGGCTCTGCTGGACACTCCTACATGCTTTCGCTGCAAGGACGCATATCGGAGATGGCCGAACGCGGCGCAGGCCGCAGCATCCGACCACGGGTCTATTTCGAAGAGTGGTATGACCCGCTCATCAGCGGTATCTGCTGGGTGAGCGAGATCATCGAGATCTGCGGCGGCACGGATGTCTTTGCCGAAAACCGTATACACCAGGCGGCAAAGGGGCGCATCATTGCCGATGCTCTGGAACCAGTGCGCCGTAATCCGGATATCATGATCGCCTCGTGGTGCGGCAAGATGCTCAAACCGGAACGTGTGCAGGCTCGCCCCGGATGGGAGGCCATGCGCCCCCTTACTACAGGCTTTCTGCGGGAGATACCCTCCCCTGTTATTCTCCAGCCGGGTCCGGCTGCTCTTACCGACGGTATCGATGCCGTGATGTCGATCCTTGACGACTGGGAAAGGTCGGGTCGTCCATGAAGCACGTCCTCGCTGCCGACGAATCCTTTGATGCCGTGATCCTGCTCAACGGGTTGCTGCCCGACAGGTCGGTGCTTGAACTCGTCTCGTCAGTGCCGTTTATCGCTGCCGACGGCGCAGCCAACACTCTGATTGACATGGGGATCATCCCCGATATTCTTACCGGCGACCTTGACTCCGTGCGCCCCGAGGTTATCGAATCTGTCCGGCAGCACGGCATGGTCATTGCCGACCCCGATCAGGACATCAACGACTTTGAAAAGGCTCTGCGCATCGCTGCAGCCTCGCACTGGACGACGATCCTGGTGGCCGGCATCCATGGCGGCGAGCTTGAGCACACGCTCAACAACTGGTCTGTCTTGATGCGTCACGGCCGGTCCATGAGACTGTATGCTCTTGATGGACATCGCATCGCAACGCCGGTATATGGAACGTTCACCTACTTGGCCGAGGTCGGCGAGATCGTCTCCGTCATTCCGCAACCCCGTGCACGCCTGACCACTGACGGGCTCCACTGGCCCCTTACTGATGAGGTGCTGGAGCTGGGAACGCGCGAGGGCGCTCGTAACCGCGCCACCCGCGCGGACGTGTCGATCACAATCCACGAAGGTTCAGCTCTGGTCTTCGTTGCCAGTCGCATCGGCTAAGGTGTCACGCTCAAAACCGTAGCTTTGCACCATGCGAAGAGACATTACCTCGTGGCACAGCCCACGTCTTGACAAGTCCATGGAGATCTGCGTCTATGGACACTACGGCACACCCATCCTGATGTTCCCGAGTGCCGCGGCCGACTATCTCGAGTATGAGCGCTTTCACCTGATCGACAGCGTCAAGGAGCCCCTTGAGCAGGGCCGGATCAAGATCTTCTCGATCAACAGCATCAACAGCGAGGCCTGGCTCAACGACCGGATGGACGGACGTCAGAAGGCCCTACGACACCAGCAGTATAATGCCTACATCGTTGATGAAGTGGTGCCGTTCATTCACAACGACTGCGGCGGAGCGCTACCGATCCTTACCTCCGGCGTTTCCCTCGGCGCACTGCACGCCGTTAACACCATGTTCCGTCGTCCGGACCTGTTCGGTGGCACTCTGGCCATGAGCGGCATCTACGATCTGAAGGCCTACACAAAGGGCTACTTCGACGAAGACTGCTACTTCAACTCTCCCATGGACTATCTGCCCAACCTCAAGGAAGGGGCTATCCTGGATCTGCTCCGAACTGATAAGCATATTCACATCGCAACAGGCAGCGGCGCGTATGAAGACCCATCGGCCAGTGTCTTCTTTGGTGAGGTCCTCACTGCCCTCGCCATCCCACACATTATCGATGTTTGGTCAAATGAGTGGACCCATGACTGGCCCACCTGGCGTGCGATGCTGCCGGCGATGGTGGCCAGGTTTGGGGTTTGAGGTGTGAGGTGTGAGGTGTGAGGTGTGAGGTTTTGGGTGTGAGGTGTGAGGTTCCGTAATTCCGTAATTCCGTAATTCCGTAATTCCGTAATTCCGTCCTAGCCTTCCATTTCATCGAAGTTGACGTCATCGTCATCGAACGACGCGCCACCGATCTCACCGTCGATAGATGCCGCGTCGTAGATCTCGCGGGCTTCATCGAGGTCGTCTTCAAACACCGACAGTTTATAGCCGTCGGACTGACTATCCTGCAGCTTGTAGTCGATACCTGCAGATTTGAGTTTCGAAGCCAGCAGTTGGGCTTCAAGTTCACTGGTAAACGTTGCCAGAAGAATCATTTCATCACCTACTTATTTCTTGGGCTGCAGATACTTCTTCGCCTTTTCAGGGTTGGCCTGCATCCATTGCTGGGCTTCCTGATTGACGATCTCAAAAGTACGCTTTTGATGTGCTTGCTTAAGCTCCGATGTTGGCTGTGCAAACGACCAGATCATGCACCAGTCGTTGCTCACAAGAAGATCGTCCTTAGTGTCGGAGCCGAGAATTTTTTCATCCCTGCCATAGAGAACGCGGCAGATCGCCTTCCGGGCATCGGCCGGAAGTGGTTTGGGCCATCGGAAGTACATGATCACGCCCCCTTGCTTGCCTTTGTAGGCCTGAATAAACTTCTGTGAGGGGGCTCCGAATTCCGGCAGAACCTTTTCCCATTGCGTCCAGAGTTTCTGAGCCGCAGGTGTAGCTGGCTTGATGCTTGTGGATTCCGTGTATCCGGACGGTTGCTCACCCGGTACAAACAGGAAGCGCTCGAACGTCAGCGTGATCTCTCGTGCAAGACTCGAGAAATCATACCGTGTTGTCACTTCCTTGATGGTGACGTCCTTGCCAAGGGACTTCGTTATCTGATCCTTGACTTGCGGGCTCTGACCGGAGGCTACGATGCAACCGGCGATCAGAAACAATGCAGCTGAGAGTGATTTCGACGGTAGCATGTCAGTCGCGTGTGAGCTTACGGTATGAAATGCGGTGCGGGCGGTCGGCCTCGATGCCTAGGCGCTTGCGGCGGTCTTCTTCGTACTGCGAATAGTTTCCGTCGAACCACACCACCTGACTGTCTCCTTCAAATGCCAGGATGTGCGTGGCGATCCGGTCCAGGAACCACCGGTCGTGGCTGATGACCACAGCGCAGCCGGCAAAGCCAAGCAGGGCTTCTTCAAGCGCACGCAGTGTGTTAACATCAAGGTCATTTGTCGGCTCGTCCAACAGGAGAACATTCGCCCCCTCTTTGAGCATCTTGGCCAGGTGCACGCGATTGCGTTCGCCGCCCGAGAGCTGCGTGACCTTCTTTTGCTGGTCGCTGCCACTGAAGTTGAAGCGCGCCACATAGGCGCGTGAGTTCACCTCACGTGAGCCAAGCTGCACCACGTCGAGTCCGTCGGAGATCTCTTCCCAGATGGTCTTGTTCGGATCCAGCGGACGGTTCTGGTCGATATAGCCAAGCTTGACGGTGTCCCCGATGGCGAACGAACCCGCATCAGGATGAAGCTGACCCGTGATCATTTTGAAGAGCGTGGTCTTTCCGGCGCCGTTCGGACCGATGATGCCGATGATGCCACCCGGTGGAAGCGAGAATGAAAGGTGTTCGTAGAGGAGTTTATCCCCGAACGACTTCGATACATCAGACGCATCCACAACCTTGTCGCCAAGACGTGGTCCAGCCGGGATGAAGATCTCCATCTCTTCGTTTCGCTTGATGGATTCTTCTTCGAGCATCTTCTCGTACGCCGAGATACGCGCCTTGCTCTTGGCATGACGTCCCTTGGGGTTCATCCGAACCCACTCAAGCTCTTCCTTCAAAGCTTTCTGTCGCTTTGACTCCTGCTTTTCTTCCTGGGCAAGACGCGCCTGCTTCTGTTCCAGCCAGTTCGTGTAGTTGCCTTCGAACGGAATGCCATGTCCGTTATCAAGCTCAAGGATCCACCCGGCAACATTGTCCAGGAAATACCGGTCGTGCGTCACAGCAATGACCGTGCCTTCATAGTCGTGCAGGTGGCGCTCTAGCCACCCAACACTCTCGGCATCAAGGTGGTTGGTCGGCTCGTCTAGCAGCAGCACGTCGGGCTTCTGCAACAATAGGCGTACGAGTGCCACACGACGTCGCTCACCTCCGGATATCACGTTGATGGGCGTGTCAGGGGGCGGGCAGCGCAAAGCATCCATGGCCATCTCGAGCTTGGAGTCAATGTCCCATGCTCCCATGGCATCGATCTTTTCCTGCAGCTTTGCCTGCTTGTCCAGCAACTTGTCAAAGTCCGCATCCGGATCTGCAAACTGTTCGCTGATGGCATTGTAGTCCTTCAACAGCTGGACGGCCTCCTGAGCCCCCTCCTCAACGATCTCTCGGACCGTCTTGTTCGGGTCTAGTTCGGGCTCCTGTGACAGATACCCAAAGGTGACGTCTTTGTTCTTCGTGATCTGTCCGACGTACTCGTCATCGAGTCCGGCGATGATCTTCAAGAGCGTTGACTTTCCGGAACCGTTCAATCCCAGAACGCCGATCTTGGCGCCGTAGAAGAAGCTCAGGTAGATGTCGCGTAAAACCTGACGGTTGGGCTTGTAGATCTTGCCCACCCCGACCATGCTGAAGATGATTTTCTGGATTTCTGGTTGTGCCATGCCGCGAAAATAGGTTTAAGGTGTGAGGTGTGAGGTGTGAGGTGTGAGGTGTGAGGTGTGAGGTGTGAGGTGTGGGGTTCTACCGTAATTCAGTAACTCCGTAATTCAGTAATTCAGTAATTCAGTAATTCAGTAATTCAGTAATTCAGTAATTCAGTAATTCAGTAATTCAGTAATTCAGTAATTCAGTAATTCAGTAATCACCTCTGCTATCATCAGTGCCGCCAGCTTGGCGGTTCGGCCGTCCACGTCGTAGCGGGGGTTGAGTTCGACGACATCAAAAGCGGCAAGCGAGCCGGTGCGGGCGGCGTAACGCAGACAGGTAGCAATCTCGGCGGGGGAAAATCCATCGACGGCAGGGGCACTGACGCCGGGGGCGTAGGCCGAGGAAAAGGCATCCAGGTCGAGGGAGATGTAGGTACGCTGGGACATCGCGCAGGCATCCCAGGCACGTTCCCACGCATAGGTTGATTCATGACCTCGGATATCATCCAGCATCCAGACCTGCATGCCATGCTCGCGAACAAACGCGAGGTGTGAAGCAGCCACGCTGTGCTTTTGCAGGCCGAACTCTGCAAAGCCCCCTGGCAGTAGGTGCGATTCATTCATCGAGAGTAGCTGATGAAATGGCGAACCCGAATGAGCGCGACCTTCCTTCAGGGGGCGAACATCGGCGTGCGCATCGATATTGATGACGCCGTAGGGTTTGCCCACAGACTCCATGGCCCGGATCGTGGGCCAGGCACAGTCGTGTCCGCCTCCGAGGATGATTGGCAAGTAGCCGCACCGGAGGGCCTCTGAGACTACATCGTGCTGCTCATCGTGGATCTGCTCCAGGGTCTTTCCATCGGTATCAATGTCTCCGGCGTCAGCGATCACGAGGCGTCCCGAGGACAGCTGTCCGTGCATGCCATTGATGGTGAGCTTTGACAGTGCCCGGCGGATGGCCTCCGGTCCGGCAGCCGCGCCGGCACGTCCGCCATTGCGCTCAACGCCGATGTCCTGAGGTACGCCGATCAGCACGCACACCTTTGCAGCATCGGAGGGAATATCCGACACCGGGACGATCACATCACCGATGCGCAGGTCATCCGGATCATTCGACCGATACATCACCTCTGATGGTGTCTGACGCATGGAACGCCGAAGCTTCACGGGGTTACCGTGAGATGACAAACGGCGTGGTGGTCCGAGAAGCATCGGTTTCGATGCTCACGACATACATGCCCCCTGTCAGAGACGACGGCACATCGAAGGTCTGCTCGCCAAAGACGAGGTCGCCGCGATAGACCGTGGCTACGGCCCGACTCATGATGTCGCGGATAACAACCGACACGCCTCGCAGAAGATCTTCGCGCACTACATTCAGCCGGATCGTGCCATCGTCCATGACCGGGTTAGGAACCACACTGATACTGAGGGCTGAGGTAAGATCTTCCTCTTCCATCACGGACGTCGTGCCGACCGTGCCGACCAGGCGCACAGGGCGTGCCACGTTTCGCTCGTCGTTGCAGAAGACGCGGACAGTACCCGATGTCGTACCGGCATCCGGTCGTTCAAAGGCCATCGTCACAACAAGCGAATCGCCTTGTGCCAGCGTTGCAGGCAGCGTCCTGGATGTGGAAACCAGGCTGAAATGCTTACGAACCGAGAATATCCCGATACTATCGACACGCAGTCCGGCGTCGTTCGCAGCTCGCACCACAAAGGTTCGCTCCACGCGCACCGGCGTCGGTGTTTCGAACTTGAGCGTATCGATGTTTACCTGAATCGTTGGCTTGAGGGCCACCATGAACTGCATCCACGCCGTGTTACCGAAGTCAGGTTCAAAGACCTTGATCGTGTTACCGCCCGACTTGAACAGCAGGCTACCGGTTCCAAGCTGATCGCGTAAGAACCAGAAATCGAGTCCGTACCCTTCACGGTTGACGAGTTCAAAGTCATAGCATCCGGGTTCCAGCTTCAGGTCATACGTAAAGAGCTTTTCGCTCTCCAACTGCTCCACTTCCTGGATGACCGTACCGTCGGCCTTGCGCAGCCTCCAGCTGTACTGATCCTCTGCTTGCTTGTTCGTGCGAAGCACGATCTGCAGATCGCTGTAGTAGGAAGGGGGCATCACAAACGCCGAACTGCGCGTATTGTTCTGGGCATACTCATCGCCTGTTGTGCCCACCGTGGCCGTGAACGTCTGATTACCCGATGTGGCTGGCCACTCGGGAATCGGCAGAGTAACGGTATCCCTGGCCAGGAATCCGAGCTTGCCCTTCCAGGTGTAGCTGGACTGCTTGGCCCCCTTTGCGCCGTAGGTGATGGTGCACTCTGTGAGGTCATTCGAACCCGTGTTCTGGATGACCACTTCCGGGTTGCCGCAGATCGGGTTCATACGGCTGTAGTACTCCCATGTGTTCGGCTTGCGGATATCCGTGATGGCCACATCGGTCTTGAAGTTGGGAGCACCGTATCCGATGAGCTGCGTGGAGACTTCCCACCGACCCCAGTTCTCTTCGGCTGCTTCCTTCTTCACACCGTAGTCGATCGTCAGGCTGGTCTTGCCTTGCGTGAACGGGGTGGCATCAAACTCATACAGGTCCACCATCTCGCCCGGACACCAGCCCGTGCGATCGATGAGCCACGTGCCCCCTTGCGGAAAGACCGGATTGTCACCGCATTCCTTCCACAGACGCCACGTGAAGCGCTCCGTACCGTCGAGCGAAATGAAGTGATTGCGCGGACAGAATTCTGCGCAGTTCGTGGCATTGCTGAATTCGTGTCCGGAGGTAACGGCCTTCAGACGGAACATCTTCGCATCGGGATTCAGCGACACCGTAACCGGAGCAATGGCCTTGTTGGTGATCAC
>JBEIIK010000029.1:0-21624 GCA_040380835.1 Ignavibacteria bacterium | reverse complement strand
GGAAAATGGGTATCCAGAATACATGGGCATATTTTTGAAAAACATGCATGTCAATGCCATTTTTTTTACCGCAATTTGGACATTGATCACTTAAAATATCTTTTGCAAGCTCTTTGCTTCTGCTTCCGTAAAAAACAATCATGGGGAAAAATTTAAAAAAGGTAAATGTTTAATGGCGTTTGTGTCAAAAATAGGGGAAAATAAATCAACAGATGCAGTGAAGCTATTGAAGTACTCAATACAAACACTTGCCTATTTGCCTGATAGCGCGCAATCCAAATAATTCAGTACTTCAGTAATTAAGTACTTCAGTACTTGGCTTTCTAGACCGGCGGATTAATATGCAGATCCTTTGAGATCGCGTACCAGACTAGACCCTGGATGTTACGGATTCCCAGTTTGAGCATCAGGTTCTTCCGATGCTTGATGACCGTCTGCTCGCTTCGATCAAGGATATCGGAGATTTCGCGACTGGTGAGCCCCCTGACGGCGATATAGTAAAGGACAATGATTTCCGTCCGGGACAAAACCGGCTCTGCATCCGTACCCGAGGCATTGCGCACGTGCTGGTCATCGGACCGCACCACTCCAGCATGTACCTGGCGGACATACTCTACAAGCTCATCGATCGGGCTATTCTTGAAGTATAGCCCATCATGAGGAATCTGCTGCAGCTGCAGTCGTGTGAACTCATCAGTTAGGAATGTCAGAAAGATCACCAGAGGCCGTCCTCCGTCGCTTTTAATACGCTTGCAGACTTCCAGCCCAGACATGCCGGGCATGGATATATCCAGCAATACGACATCGATCTCGCCCTTTCGAGCCAGAATCTCACGCAGTCCCTGCTCGGGATTTGAGCTCGATCCAGCAACCACAAGCCCCGCGTGCCGACCGAGGCTTGTTACCAATCCGTCAACGATCAGCGGATGGTCATCAATGATAAACAGACGTATCTTCATGAAGTAAGCAACCTGTCGCACTGTCGATGAGCTGTCGCATTGACAGATCGACAACATTGGTTAGAAATGATAACATCTTGTTCCGGTATTCTGCCATCACAAATCATGCCAGATGACCTCGGCCTGTACCATGAGGATAACTTGAATGTACGAGAATTGCACTTTTTCCATTATTTGTTAGTAGTTTTGAGTCTCGCAACGCTTGATGGCGTAGCTTCTGACGCAAATCCATTTGGTACTGCTTCCATTCAGTCCCCAACACCAGGATTGTGCAGTGCAAGACGGCACCGTTTTCACGGTGCCGTTTTTTGTAGGTGGTATGACCGCGACTTTGAGCCATTGACAAAGATCGGCCTACATGCGACGCATCATGTCGCCCGGAAAACATATTTTCCTAGGCTCCGTTCGAAACTCAAACCGTGGTGCTTTGCGCTGCGGACTCTGCTCCAGTTATCAGGCTTGGCAATGTCGGCCCAGATTACTCGATGTATCAGGATTTTGTCTTTGCTTTCAGTCGGACGCAAAGTCTCTACACAGGCGATCCTCGAATCCGTCACCGATGCTGACACCCCGCGCGTGAGTCAGCGTCAGATCCAGCGCGACCTCCGATCGATCGAGCAGGCAGGAGTGGCTCTTGTCTGCGAGCGCAATGGCCGTGAGCAGCTCTGGTCGATCCCATCGTCATATCGGGGACTGGAGCCCCTTTCTGTTTCCTCGAAGGAGATCTTGGCTCTTCATTTACTGAAGGGGGCCCTTGGTGCTTTCCGCAGTACTCCCGTGCAACGTGATGTTGATCGGTTGATTCGCAAGCTGGAGCGCCATGCACCGGGTACCGTCTTCCTCTCCGAGGATGTTGTCAGCGAGGTCACGCCTGGACGCTACAGCAACGCTCTTGATGACGTGGTGCTTTCACAGGTGATCTTTGCCATCACTGATCCGCACTGGGATCGCGTCACCTATCGATCGATCCATGGCGCGGAGACACGGACATTCGTCGTGAGTTTCTGCCGGATGATCAACCATGCCGGACGGCTCTACGTTGCCGCATGGCATCCAAAACACAAACAGTACATCACGCTGGCCGTGGACCGCATCGACCATGTCGAACGGGCCGATGATGTCCGGCAGCCTCTGCACAGCTTCGATGAGCACCGCTACCGACGTGCACGATTCGGCGTTTACGATGGTGAAATGCACACAATTCGGCTCCGCGTCGATGCCTCCGCTGCCGACTTCTTTGCCTCGCGGCAATGGCATCCCTCTCAGCAGACCCGACTTCAGAGAAACGGCACCTTGCTTCTGGAAATGCAAGCCCCATTATCACCGGAACTCGTCTCGTGGATTGTCTCCTGGGCCGACGTGCTGACGATCCTCTCACCGCGCAAGCTCACGACGATCTGCCGGCAGAAGGTGCAGCGGCTTGTGAGCGCTACTCCAGCCCCTTAACAAGGACGGGTTGCTCCCCTGCTCGTAAGAGCTCCCAATTTGCCCGAAGCTCATCACGATGGAGTTCGATCCAGGCCTGCACAAGTCGGTCCTGACGCCGTGGAAGTTCTCCGGTCAGGGTTTCGCCGCTGATGATGTCATACACGGCCTCATCTTCGCCATAAAAGGCATGCAGGTGCGGTGTGTCATGACGGCGCTCATCGTGGAACATCCGGACGATGAGTCCGAAGAAGACGGAAATGATCGGCATGAGATCCTCACGATGTGTGAGGATCTTCGAGCGATCTGCGGCCTGTAACGTGACGCGGGCTTTATCCGAGGTCAACGGCTTGGCCAACGCCATCACGTGCTCTGGATCGATGTCATATCCGCCCGGCCAGACTAGAGTACCGGTAACGGCTCGGACGCCTGAGAAGACGCTCATCTCACGGCATGGTGCCAGGTGCCCCGTCAAGGCCTCTGTTAGGTCCACGAGAAAGAAACGGTCGGCATCGTCACGAACCGCGACAACGTAATCGTGTGCATGAACTGCATCGACGACAAAGGCCATGCGCCGAAATTACTGACTCTGCTCGAGCTAACTTGCCGCATGAAGATCCTCATCATCGGGGCCGGCATGTGCGGCCTGACGGCCGGACGCCTGCTTCATGAGGCAGGTCTGGATGTTACGCTGCTTGACAAGGGGCGTGGCGTAGGCGGACGCATGGCAACGCGTCGCATTGAGGATGCGGTGTTCGATCATGGTGCTCAGTTTCTTACGGCTCGCAGTGACTGGTTCTCCCAGGTCGTCAAACAGTGGCAGAATGACGGGGTCGTTGCGCCATGGTTTATCGGCTCTGAATCCGGCTCGCATCAGCGCTATCGTGGTGCACCATCCATGAATGCTATCACCAAGCATTTGGCAAACGGGCTTGACGTACGAACGTCCTGCACGGTCACAGCCGTGCGTCGAGACGGTGCACAATGGGACGTTCAGCTCGAGTCCGGCGATGATCTGGCTTGTGACGCGTGCCTGATTACAGCGCCGATACCTCAGGCGTTGAACCTCGTGTCCGAGGCGGACATCGAGTCGGAGGTGATCACAAATCTGCGGCGGATCGTCTACGACCCTTGCTTTGCCGTGATGTGTACACTCTCGGGTCCGAGTGGTCTGCCCCCTGACGGACCATTTCGCCCGATCGGGTCGAGGAGCATTGAATTGATCTCGGACAATCTTGACAAGGGCATCTCTGCAGTGCCCTGCATTACCATTCACAGTCGATCGGACTTTGCCCGGCAGCACCTCGAACAGCCCGAACATGCGCTGGAGATTCTATGCGAAGAGGCGCGGCACATTCTCGGCAGCGAGGTCGTTTCAGCCGTCATCCACCGATGGCGCTATGCTCAGCCGACATCGACGTGTGAAGCTCCTTTCAGCCTGCTGAGTCAGAAACCACCCCTGGTGATCGCGGGGGACGCCTTTGGAGGACCCCGTATTGAGGGGGCGGCTCTGTCGGGTCACGCTGCGGCGGCTCACATCATGACGCTCTGAGTCCGTACTTTTGTCGCCTAACACTCCCCTCTCAACCTTCTACAGCGGACATGGCAAAGATCACGGTGGCCAACCCAGTCGTCGAGCTCGACGGCGACGAAATGACACGCATCATCTGGAAGTTCATCAAGGAAAAGCTGATCCTGCCATACTTGGAACTGGACATCAAGTACTTCGATCTCGGAATCGAGCATCGTGATGCTACCGATGATCAGGTAACGATCGATGCCGCAGAGGCCATCAGGAAGTACGGCGTTGGCATCAAGTGTGCTACTATCACACCCGATGAAGCGCGTGTCGAGGAGTTCAAGCTCAAGAAGATGTGGAAGTCGCCAAACGGCACGATCCGCAATATCCTTGACGGTACGGTGTTCCGTGAGCCGATCGTCTGCAGTAACGTTCCGCGTCTTGTGCCGAACTGGACCGCGCCGATCTGCATCGGACGTCATGCCTTTGGTGATCAGTACCGCGCAACCGACTTTGTTACGAAGGGCAAAGGGAAGCTCACGGTGACGTTCACACCCGAGGACGGCGCAGATGTGCAGTCATACGAGGTGTACAACTTCAAGGGCGATGGTGTTGCCCTTGCCATGTACAACACCGACGAATCGATCCGAGGCTTTGCCCGTGCATGCATGAACCAGGCCCTCATGAAGGGTTGGCCGCTCTATCTGAGCACCAAGAACACCATTCTCAAGAAGTACGATGGTCGATTCAAGGACATCTTCCAGGAAGTATACGAGGCTGAGTTCGCCTCGAAGTTCAACGAGCTTGGAATCACCTACGAACACCGACTCATTGATGACATGGTGGCCTCGGCGCTCAAGTGGAATGGCAATTTCGTCTGGGCGTGTAAGAATTATGACGGAGACGTACAGTCCGACACGGTTGCTCAGGGCTTCGGCTCGCTGGGATTGATGACCTCCACACTGGTCACCCCGGATGGCACCACGATGGAGGCCGAGGCCGCACACGGCACCGTTACCCGCCACTACCGTGACCACCAGAAGGGCAAGCCAACGTCCACCAATCCGATCGCTTCCATCTTTGCCTGGACACGGGGCCTGGAGTTCCGCGGAAAACTCGATGGCAACGCTGAACTCGTCAACTTCTGTCAGACCCTGGAGCGCGTCTGCATCGACGTTGTCGAAAGTGGACGCATGACCAAGGATCTCGCTGTATGCATTCACGGTAGCTCCGTGCGCCACGGTGAGCACTATCTCAACACGGAAGAATTCCTCGATGCCATTGACACGGAGCTCCGCTCACGTCTGGCCTGAGTGGTTTTCCACACATCATCCACACTTCTTCGTATATTTGCACGTCTGAACAGCCGCCTGACAATCGTCGGGCATGTTTTTGGTGCATTGGCACCGCGGCTTTTCTTCTCTGTGCCCCGTTCTCTCCTGGTAGGTGGTGATTCACGGTAGCATTGGAGCCGGTCAGCGATCGGCTTGAGAGATGGGAACCGTGTCATCATCATCCATTATCAAGGAGAGGTCTATGACCTTTGCTGAACTGCAGCTGTGCGCGCCCCTTCAAAAGGCCGTAGAAACTGCCGGGTACACAACCCCAACCCCAATTCAAGAACAAGCCATCCCTGTGGTCATGGCCGGACGCGACGTGTTCGGCTGTGCTCAGACGGGTACTGGCAAAACGGCAGCCTTTGGCCTGCCGATCCTTCATCGCCTTCACAACGAAGGCCCTTTCCGCGGCGGACCACGGGCACTTATCCTTGCACCGACCCGCGAACTCGCCGTGCAGATCGACGAAAGCATCCGTACCTATTCCAAGGGACTGAAAGTGCGCTCGGTCGTTCTTCTTGGTGGCGTGAGTATTCGTCCGCAGATCGATCAGATCCGCCGAGGCGTTGATATCGTTATCGCTACGCCGGGACGTCTGCTCGATGTCGTGGAGCATCGCGCCCTGAACCTGTCTCACATCCATACCTTCGTACTGGACGAGGCCGACCGGATGCTGGACATGGGCTTCATGCCCTCGATCCGTCAGATCGTCAAGCTTATCCCGACGCAGCGTCAAACCCTGTTCTTCTCGGCTACTCTGCCACGTGAGATCAGGGACCTGGCCAACTCGTTATTGTCCAATCCAGTTCATATCGCCGTAACCCCGGAGAACACGACAACGGAAATGGTCGATCAGCGACTGTACTACGTCGAGCGTGACCGTAAGCGTGCCCTTCTGGCGCATCTGCTCAACGATGACCTTGAGGGTAGCGTTCTGGTCTTTACGCGCACCAAGCGCGGGGCCGACCGTGTTACGAAGGACCTGATGAAGGATGGCCTCAAGGTCGCTTCCATCCACGGCGACAAGTCACAGACGGCTCGTCAGAAGGCTCTTCAGGATTTCAAGACAGGACGCACGCGTGTTCTCGTGGCAACCGACATCGCCGCTCGCGGCATCGACATTGCCCAGCTTCCGTACGTGGTCAACTACGACGTCCCGGAAGCAGCCGAAACCTATGTCCACCGTATCGGCCGCACAGGCCGAGCCGGACGCAGCGGCATTGCCGTTACGCTGGCCACGCCTGAAGACCGTGGGTCCTTGCGCGACATCGAGAAGCTCATCAAGATGCGCATTCCGACGGTTCGCGACCATCCGTTTGAAGGTTAAGACAGCCACAGGCCCCCTACTCGGACGGCTCCGTATATTTGCCACCTACCTTGGCATTTTCCGCAGAGAACGATGACGTTATCAGAAGATCAGAATCCACAGCAAGTACCAGCCCCACAGGGCGGTGAAGACCAATCACGAGACGACCGTTCCGGACGTCGGCGCAGACGTGGACGCCGCGGAGGCGGACCACGCGAGGAAGGTCAGCAACAACGTGCTGAGGACAGTGGAGCGTCATCAGAATCCGCCCCGCAAGGGCCTCAAGGGTCCAACGAGCCCCAAGGGCGCCAGCAGCACCCACCGAGACGGAATGTCTCGGGTGGCGCGCCGCCGGATCGACAACCAGAATCCCAACCACCGGCTGGTGACGAACAGTCGCCGGCCGGTGAGTCCGGAGATCGCTCTGGACGAAACCGCCGCCGTAACCGCAATCGCGGCCGGACCGAAGGTGCCGACGGCGTAGCGGCTAACCAGCAGCGTCCGACCCAGCCGGCCGGTCAAACCCCGGCCGCATCGCAGGATCGGCAACGCCAACCGCGTCCGGGACAGGGCCAGCGGCCTGAGCAACCGAAAGGTGAGAAGAAGGAACGTCCGCCAAGGGGCTCGGTACTCAATCGCCGGAGTTCCCGAGGAGAGTATGTCGATTCTCCTAAGCAGCGCGAAGAAGCGCCAGCCTACGTACCAGTCAGTGCAGCCACCGTCGAGCAGTACGTCAACGGACACAAGGGCTGGCAGAAGGAAGTGCTGAGCACTCTACGCGGCATCGTCCAGGCCGTGGCACCGGACATCGAAGAAAGCATTATGTGGTCACAGCCCGTCTTCAGTGCCAATGGTCCGGTCTGTTTTTTCAAAGCCTACAAGGACTATGTGACCTTCGGGTTCTGGCGCGGCACGGAACTGAGCGACCCCGACGGTTTGCTCTCCGGTGATCTGACCATGATGCGCACCATGACCCTGCGTTCTGCAAAGGATGTGCGCCGCGAGATCTTCGAGGCCATGGTCAAGCAGGCCGTACGATTGAACCGCGAAAAGGGTGATCCTACGCTGAGTTAGGACACGCGCAACGTCACCGCAATGCGCTCTCGAGCGCCGTGCGGGCATCGGTCTTCTCATCACGATACTTTACGATCAGCGGCGTACTTACAGCCAAGCTGTGGCTGCGCCCCCACTCGTTCTGCACGGCACGCGATCCGGCCACAACGACAGCTCCCTCAGGGATGGCAAGGGGCTGATCAGTCCCGCTGCGAATGACCGTTTCATTGACGAGATCGTAGACGGGCGTCGAGGCATTAAGGATCACCCCGCTGCCAAGCACGGCCCGCGCTCCCACGCGCACACCTTCGTACACACCGCAGTTTCCACCGATCATGACATCGTCCTCGATGATCACCGGACGTGCCCCGGCGGGCTCCAGAACGCCCCCTATCTGAGCGGCTGCGCTGATGTGCACGCGAGCTCCGATCTGGGCGCAGGTGCCAACGAGCGCATGACTATCGACCATCGTAGCGGGTCCGATCCAGGCGCCAATGTTGACGTACATCGGAGGCATGCAGATCACTCCCGGAGAGAGGAATGCACCGGTTCGCACGGACGAGCCGCCGGGAACGATACGAACGTTGTCCTCCAGAACGATGCGCTTGGTCGGAAGGGTGTGCTTATCGAAGAAGCGGAAGTTGTCATCCGTTGACATTTCCTGCATTGACCCCATTCGGAACAGCAGCAGGATACCGTGCTTGACCCATGCGTTTACCATCCAGTTGCCGCCGGCATCAGGTTCGGCAGCACGGATCGTTCCGTGATTCAGACACTTGAGGATCTCATCGCAGACATCGCCGATCATCGGGTCGTACTTGAGCTCTGCCGGGTCAAGTGCATAGAGCCGCTCGATTTCTTCGCGGAGGTTCATTGTTTCTTTGCTGGTGATGTGAATGCTAGGTTAAGGATCTTGTAGATCAGCCGGGCCGTCGTCAGATCGGGATGAGAAAGCCCCTTCATCGGCGCAAGCTCGACAACATCAAGGCCAACGATCCGACGACCGCTGGCAATCACAGCGCGGATAACGTCGATGGTTTCGCTGTAGAGCAGCCCGTCAGGTTCCGGAGTCCCTGTTGCTGGCATGATCGCCGGGTCAAAGGCATCAACGTCAAAGGTGATGTAGACGTCCTTGGCAAGTGTATCAACCACGCTCTTGTGCCAGTTCACTCCGTGCAGTCCGCGCCGAATGGCGGACGCGTAGAATGTATTGATCTTCTTTTCCCGGATAAACTGTGCCTCTTCGATGCACTGCGCACGGATACCCACCTGCGTGATGCGCTTCGTGGGAAAGAACTCCGCCACGCGCGCCATGAACGAGGCGTGCGACCACGGTGAACCCTGATACTGCTGACGCAGGTCCGAGTGCGCATCGAAGTGCAGGATGCTCATCTTCGGGTACGCACGGTAGTGAGACGCGATCGGGGCTGTTGAGATCGTGTGCTCGCCCCCTAACGTCACAACGAACTTTTCCATCTCGATGAGCGCATTAATCTGCTCTTCGATCATGTCAAGCGCATCACGATCAACGGCCTTGCCGAATTTGATGGGCGCCAGCGTGGCAATGCCGGCATCAAAGCACAGTTCGCGGTCGGTTTCGTCATCATAAAACTCGACATAGGCACTGGCCTTTACAATCGCCTTGGGTCCGTGCTTGGCTCCGCCACCATAGGTTACGGTGTGTTCGTAAGGGGCAGAGACGATCGCGATCTTCGATGTCTCGAGTGATGAATGTTCCGGCTCGATCGCCAGGAAGTTCTTGCTTGGTCCAAGCACATGCATACAGTTTCCTTGCTCGTGTGAACTGCAATTTAGGGGGCTATGCAGCGAGAACGAAGGACGTATATTCGGCCCATGTTCACGCTTGCCCATCAACGCCTCGGTTGGTACTTCTACGACTTTGCCAATAGCGCCTTCACGACGTCGGTGGTAACAGTCTTCCTCGGCCCCTACCTGACATCCGTGGCTGAGCATGCGGCCGTTGACGGTCATCTGCACGTGCTGGGACTGTCCCTGCACCCGGGTTCCTGGTTCTCGTTCTGCGTGTCGGCATCGGTCATCATGCAGATGATCCTGCTGCCGATCGTCGGTGCGCTGGCCGATGCCTCGCATCGTAAACGTCAGCTCCTAGCCGCAACGGCATTCATCGGGGCGGCAGCAACGGTAAGTATGTCCGTTGTGCAGCACGATGCAACATCATACCTGGTTGGCGCCGGTCTGTTCATCATTGCTAACGCTTGCTTTGGTGCGAGCATCGTCGTCGCGAACAGTTTCCTGAATGATCTGGCCGAACCTCGTGAACGCGATGCTGTCTCCTCGCGCGGCTGGGCATTCGGCTACCTCGGCGGAGGCCTGGCTCTGCTGCTGCACCTTCTGTGGTTCAAGTCCGCCACTACGGGTGACGAGAAGTCATGGACGATCCGGATGATCCTCGCCAGCACGGGCCTGTGGTGGGCGTTCTTTACGATCATTCCGCTGACGCTGCTCAAAGGAATCCGTGCCAAGGTCGGACGCGTCCGCGTCGGCGCGGCGGTAACCCAGCTGCGCGACACTATCCGCCATATTCGACAGTATCCCCAGGCGGCACGATTCCTCATGGCCTACGTTCTGTACAACGAGGCTATCCAGACAGTGATCTCCATGGCCAGCGTCTATGGCAGTCAGGAACTCGGACTCGGACTGGACGTTCTGACGCAGTCGATCCTGCTCGTTCAGTTTGTCGCTATCGCCGGCTCGATCCTCTTCGAGCGTCTTGCCTCACGCATCGGTACACTTCGATCGATCTCGATAAGCCTGCTTGGATGGGCCATGGCGCTGATTATCGCGTACCTGATGCCGGCCGGCGGCTCGTGGTTTTACTTGCTCGCAGTGGTCATCGCCATCGTGCTAGGGGGCTCGCAGGCCCTTAGCCGGTCGATGTTCTCGAAGCTCATCCCTCACGGACGCGAAGCTGAGTATTTCTCGATCTATGAGATCAGTGACAAGGGTACATCCTGGATCGGCCCCCTGACATTCGGGGTGGTTCTTTCGCTCAGCAATAGTTACCGTTATGCTCTATTGTCTCTGATCATCTTCCTTATGATTGGAATGTTGTTGCTCCGTCGCGTTCACGAACAGCCCGCAGAGTAAGCCATGTCGATGATCGTTCTGTTGCTGCTTGTCGGAACATTTCTACAGCCATCATCCCTATCAACCCATACGGGTGTGTACAGAGGAACGGCACGTAATGCCGCCGGAGCGTTGCAATTGGGGAATGCGGACGCCGTAAACACTGTCTTTCAGCTTACCGTCATCGGTGATTCGCTCCACCTGCGAGCCAACACCCGTAGCGGCACCGGTGTCGATCTTGGCGCATGGCCTACATCACGGGTGAATGCAACGTCAACGACACTTTCAGCCACGGGCCTTTTGAAAGGCCCACTGCGCCTACGCCGCGATCTTCAATGGAGGCTCTCGGGTGGCATTCGCGTCACCGCCGTGGTCACTACACGTAACCCATCCCAGAAGGCTGATGACTACTTCGGCGGTGGCACGGTCAACCTGACGCTGGTCAAGCTCAGATAGTCGACGATCTGTGCGGTTGACTATGGTCATTCCCGCGCAAGCAGGAATCTGTCACATTGGGTACGTAGTGCATTCAGCGGGGCGCCTGGTAGGTTGTTCGGGGCACCACGGGGGGTGGTACGTGCACAAAATCACTGCAATGAGCAACCCCACACCCAACGCCTCAAACCCCACACCTCAAACCTAATCCATGATTTTCCGCAGGAAGGCCGGCTGGCCGCCGGCAGCAGCGCGGCGCATCTGGTGCTGATTAGAGGAATCGGAAGGGGTGATCGGAACCGAGGCTGATGCCGGCGGTTCGGTGCGTGGCGACCCTGTCTGCTGGCGATGCTGCTGTTCCTGTTCGCGTTCACGCTGGCGTCGCAGATAGGTAGGAACGTTCACGTCATTAACGTCGACGTCTGCCGATGCTGCTGAAGATACGGGGCTGGGAGCTGCCGACGGGGCCTCATCCACGAGGTCACGCTCCGGCTGCGGTCGGATGATCTCGATCGTTGGTCCCATCGATGATGTCGAAACCGCCGTGCTGGCAACGCGACGCTCTTCATGGCGGCGAAAGCCAGTAGCAACAACAGTAATCGCCATCTCATCTTCCATGCGTTCATCAATGACGACCCCATGAATGAGATTGACGTCGTCTCCCGCAGCCTGCTCAATGGCTGCAACAGCTTCGCTGACCTCAAACATCGTCATGCTCGGACCACCAGTGACGTTCACCAGAAGACCCTGAGCACCATATATCGACATACCCTCCAGTATCGGAGAGTTGAGAGCGTTCTGTGCGGCTTCGATGGCGCGGTGCTCACCACTGGCACGGCCAATACCCATCAGTGCATCACCCATCCCAGACATTACCGTGCGAACATCGGCAAAGTCCACGTTCATATATCCGACACCCGAAATGATATCGGCTATGCCCTTGGTGGCGTTATACAGTACGGTATCTACCATCATGAGCGCGTCGGCGAATGTGACGTTCTTGTCAACCACCGACAGGAGGCGCTCATTAGGAATCACGATCAGCGCATCGACATGTTCTCTCAGATCCTTGATGCCGTTTTCAGCCACCAGCATGCGCCGTTTGGACTCGTAGCCAAACGGCTTTGTCACGATGCCGACAACAAGAGCACCAAGTTCGCGTCCGACGCGAGCGATCACAGGAGCTGCACCCGTACCTGTGCCACCACCCATGCCTGCCGTGACAAACACCATGTCACTGCCAGCAAGGGTGTCACGAACATCATCGATGCTCTCCTCGACCGCCATGCGCCCCTTGTTCGGATCCGCTCCGGCTCCGAGGCCGCGCGTGACGTCCTTGCCGAGCTGAAGCTTGGTGCCAGCAGGGTTGCTCATCAGTGCCTGACGGTCGGTATTTGCTGCGATAAACTCGACAGCGTCAAGGCCTCGTGCGATCATGGTTCGGACGGCATTGCCGCCGCCACCGCCGACGCCGACCACGCGTATACGTGCGTCTGACGTCAGATCAGAAATGTCTAACTCAATTGCCATCATTCCCCCCGGAAATCAGTCATGTTGCGTGAAGTTAACTCGTTAGAAATTTTCAAACCAGTCCTTGAGCCGCTGAGCCATGCCTTTTTTATGAACATGAACCTCCGGAGGATTTGCAGAGGGGGCTTGAACCTTGGGTTCGGAGGGTTGTGGAACATCGTAAGTGTCGGTGATAAACTCGTGGTGATGCTTGATGCTGTATAGAGCAAGGCCAATGGCCGTTGCGTGAGATGCCGTAGTGACTTCACGTGCGAATCCATCGTTTGTGTAGCCCCGGGGTAGCCCCTTACTGACCGGCAAGCGGAAGGACCGCTGCGCAAGTAATTCCGAACCATAGAGCTCTGTGCACCCCCCGGTGAGCACGACGCCGGCGGCTAGCTGATGCGACAAACCCGACTCATGAATGCGGGCCAGAACGAAGTCAAAGATCTCCTCCATGCGGGGTTCGATCACCTGACACAGAATGGACTTTGAAAGCTCCGTCGGAGTGCGGCCGGCCACGCCGGGAATCTGAAAATGCTCGTCACGCAGTATGCTGTCACTGATGGCGTGGCCGTAGGAGACCTTGATCGATTCGGCATCGGTGTTGCGCACACCAAGGACCGCGACAATGTCGTCCGTTACACGCTGGCCAGCTATTCCGATCACACTGACGTAGCGCAGAACGTTGTCTTTGTACACAGCCATGTCCGTTGTGCCGCCGCCAATGTCCACAAGAGCAACGCCAACTTCGCGCTCTGCGTCATCGAGCACTGAGTACGAACTGGCGATCGACTGCAGAACGACAGCATCGACGTGAAGGCCTGCACGTTCGGCACACTTATAGACATTGTCGATAGCCGAAGCACTGCCGGTGATAACCAGAGCGTTGGCCTCCAGCCGGCGCCCGCTCATTCCCAGCGGGTCCGAGATGCCGTCCTGACCGTCGATGATGTAATCCTGCGGGATCACATGCAGGATTCTCCGATCGGGCGTCACGTGCACCTGGGCGAGCTCGTCATGAAGTCGTTTGACGTCATCCTCGCCAATCTCTGAAGTGCGCGTTGTTACAATTCCGCGCGTCGTGAAAGTGCTGATATGTTCGCCGCTAACGCCGATAACGACCGGACCAAGCTTGTACCCACTGGTCTGCTCGGCCCTGTCGACAGCCGCCCGGATGGCATCGGCCGTCTTGTTGATGTTGCTGACAACGCCCCGCTTGAGGCCATCGCATTCGGCCCGACCCGCGCCAATGACGTCGATGGCTCCTGTGGCGGAATCATGCGACATCACAACAACGCTGACCTTCGTCGTGCCGATATCCAGTCCGGCATGGATCGATTGATTGCTCATGCAGAAGCCCCCTGAGTCGTTGTCTGCACAACATACCTTCGGTATCGAAGCACTACCTGATGCCTCCATCGCAGATCCACCTCTTCGACCGAGGCCAGGCGGAGACTGCGCGCGGCATCCTTCCAGAAAACATTCATGTCTGCCAGTGCTTCGACTGTTCGCTCCGGGTGGAGCCGACCAAGACGCCATACGGCTTCGTCGGTGATCACATCGACCGAACGTGTGCGCGGATCAAGGCGCATCTCCGAGATCGACTGGTATAGCCGTGGGTCGAGAACGCGCGCCGCGCTGTTCAGGACCTGCACCATGGCCACAACCTGCTGGCCTGAAAGCGTCGCACCAGATATGCCAACGAGCAACGGCACATTGTGCGCCGTCCGCTCCTGTGCCGCTGGCAGCACCGTCCCGAATTCATCGACGTAGCGCAACTCACCCCCAGGGCGCACCACATGAGCCACAGGGAGTCGCTCGCGCACATCAACACAGATATCGCGCACTCCAGTGAAGTACACGGCGGCCGAACGCACATAGGGTACGTGTTCAACGCTCTGGCGCACTGTTGCCAGGGTGATGGTCTTGGTCTTTCGGTATAGAATCGTGTCCACGGCATTCTGCACGGCGATCCTGCTTAGCCCCGTTGCCCCGATGATGTGAATGCCGGCGATCAGCTGCCGCTCCTTCCACTGCGATGCCATGAACGACAGAAAGATCAGCGCCAGAAGTGCCACCACAAGGCCTGAACTCCTGCGCTCAGCCCTGGGTATATGGTCGGCTTCTTTTCTGCGCTTTGCCACCGATATCCTCAATGATGTGAAGAACTTTGCTTAGTTATTCACAGCTGTTGATAATTGCCATTTCCGATCGTTCAGCAACGCTTCAAAACAGGTTAGGATTTACCATATCCTGTCATATTGACAATGGGTTACTGATTTGACAAATGTATGTGGAAGACGGAACCCATGCAAGAGGAAAGCACGGGTGTCCGGTAAGTTTTTCACACAGGTTATCCACAGAATGTGGATTGTGTGGAAAGTCGTTCGTCAGCTCAGTGCCCGGGTACGTCCGCCGTCCACCAAGATACTTGTACCGGTGATATATGCGGCGGCCTCCGAGGCAAGGAAGGCCACCACGTTGGCGATCTCTGACGGCCTGGCAAAGCGTCCCAGAGGAATCTCAGATGTCATCGCAGCCGCCGTCTCGCTAATGCTTCGGCCGGTCCTGGAAGCGCCGCGCTCTATGATGGCATCGAGTCGCTCGGTCTGTGTTGCGCCGGGAAGAACGTTGTTCACGGTGATGCCAAGCGGGGCGAGCTCAGTGGCAAGGGTCTTTGCCCAGCTCGACATCGCACCGCGAATCGTATTGCTAACACCCAGACCCTCGATGGGCTGCTTCACAGATGTGGATACAATGTTGATAATACGGCCGAAGGCGGCCCGTTCCATCAGAGGCACAACAGCGGACATCATACGGTGCGCAACAACAATATGATTTTCAAAGGCTTGTATGAGCTCAGTGACATTCGCTCCACGCAGGGGACCGGCCGCAGGACCAGCCGTGTTGTTGACAAGAATGTGGATGGGGCCAACGATATCCACTACGTTATGCACACCTGTGAGATACTCCGTTTCGTTAGCGAGATCCACGGCCAGCGCATGGTGTTGCGCCCCGGTTGGGCTCGGAAGATCAGGGACAAGTTCCCTGAGAATGTCTGCGCTTCTGGCCAGAGCTACGACGGTAGCGCCGTTGAGAGCCAGTTCGTAGGCTGCGGCTCTTCCGATTCCCTTTGAAGCGCCGCATACCAGGGCTACGCGGCCGGTGAGATCGAGATTCATGTGTTGGACTCCGATTTGTAGCTTTGTTGCCTGCAAAGCTACCAACTCCGGAAGGACACACTATGGCCATACGAGAGCCATTCCCGCTCAAGACATGGATCGACGAGCACCGCCATCTGCTCAAGCCGCCGGTGGGCAATGCCAAGGTCTATGAAGACACGGAGTTTATCGTTATGATCGTGGGAGGACCGAACGCCCGCAAGGATTATCATTACAACGAAGGCGAAGAGCTGTTCTACCAGCTCGAGGGCAATATCACGGTCAAGATCATCGACGACGGCGTTGCGCGCGAGATGCACATCAACGAGGGCGACATGTTCCTGCTGCCACCCAGAACGCCCCATTCACCACAGCGTCCTGCCGACACGGTCGGCCTTGTCGTGGAGCGCAAACGCGAAACCGCCGAACTGGATGCTTTTATGTGGTTCTGCGAAAATTGCGGTACCAAACTCTATGAAGAGTATCTGCCGCTGACCGACATCGTCATACAACTGCCGCCGATCTTCGAGCGATTCTGGACCAACCTCGAACATCGCACCTGCTCGAAATGCGGAAGCGTCATCGAGCCCCCTGCAAAGAACTGAAGCTCATGCTTAAAATCGATTCGCACGCGCATATCCTGCCCGAACGCTGGCCTTCACTCAAAGAGCGCTATGGCTACGAAGGATTCATCCTTCTAGACCATTATGCGCCGGGAAAGGCCCGCATGATGCGCGACGACGGGGTGTTCTTCCGGGATATCGACGAGAACTGCTGGAATCCGCGTGCAATCATCGCCGACATGGACAAACACCACGTCGATGCCATGGTGCTCTGCACGGTGCCGGTACTGTTTTCCTACTGGGCGAAAGACGCCGACACGCTCGACTGGTGTCGCTTTCTGAACGACCATCTCGCCGGCGTCGTGGCTGATCAACCAGGCCGGTTCATCGGTCTCGGCACACTGCCCATGCAGAACGTACAAATGGCCATTCAGGAGCTACGACGTTGTGTAAACGAGCTCGGTTTTCGTGGGGTCGAGATCGGAACCAACATCAACGGAATGAACCTTGATGACCGTTCACTTGATCCGTTCTGGGCCGAAGCCGAGCGCCTCGGATCCGGGATCTTCGTCCATCCATGGGAAATGATGGGCTCAGACCGCACCACCCGATACTTTCAGCAATGGCTCGTGGGTATGCCGGCCGAAACCACGCTCTCGATGACGTCAATGATCTTCGGCGGCGTTTTTGACCGATTCCCCAACCTGAAGGTCATGTTCTCGCACGCAGGGGGCTCCTTCCCCTTTACACTCGGGCGGATCTCGCACGGATACCATGCCCGACCCGACTTGTGCGCCGTTAACGGCGTGCAGGATCCGGCTGCGTACGTGGGCCGATTCTGGGTGGATTCGATCACGCACAATGCCGACGCTCTGAGATATCTGATCAGCTTGATCGGAGAAAGCAAAATCGCGTATGGTACGGACTATCCGTTTCCGCTCGGAGACCTCGAACACGGGAAGTTCATAGAAGACATGGCCGATCTGTCTGATGCGACCAAGCAGCAGATGTTTGCAACGTCCCTACTGGAGTTCCTGGATCTGCCGGCGCAACCGTATCAGCAACCCAGGCCACCGGCTGATATCGAGATTGAGTGACGTTCGAACATTTTCGTAAATTCGTCCGGCTCACGCCGACGGAGGGCTCGCATAATGGTATTGCAGCTGTCTTGAAAACAGCCGGGAGAGATCCTGTGGGGGTTCGAGTCCCTCGCCCTCCGCTCCGTTTTTTGTCAATTTCCGTGATTAACTACAACCCGGTCCTGTACTCGGGTCCATGGAGAACTGCCATGCGCACACTTGCCCTGCTCGGCTTTGCTGCCCTTGCTCTGACGTTGTCGTCTTGCAGTGACGACGAACCGACCGCCCCGACGGCAATAGGAACGTACGTCCGCGCAAGCGGCAGCTACGTGATTCATAGCAATGTTGACGTTGCTATCGACGCCGGCACAGGAAAGACCACTGACACGCCAGCTCCCGACGATAGCACCGTTGTTGTGCAGCGTTCAAGCACCGGTGGTGCCGAGAAGTCAATTGCTCATGTGTTTGTTGGCGGTGAAGCCAATGACACGGTCACGATCACGCAAAGTAATAGCGTCATTACGCAGGAGTTCGCCATCCGATATGACCTGGTGAGTTTCGTGCTTGACCTTGGTCGTAAGCAGGTCATGGTCGCTGACTTCAGCAAGCCCTCATGGACGGCCCTAAAGGACACGATCGCTCCGTTTGACTTTGCTCAGATTCCTGGCGTGAAACTCTCCGGAGGCCTGAACTTCGTCGGTAAGCAGCTCGCCGACGAATCAGTGACGATCAACGACACCACGCTTCAAACCAAGAAGGTTCAGTTGGACCTTAATGCTACTCTGTACGCGAATCTTGGCATCAACAGTATCCCCGTGCCGATCAGCCTCGTGCGTACGATCTGGTTCGCCGATGGCATTGGCATCGTCAAGACGGAGCAGAAGGCCGCAGTAGTCAATCTTGGCCCGGCTGGCGCGCTGCTCGGCATGACAACACTGGCGGTCCCGGGATACACGCAGACGGCCAAACGCTGGTCGAAGTGATCAGTCTCACCTTTGTTGGCTCAGGGCGCAGACATTACTGGGGATTCTAGCGCGCTTGGTCCGGCCGCCAAAGCCAGACATCAAACCCACCAGGTCCGCCCGGACGGTTGGAAGCAAAGGCATACATGCCGGATGTGATCCTCACGGCATCACTTTCGTCGTATGGCGAATTGATGGCATCAAGGGGCTCGGGGTCACTCCAGCGACCATTGCGATAGACAGCGATGTAGATATCAAAGCCACCCTGACCGCCCATGCCGTTCGAGGCAAACAGCAGAGTGTCTGCCGAGATAAGACATGGCGAGACCTCATCCCCGGGCGAGTTCAGTGCCTCCCCTGCATGCTGCGGGGCCGACCACGTGCCATCAAGACGACGCTCAAGCATCCAGATGTCAAGGCCACCAGAGCCCCCTTGTCTATCAGATACGAACAACAATCGACCTCCATCCGGGGCAAGTGTCGGCTGTGCCGTGTAGCTTTCGTCAATGACCTCCGAAAGGGGCTCACCGATGTCGAGTCCGGCTGACGTGCGACGCACTCGAACGATCGATGCACGGCTTTGCCGATCGGCAGATCGGTACGCCACGCCATACCCTTCACCGGAAGCGGATAAACAAACGTATCCGCGAGCCATACCCGTACGGTTAAACGTTCCTTCAAGTGGCGAAACTTCTCCACTCCCTGAGCAGCTAACCACGCGCGCGACACCATCCCGCTCTGTCGTCAGTAGAATTGTCTTACCATTGAGATCACCGCACGGCGCATAGTCATCGGCTGCCGAGTTGCAGTGCGGATGCAGCAGCGGTAGAGTCGCGCTTGATCCGCTCTGCGCCATCAACTGCGCCATCGACGGCGTCGAAGCGCACACTAACGCAACCAGGATCATTCCAAGCGCCATCCTACAATGACATCGTTTCATACCGTCAGACTCCGCGGGTCTCTGGTGACCAGATGAACTTGTGCATCTGCAACTGAAAACGCACGTTGAGGCGGTCCTCAAGGATCCACTCGACCAGACTCACGAACGGAAGCGCGTCAAAGACGCATGACATCAGCACGGCAGCCACACGATTCTCCAGATCATGGGCTCGCACGATCTCACGGGCAAACTCGTAGTCTCTGCGCGAGGCGATGACGAATTTCACTTCGTCATGCGCCCGCAGATGGGTAAGATTCTCAAGCCGATTTAGTGAGGCCATCTTCGAATCCGGACACTTGACATCCATGATGCACACAACTGCGGGGTCAAGCCCCTGTATGTCAATGTGACCACCTGTCTCCACTGCAACCGCATAGCCACGATCACACAGATCAGTCATGATCGGCAGCAGCGCCGGCTGTTCAAGGGGCTCGCCACCGGTGAACTCAACGAAGTTGATCCCGGCCCTTTCAACCTCCGAGACAAGATCTTCGGCCGACATCATCCGCCCCTTTTCTCGGTGATCCAGAGCATACGGGGTGTCACACCATGAGCACCTCAGGCGGCATCCCTGCAAGCGGACGAACAGGCATGGCATCCCGGCACGCGTGCCCTCGCCCTGCACGGAGACAAAGATCTCGTTGACGTTGATGAGGTCGGTTGAAACGGGGCGTGTGGACATCGTCGCAAAACTACGCCACGGTGATTAAGCCGCCTGAATCGAACTGCCGGATCACCTGCTCACGCAGGGTCTGATGTTCGGGCATTCGCAGCTGCGGATCGGCCTCGAGCAGCGCATGAGCATCGGTCCGTGCTTGGGCGATCACTGCCGCATCACCGACGAGATCGGCAAATCGAAACTCCGGAACGCCTGACTGGCGTGTTCCCATCACGTCACCGGGACCGCGAAGCTGCAGATCAACTTCAGCGACCTTGAATCCATCCGTGGTCTGCTCCATGGTGCGCAGACGCACAACAGAGGCCATTGCTTCCTCACCGGATGACGAGCGTGAGACCTGGAAGCGGAAGTGATCCTTGGTGGCCAGAAAACAGTAGGACTGCTCAGCTCCCCTGCCCACGCGTCCGCGTAGCTGGTGCAGCTGCGACAGGCCAAAACGCTCCGCGTTCTCGATCAGCATCACGGATGCATTCGGGACATCGATACCGACCTCGATGACCGTTGTTGATACCAGGACGTCATACTCCCGACGCAGAAAGGAGCGCATGACATCCTCTTTCTCATTCCAGAGCATCTGTCCGTGAAGAAGTCCAACGCGCAGATCCGGGAACACCTCATCACGCAACCACTCGTAATGCTCAACGGCACTCTTGGCCTGCACCTTCTCACTCTTCTCAACCAGCGGATAGACGATGTACGCCTGGCGTCCACTTGCGACCTGTGTGCGGATGAACCCGAATGTCTCGACCAGCGAGGACTCAAAGACCACGCGCGTGATGATGGGTTTGCGGTTGGCAGGCATCTGATCGATAACCGAAGAATCTAGGTCGCCATAGAGCGTCATGGCCAGCGTGCGCGGGATAGGCGTGGCCGACATAACCAGGATGTGGGGAGTGCGCAGCTGTTCGCCATGGGACTGCTGCCCCATGCGCCGCAGTTCCTTGCGCTGCGCCACGCCGAAGCGATGCTGCTCGTCGATCACGATCAGACCGAGTTTGTGGTAGTCAACATGGGCTTCAAATAATGCATGCGTACCGATCACGATCTGCGCCGTCCCCGAGCGAATCAGCTCAAGGGCATGACGCCGCGCCACCGATCGCTGCGCCCCGACCAGTTGTGCGACAGTGACATTGCCAAGGGGCTCCAAAAGCTTCGACAAGCTGTGAAAGTGCTGTTCAGCCAGGATCTCTGTGGGCGCCATCAGTACGGCCTGATAGCCATTATCGATCGCATTGAGCATGCACAGTGCAGCCACGATCGTCTTGCCCGATCCGACATCCCCCTGCAGCAGCCTGTTCATGGGCGTTCCGGAGGTCATATCGGCGATTATCTCCCGGATCACTCGTTTCTGAGCCGATGTGAGCTCATATGGTAGCGACTCCATAACAGCCCGCGCACGTACCGACTGTGCCTGCATAGGCAAGCCACGTTCTGGACGCTTGCGCGAGGCGCGGCGCGCGGCCAGATGAACTTCGAAGACAAACAGCTCCTCGTACTTCATCCGGTGTCGGGCCGCGTTGACGGCGTCGATCGTCTCCGGAGCATGGAGCTGACGAAGAGCCTGATGCTGCGGCATGAGTCTGTGG
>JBEIIK010000028.1:0-22216 GCA_040380835.1 Ignavibacteria bacterium | reverse complement strand
TCACCGGATTCGTCATCACCGGATTCGTCATCACCGGATTCGTCATCACCGGATTCGTCATCACCGGATTCGTCATCACCGGATTCGTCATCACCGGATTCGTTGTCATCGTCATTGACAGCGTTGATCGCTTCATCATTACCAGCGATGATGGACTCGACATCGACACCATCGAGATCTGAAATAACCTGGTTCAACTCATCGGCCGACTCAACGTCATGCAGTTCAGACTGGACGTTGTTTTCGAGATCACTGATAGTGAGAAACATAGATCAACTCCGAAAGACAGTGGGTGAAAGATTTCTCGCAACTTATTGGCGAGATGTTACCCCATATCAATCAAAACGTGACCTTATCGTTGATGGATCGCTATCGTGGATTGTCAATTCTTCACAATCCAACCAGCTCCACGATGCCATCGATGGCTGCGTGCAGCACGGTGGTCTGATCATAGCGACGTCGGAAGTCATCGGCATCTTCGCGGGTAAGGCCGGCTACCAGCAGGTGGTTTTCTCGCCAGTCATCGGTAAGGCCAAGAGCTGGCAGGTTGGGGAGTCCGCGCTCGGTGCATTCGGCGATCAATGCAGCATTACGTGCTGCGTTATCATCTGCATTTGAGAGTGTTGATTGGGGGTTTTCTGCGCCGAGCAGGGCAACCATGTTCGCCCCCTGACTTTTTGCCCAGGCAATGACGGATTCTGGTAGGGGCTTGCCGATGCTTAGGGTATCCAAGCCCTCAACCTCGAAGCGCGTGTTGTGATAATGATCGAGCAATTCCTGAGAGACGGGCATAACGATCCATCGTCGTAGAAGTGTGCGAATCAGTTTCGTCGTTCGGTCCGGTGGGTGGAGAGAATCGATGACATGTGTCGCACCGGCCTGTCTGAGGACCTCGGCCGACTGAACGCCGGTGGTCACGGCCAGTGAGACGATGTCATGCGCCCGGGCACAATCCACGTCGCCGATGGCATCACCGACGATAACGGCCTGAAGAGTTGTGTAGGATGTTCCTTTGGCTGTATTATATCTCTCGATGGCAAGGGGCGGAAGCAGACGCCGGTCGGCATGATGTCCACCAAACGCCCCGTGCTGAAAGAACCCGTCGAGTCCGACCATCGCCAGTTTGTGATAACCGATCTGCTCGACGTTGCCCGTAACCAGGGCATGTCCGACGCCGTGCTCACTCAGATGCTCCAGCGTTTGCCGAGCCCCGTCCATGATGATCGTTGTGTCGGGTCGGATCAGCTCCTTTGCAGAGGCGTTCATGTCGCGCTCGATCAAGGGCCATGCCGCCTCAATGTCATCAGCCGAAAAACCCACCGCCGCGCCGATCTCGTGCACAAGACTCCGATCCGTGCGTCCGGCAAACGACATCGAAGCAACGGAAGCCGTTACGTCGGCCTTGAGCACAGAACGAAAAGCACGGATATACATTTCACGTCCAACACCGTTTGTTGTGCGAAGCAGCGTTCCGTCAATGTCCCAGAGGATAAGCATGGGCGCGAAGATAGTGACGGAGTGACGGAGGTACGGATCGTCATCCCTGCGAAAGCGGGGATCCATGAGTTCGAATGACCGATGACCGATGACCGATGACATCGTAATTCGGTAATCTGTCACTGGTCACTCGTCACAGGTCACTCGTCACTGGTTACTCGTCACAGGTCACTCGTCACAGGTCACTCGTCACTCGTCACAGGTCACTCGTCACTCGTCACTGGTCACTCGTCACTCCGTAACTATCTTCGCCATCTATGGAAAGAATCCTTCTTATCGGTTCAGGTGGACGCGAGCACGCATTGGCCAAGGCGCTTGTAGCGTCAGAATCGTGTGAAAAGCTCTGGGTTGCGCTGGGCAATCCGGGGATTGCGCGCGAGGCAGAGTGCGTAACACTGAACGTGGCCGACCATGTGGCGGTTGAGAAGTTCTGCATGCGGCATGATGTGACGCTCGTGGTGATCGGACCTGAACAGCCCCTTGCCGAGGGACTCGCAGATTCACTGAGAGCCGAGGACATCGATGTATTCGGTCCATCGCAAGCAGCGGCGCAGCTGGAGACATCCAAGGGCTTTTCCAAGGACTTTATGCGACGGCACCATGTGCCGACAGCGCCGTACCGGCGCTTTGACGCGGCCCAGCACGTAGACGCCAGCGCATACGTTCAGGCGCATGACCTACCGGTGGTGATCAAGTATGACGGTCTTGCCGCAGGCAAGGGGGTGGTTGTTGCCACCACGCGTGAGCAGGCATTGGAGGCCATCGACAGTATGTATCAGGGAGCGTTCGGAGCCGACGGCGTGGTTGTGGAGGGCTTCCTCACGGGCGAAGAAGCCAGTGTGTTTGCCGTGTGCGACGGACGTGACTTCGTTGTGCTTGCGCCGGCGCAGGACCACAAGAGAGTGGGGGATGGCGACACCGGTAAGAACACCGGAGGGATGGGTGCATATGCACCGGCGCCAGTCGTGACGCCTGCCATCCTGGACGCTGTATGTGAGCGGATCATCCGTCCCGTTGTGGACGGCATGTCCCTCGAGGGTATACCCTTTGTGGGCTGTCTGTTCTGTGGACTCATGATCGATGGAAACGATGTGAACGTCGTCGAGTTCAACGCCCGTTTCGGTGATCCCGAGACGCAGGCCGTTATGAGTGTTCTTGATGCCGATGTGGCCGCACTCTTCGCATCAGTCGCGCGTGGTTCGATCGATGCCTCGACCATCCGTTCAACGCATGTGGGCTTTGCCTGTAACGTCGTGCTGGCCTCGCGGGGGTATCCTGACACGTTCGAAAAGGGGCTTCCCATTTCCGGCATCGATGCCGCCGAGGCAGATCCCTACGTGACCGTCTATCATGCCGGCACTCGGATGTCTGATGATGATCTTGTCACAAACGGTGGACGCGTTCTTGGCGTGACTGCCATCGGTGACACGCTCGCCCAGGCCGTAGCGCGTTCGTATGCGGCGTGTAAGAAGATCTCCTTCAGCACCAAGTACCATCGAACCGACATTGCCAAGAGGGCCTTGTGAAGATTCTTGTCACCGGCGGTGCCGGATTCATCGGATCACATGTGGCCGAGGCCTATCTGCATGCCGGACACGAGGTGGTGATCCTCGACGATCTCTCCATGGGCTTTCGGGAGAATATTCCTGCCGGCGCTCAATTTGTTGAGATGTCCATTACGGAGGATGCCTTCTCTGCATTTGTTCAGGCAGAGAAGTTCGATGCCATCAACCACCATGCGGCGCACATGGAGCTGCGGGTCAGTGTTGAGAAGCCGGTCCACGATGCCACCATCAACGTCCTCGGGTCATTGCGGCTGCTTGAGGCCGCCCGCGCCTCGGGCGTCGGCCACGTCGTTCTCGCGTCCACCACCGCTGTGCTCGGTGAGTTCATTCATCTGCCGGCTACAGAGGACCATCCCGTGCTCCCCATAGCCCCGTATGGCGTATCCAAGCGGGCAATGGAGCTCTATGCCGAGTATGAACGCATCACGCATGGCATGAGTATCACTACGCTGCGCTATACCAACGTCTATGGCCCACGACAGAATCCGCATGGTGAAAGCGGTGTGATCGCCATCTTTCTCGAGAACTTCATGAAGGGGGCTGTTCCTACCATTCATGGTGACGGAGCTCAGGAGCGCGATTACATTCATGTGCAGGATGTGGCAGCCGCCAATGTTGTTGCTCTTGAGCGTCGGGTGCAGGGCACCTATCATATCTGCCGCAACAGCGCTGCGAGCGTCAACGATGTGGTGGTGGCGCTTCGCAGCGCCCTCGGATGTGATCATTCCGTGCATCATGGTCCGGCAAAGCCAGGTGACCCGGCCCGCACGCGTGGCTCACACCAGGCGTTTACCGACCTTACAGGATGGAGACCAGCCGTACAGCTCTCCGACGGGATCCGTCAGACCGTCAATTGGTTCCTCGGGCATCATTCTGCGTAGTTCGCCTGGAACAATTGGGTGTTTAGGCCCGTTTTCCCACCGTGGACATCGAAAAAAGAAGTGCACATCAACCATGACACTTTTTCACTAGGCCTGTGGCTCGTAATTTGGCGGCCGTTTGGCAGTTGTCCATTCATTCAACTGAGGTCTGTAAAAATGCAGATGTTGCTGACGCGATTTACCGTCGTTGCTATCGCCATCGTGGTGATGATTACGCTCTCCGGCTGCAATGTGCGCGGCCTGTTCACTTCCTACGGAGACGATCCGGTATGGGTTGATCCGAACGCGGCCGCGGCAGAGACCGCAGCGGCGGGGGAGGCTGGCGGACCGGGTAAGGCTATCTACGGTCGTATTTGTGCCGCATGTCACCTCGGTAGCGGCAAAGGCGTTCCGGGGAATAACATCCCGCCGCTTGCAGGCTCGGCCCTTGCGCAGGGAGATGCCCGCAAGCCGATCGGAATCGTGCTGCATGGTTTCCGTGGTCCGATCGAACGCAACGGCGTACAGATCAACGGTCAGATGGCCGCATGGAAGGAACAGCTCAGTGACCAGGAGATCGCCGATGTGCTGACCTACGTACGCAGCGCCTTCGGTAATGCCGGTGCGGCCGTCACACCCGATGAGGTCAAAGCCCTGCGTGAAGAGACGGCATCGCGGACCGTCCCGTACACCGAGTCTGAACTGCCTTAATCTTTACCACGAAACATCATCACCAGGAGTCTGATTCGCATGGATCGCATTCTGTCCTACTTTGACATGTTGCCGTGGTTCCCTGAGAACACGTCAACCTTCGGTGGCGAGCTCGATAGCTTGTTCGCCATCATTTACTGGATCAGCGTTGGCATTTTCTTCCTGACCTTCGGGATCATGGGCTACTTCCTTGTGAAGTATCGCTATGATCGTAATCGTCGCGGATATAACTATCACGGCAATAACGTCGTAGAGCTCACCTGGACGGTGCTGCCGACGATTCTCTTTGCCTTTATCGGCCTTTATTCGGACGATATCTGGGAGCGTACAAAGTACTCCTCGCGTCTGCCGAAGGCCGACGTTCAGGTTCTTGTGATGGGCAAGCAGTTCGGCTGGCAGTTCCTGTACCCGGGTGCAGATGGTCAGTATGGACGGAATGCCTACACGCACCGTGACGAGTGCCGCAAGCTGATCACGGCTCTGAACCCGTTCGGCATCGACTCAACTGATCCGAACAGCATGGACGATTTCACGACCGAGAACCAGTTCAAGGTCCCGGTCAATGCCAACATTGTCATGCATGGTTCTTCGCAGGACGTTCTGCACAGCTTCTTCCTCCCGCACGCCCGCGTCAAGCAGGACGTTGTTCCGGGAACATGGATGAACATCTGGTACAACATCTTCAAGACCGGCAAGTTTGAGCTCGCCTGTGCCGAGCTCTGCGGAGGCGGTCATTATTCCATGCGTGCCGAGTATGAAGTGCTGAGTAAGTCAGCCTACGACGCATGGGTGGATAAGAAAGTAGCGGAGGCCATCGCTGCACGTTCGCCTCAACCTGCCGTTGCACCACAAGCCGACACCGCAACGGTCGCTTCACTCACCAAGTAATCCGGACCTAGGAGACCTTACCGTATGAGTACAGCAACGATTGAGACGACGACCACACACGCCCACGAAGATCACGGCCACGATCATCACCATGATCTACCGTGGTATCGCAAGTATGTGTTCTCGACTGACCACAAGGTGATCGCCAAGCAGTTCCTGCTGTCGTCACTATTCTTTCTCTTCATCGGTGGAGCCTTTGCGCTCTTCATCCGCTGGCAGCTGGCCTATCCCGGCAAGCCGATTCCGGTGATCGGATCCATTCTGCCGGATTCATGGGTGACTGAGGCCGGTAGTGGGATCATCACTCCTGAGTTCTACACACAGCTTCTGACGATGCACGGCTCGATCATGATCTTCTTCGTGATCATCCCGTTCGCGGCCGGCATGTTCGGCAACTTCTGTATTCCGCTGATGATCGGAACCGATGACATGGCCTTGCCGCGGCTGAACATGTGGTCGTTCTGGCTGGTGCCTCCGGCAGGTCTGATCATGATGGCCGGGTTCTTTACCGACACGGGGTATGCTGCGGCCGGGTGGACGTCCTATCCGCCCCTTTCTGCTCAGACGGGCCTGGCCAAGTTCACGATATCGGGTCAGACACTCTGGACCATCAGCATCTTCATGGTCGGTTTCTCTTCGATCATGGGTGCCGTGAACTACGTCACAACGGTGCTTAATAAGCGCGCTAAGGGCATGAAGCTGTTTGACATGCCGCTAACGGTCTGGGCCCTGTTTATTACTGCTATACTCGTGACACTTGGCACGCCGGTACTTGCGGCTGGTCTTGCCATGCTGTTCATGGACAACTTCCTTCATACGAGCTTCTTCCTGCCCGACAACCTGGTGACGAGTTCGAAGTACTTCGGTGGTGGACAGCCGATCTTGTTCCAGCACGTGTTCTGGTTCTATTCGCACCCAGCTGTGTACATCATGATCCTGCCGCTGATGGGTGTTGTGTCCGACGTTATGGCTACGTTCTCGCGCAAGCCAATTTACGGCTACAAGGCCATGGTGTTCGCCATCGCGGGTATCGCCTTCCTGGGCTTCATCGTCTGGGGTCACCACATGTTCCAGTCTGGTATGAACCCGTTGCTCGGAACGACCTTCATGCTTTCGACGATTGTCATCGCCGTTCCATCATCGATCAAGGTCTTCAACTGGCTCGGAACGCTCTGGCGCGGTAACATTAAGTTCTCGTCGGCCATGTTGAATGCACTGGCGTTCGTGTCAATGTTCATCATCGGCGGTCTGTCGGGTGTGTTCATGGCATCAGCTCCAGTGGATATATACATCCACGACACGTACTTCATCGTTGCACACATCCACTACGTGCTCTTTGGGGGCTCGCTCTTCGGCATCTTCGCAGGCATCTATTACTGGTACCCGAAGATGTTCGGTAAGATGCTTAACGAGCGCTGGGGCCGTCTGCACTTCACACTGACGTTCATCACGTTTAACGTGACATTCTTCCCGATGCACGTTCTGGGTCTTGGCGGTCATATGCGCCGCATTTACGATCCGAATGTCTATGACTTTCTCAAGGGGCTTTCAGACGTCAACGAGGTGATCACCATCGGTGCTATCGCTCTTGGATTCGCGCAGCTGATCCTTGTCTTCAACGTGCTTTACACCCTTAAAAAGGGCAAGCGCGCACCGCGTAATCCATGGCGTGCCAACACTCTTGAGTGGGCTGCTCCGGAACATCCTGGCCACGGTAACTTCGACTCTGACATCACGGTCTATCGCGGACCCTATGAGTACGGTGTTGAAGGCCGCAAGGCTGACTTCTGGCCTCAGTGGGAACCGGGAGCTTCCAAGACCGTTAACCATCGCACGGTCGTCGTCGAGGATGAATCACGCACTTTCGGTGCTCACTAAGGAACGACCAGCATCGGCCATGCCGGTATGATGCCCCTTTCAACAGAATCGCAACCGACGCACACAACACTGCACCGTATCGGTGTGGTGTTGTGCGTGCTTACGTTCGGCCTCATTGTCTGGGGCGGACACGTCAACACCACGTTGAGTGGCATGGCTTTCCCGGACTGGCCAACGTCCAACCTTGCTCCGATGGTCACATACAGTCCCTCGGAATGGCTCTGGGCAAAGGATCGGTTCTGGGAGCACGGGCATCGCCTGTTTGCCACCCTTGTGGGCCTTGTTACCACGCTCATGTTGATCGTTGCCTACCGTTCAACACCAGCCGAGCAACGTCCCGGGAAGGCCCTGGCCGGACTGATCGCCGTTGTCTTCGGAACGATTGCAACCGCAATCATCGGCCTGAATGCCATGTCGGGAGGGTTCATGGAATCCTTCATGGTCCTGCTGGCAGTTCTTACGGTTTCGTTGGTTGTCCGCGCACTGCGGATGTCTGGCGCGCAGCGCATTGTCTGGTTATGCATGGCAGCCTTCACGGCTGTCTGCTTGCAGGGGACCTTCGGGGGATACACGGTCAGGAATAATCTGCCTGACTGGACATCGACCACACACGGTGTACTTGCTCAGCTGTTCTTAATGATCGTTCTCGGCATCACGCTGCTGACATCGGCCTCATGGAAGGCCCGCAGGCACGCGGCTGTCATGTCGCGCTCGATGGCCTCGGTGGTGGTGCTTACCTGGGCGCTAACCTTCATGCAGTTTGTGCTTGGCGCCCTGACGCGTCACACGCTCTCATGGGGCGTTAGTAACTCGTTCCCTCATTGGAGCGATGCCGGGTTCTTTCCGTCATCGGAACTGTGGCAGTATCCGCAGGTTGTCATCCACTTTGTGCATCGCACGCTGGCCTACATTGTTGCAGTGCTTATCATAGTGCAGTACGTCAAGCTCCGTAGTCAGGGGGCTCCATTGGACGCAATGCGCACGGCACTCGCCTCGATGGCACTTGTCGGCGTGCAGATCCTGCTCGGAGCTGGCATACTCTGGACTGCGCGAGGGGAGTTGGTGACCACCATGCATGTGATGGTGGGTGTGTCGATCCTGATCTTAAACGCCTCGACGATGTTCTCTGTGCTGCGTCAGCCCCTTAATCAGACCTCTGACGAAACGATCGGCGGTCTCGCCCATCAGGGTGGGGGACGCTGATCATGTCCATGCAGAACACAGAGGCGCTTCTCGAAACGCAAATGGCAGAATCCAAGCCATCGGTGCTCTCCTCGTACTATGAGCTCACCAAGCCCGGCATCAGCAAAATGGTTATGATGACCGCGCTGGCGGGATACTACATTGCTCTGCCGTCGTCGGGTTCGCTATTCTCCATCGAAGGCGCCACACACCTGGCTGCGACGATGTTTGGAACACTGGCCATCAGCAGCGGGAGCTGTGTCGTCAATCACATTATGGAGCGCGACATTGACGCGCGCATGAAGCGCACAGCCAAGCGTCCTATTCCGTCCGGTTCGATATCAGTGCTCCGGGCCTCGATCTTTGCTGCCGTACTCTCGATCATCGGTGCGGCACTGCTGTGGACGGTGAACGAACTGACGTTCTGGCTTGCCATTGCGACGTGGCTCAGCTACGTGATGGTATACACACCGCTCAAGACACGATCCTCGCTTGCAGTGATCGTTGGCGGTGTGCCCGGTGCGCTGCCCTTCATGGGCGGGTGGACTGCGGTAACAGGATCTGCCGATGCCATGGCATGGGTCCTGTTTGCGATCCTGTTCTTCTGGCAACTCCCGCATTTTTATGCTCTCTCATGGATGTATCGTGCCGACTATCGGGAAGGGGGCATGGTGTTGCGGGCAATCAGTGATGAAAGCGGTAAGACGCTGGCCGTGCAGATGACGCTGACGAGTATTCTGCTCCTGCTTTCGGCAGTGCTGCCCACGATCCTCGGGGTAACCGGCATGGTGTATCTGGTCGGTGTTTCTGGATTGGGGCTATGGCTGACGATTCAGAGTGCGGTTTTTTATCGTAATCCCGATGCTGCCTCGGCGCGCAAGGTTCTGCTCACGTCGTACGCGGTCCTTATGGGGATCGTCGTACTCATGTTTCTCGACAAACAATGATCAATCACAACAGGTGGTAGCATGTCTGCAGCACTGAATCTTTCTCACGAGCCGGTCACCAAGATCGCCCATGGTAAGCTTGCCATGTGGGCGTTTCTTGCTTCTGAGCTCATGTTCTTCACGGGGTTCTTCGGCACCTTCATCGTGCTCCGGAACACGAACTACCAGGCCTTTTATGAGGCCTCGCATCACCTTGCATGGCCGCTGGCTCTGCTCAATACGTTCATTCTGATCGGCAGTTCGCTGACGATGGCCCTATCGATCTACAATCTTGAGCGCAATAACATGGGGCAGTTCCGCACGTTTCTCGGACTGACCATACTCGGAGGCTTCGGCTTTTTGATCGTCAAGTATTTCGAGTACGGTGCCAAGTGGCAGGACGGGCTCTTCCCGGGTCAGGAAAACCACACGCTGTTCTACTCGTTCTACTTCATCATGACTGGCTTCCACGCTCTGCACGTCGTTGCCGGTATGATCCCGATGATCTTCATGCTGCTGAAGTCGTACAGCAAGCACGGTTACCCGTATCCCGTCAAGGTCGAAACACTTGGTCTCTACTGGCACTTTGTGGACCTTATGTGGATCTTCATCTTCCCGGCACTGTACCTCATCTTCCCATAAACAGACATCAAACCTCCAATTCCAAGGAGAACAACCATGAGTCACGACCACGGAAACGTCATTCCCGCCTACATGAAGGTGTTCTATACGCTGTGCGCCATGACGTTGCTCACAGTGGCGGCAGCCAAACTCGACCCGTTTCACGGGCTGCCGAACGGATACATCTACAACATCACGCTGGGACTTGCCATTGCCGTCTTCAAGGTGGTATGTGTGATGTATATCTTCATGCACCTGAAGTTCGATAATCCGTTCCTTCGCTTCTTTGTGTACGTTCCGGTATTCCTGTTTTTCGTGCTGACATTCGGGTTGAATCTCGAATTCGGAAAGACTCCGTCGAACAACAAGGTCACACGGACGGTTTACGAACAGCTCCATCCGGGCGAGCATCACGGTGCTGGGCACGGCGGTCACTGATCGGAAATCAATGTACTCTCTGCGTCCAACAGCCGTTGTGATCCTCTTGGTTGTGCTTGTTCTATCTCAGGCATGCCAACAGTCACGTGACCCGGCTTCAGAAGCGAAATCTCCGTGGGACACACTACCTGTGCTGCGGGGAGTTTCCTCATTTGTCGGACGTGATCAGGACAGCGCAGAGTTTCGGGCAGAAGCACTCAGGGGGCGACCCTGGATTGCTTCATTCTTTTTCAGTCGCTGTGGCACGGTCTGTCCTGCGCTCAACACAGCCCTGGCCGGCATATATCGCGAGTTCTCCTCAAAGGTTTCCTTTGTTTCACTGACGTCGGATCCTGAATTCGACACGCCCAGTGTGCTTCGTGAGTATGCTGCACGCTATGGTGCACAGAGAAGCACATGGGCGTTTGTCAACATGCCCCTTGACTCAATGATCTCGGTCTCCAGCAATGACCTTGGTCTTGTGTCACCGGCAGAGCCTGATCTGCATTCGACACGATTTGTACTGGTCGATTCAGCTATGCAGGTACGGGGATACTTCGATAGTGCTGACGCATCTGATGTTGAAAAACTGCGTGGAATTCTAAAGGCACTGTGATGGACCTAGGACAATTGCCAGCGCTGAATGCCACGCTCAATGCCGTTTGCACGGCGTTGTTGCTGGTCGGGTATCGTCTGATCCGTCAGAAGAAGATCGAGCAGCACCGATCAGTGATGATCACGGCCTTTGCCGTATCGGTCGTTTTTCTCGCCTGCTACCTTCTTCACAAATGGCACCTCTATGCCACCACCGGCTCCTACAACACCGTATTCCCGGGGCAGGGGATATGGAGGACGATTTACCTGGCATTGCTGATCTCACACGTTACACTGGCGGCAACTGTTCCGGTGCTGGCCATCATTACCATTCGAAGGGGGCTGAGCATGTCGGTGGAGACACATCGGCGCATTGCACGGATCACCCTCCCGATATGGCTTTATGTATCCGTGACTGGCGTGATCGTGTACTTCATGCTTTATCAATGGTTTGGAGCGGCACAATGAAAACAGGAATGATCAACACCATCGTCATGATGTTGCTGTTGGCAGCGCAGGATGTGATGGCATGTCCGGCCTGCAAGGACAGTTACACCAAGAACAGTCACAACGCCACAGTTGGTGAGGCATACTCGTTGTCGGTTATCGTCATGCTGGCAGTGCCGATGACGATCCTGACGGTCGGTATTATCGCCGTTGCGCGGCGTCTTCGACAGCATCCAAATACCATCGCGTGATTCATGTGGACAACCATGCGATGTAGGTTTACCACGAACGGTATATTTGCACGTCATTTTTAGCTGAGGGAAGCGAATGTTTTCACGCAAGTTCGACATGGGGGTCAAGATCGGCGGGGCGGTCGCAGGTGGCGTCGTCGCGGTGCTTGTCCTCATTGCATACTTCGGATTCCGGAATGATTTTGCCGATGTCGGGTACCGACCTGAGCAGCCGGTCCCATTCTCGCACAAGCTTCATGCCGGACAGTTGCAGATCCACTGCCAGTACTGTCATGCCGGCGTTGAGAAGTCGGCTCATTCGCCTGTGCCCACTACGCAGACTTGTATGAACTGCCACACGGCGGTCAAGGCCGAGTCGCCAAAGCTTCAGTTGGTCCGTGACTCGTACGAGTCGGGCAATCCGATCCAATGGGTGCGGATTCATAAGGTGCCTGATTATGCCCACTTCAACCACAGCCGTCACATCCGTGCGCAGATCGACTGTAAGTCCTGTCATGGACCGATCGAAGAGATGGGTGTGGTATCGCAGAATAAGCCCCTTAGCATGGGTTGGTGTCTGGACTGTCACCGCAACCCTGAGAAGAACATCGTCGGTGCACGTCCGATTTCGGGTGTGTTTACCGGAGAGATGCACGACATGAAGAACCTTCTTGATAGCGCATACATCTTCACGCCGATCAAGGCGCAGGTGCACGACCGTGCTGAGCTGGAGCCGTTGACGGTTCCTCAGTACGGAGGGTATCAGGCAAAGGTTCCGCCGGTGACGGTTGCAGGAATCCCGCATCCGAAGAAGGCCGGTGTCGGCCCTGAAAACTGCTCGTCATGTCACTACTGATCTGACGCCAGCCGTATTGCTTCTCCCAACAAGAACGAAACATCCCAACAAGGTTCGAATATGTCCGACCGTTCACTCCATGCATCGAACAACCCTTTGTGGAAGAGCGTAGACGAGCTCGCCGAGGGTCGAGGCGAGACATCTGAGTTTGCTCCCGGGACCACTTCTTCGGCTCTGGTTGACTCGTCCGTCAGCCGCCGGAGCTTCATGGCACTTGTTTCGGCATCCATGGCCCTGACGGCCGCGGCGTGCCGCCGCCCCGAGCAGAAACTGGTGCCCTCGGTAAAGTCTCTTCAGAACGCAACGCCGGGTCTGCCGATCTACTACGCATCGGTCTATTCGCACCGCAATGTTGCCTACGGAGCTGTCGTCAAGACGCGTGAGGGACGCCCTATCAAGGTCACGGGCAATTCCTCCCATCCGAGCAGCAAGAATAGCGCAGCAAACGCCGAAATGCAGGCATCGCTGCTCTCGCTTTATGATCCGGATCGCATTCGTCGTGCCAAGGTCGGCAAAGAGCAAACCTCATACGATGCAGCGGTGAGCCGGATCGCGATGGCCATCGGTGAGGCCGCCGCAAAGGGTAAGAAGGTGGCTCTTCTGATCGATGAGCATTGTTCGCCAACCTACACCCAGCTTCTGAGCGAGTTCGTTGCGGCTGTCCCGAACGCAATGGTTGTTGCCGTTCCGGCCGTGTGCAATGATGGACAGGCAACTGCCAATAACGCCGTGTTCGGGCGTGATGCGGAAATCGTACCGGATCTTTCCAAAGCGTCAGTGATCGTGAGTGTTGATGCCGATGTGCTCGGCGCCGACAAGCTGGCATTGTATCACACCGTTCGATTCTCCGAGCGTCGCAAGCCATCGAAGGCCAACCCGGAGATGTCGCACCTGACGGTTGTGGAGTCTCAGTTCTCGGCCACCGGCATGAATGCCGACGCACGGCATCGTGTAGCCCCCTCGCAGATTGAGGGCTTCCTGGAAGAATTGCACGCGGCTGTTGTTGGTGGTGCTTCGGCATCCAACCCGGCGGTTGCCGGTGCTGCCAGACGTCTGAAGGCTGCTGCCTCGGGCAGTGGCGTCGTGCTGGCCGGTGCGCATCTGTCGGCACATGCTCACGGATTAGCGGTGGCCATCAACAGTGCACTTGGATCGGTCGGTGCTGGTAAGATTGTGGATCCTTCGGTTACGCTTCCTAACTCTGGACAGAAGGGGGCAGCCATTGCCGACCTGACATCACAGATCGAAGCTGGAAGTGTTCACGCCGTTGTATGCCTGGATGTGAATCCGGAGTATTCGGCTTCAGGCGGTCTTTACGATGCGATCCTGAAAAAGGTAGATTTCCGCGCGGCGATCAACCTCTTTGACGACGAAACGTCGCAGAATTCAAACGTGAGCATCCCTGCCGCCCACTGGCTCGAATCCTGGGGCACGGCGGTTAGTCCGGACGGAACTGTTGGGGTGCAGCAGCCGGTGATTGCGCCGCTTTGTGACGGAATCCCGTCACTTCAGGATACGTTGATGAACATTGGCAAGAAGGTCAACACGGCCTTTCTCGCCTCAACGGCAACCTATGCTGACTACGTCAAGGCAGCCGTCTTCGCCGCATACCCGGGTACGAGTTGGGTTGACATACTGCAGACGGGTGCAGTTGCAGGAACCGCTCGTGCTTCTGCTGATCTCGGCGCCAATCTGGGCGGGGTTGCCATGCTACCGAAAGCTTCGGTAGCCGGCGGAACTGTCCTGATGACTGTGCCATCTTCGGCTCTCTATGACGGCCGGTATGCCAACAACGGCTGGTTGCAGGAGTTGCCTGATCCGGTAACCAAGGTTACCTGGGGGAACGTTGCCCTGATCAGCCCGGCCATGGCCGTCAAGCTCGGGCTCTCGGCCAGCACCGAGGACCCGAAGGCACTGGCCAAGGCCAGTGAGAAGGTCATCTCGATCACGACTGACAATGCCACACTCGAGCTACCGGCTATGGTGCAGCCGGGCATGGCCGACGACACAATCGTCGTGGCGCTTGGGTACGGACGCACTGCGGCCGGTACGATCGGCACGGGCGTTGGTGCCAATGCCTTTGCCGTCGGCAATGCGGGCTATCACGCCGTGAAGTCCGTTACGGCTACCGGTGAGCGCCAGCGTATTGCTACGACACAGAATCACCATACACTTGGCGAAACACCGGGTGACACAGAGAACGAGCGCAACGTTGCGCAGTCGCTGACCCTGAGCAAGCTGATCAATCTGAATGAGTCTCTTGAGGCAGAGTACAATAAGAACGAAGCCGGTAAGCCCCTTTCCATCGTTGGAGACTACGAGTACAAGGGGCATCGTTGGGGCATGGTCATTGACATGAGTGCCTGTACGGGCTGCTCATCGTGCGTGGTGGCATGTCAGAGCGAGAATAACATTCCGGTTGTCGGTAAGGATCAGGTCCTGATCGGACGTGAGATGCACTGGATCCGCCTTGACCGTTACTATGCCGGCTCATTGCAGGAACCGACTTCAACCATTCTCGAGCCGATGCTGTGTCAGCACTGCGAGAACGCCCCGTGCGAGAATGTCTGTCCGGTTGCGGCTACGACGCACTCGCCAGAGGGTCTGAATGAAATGACCTACAACCGCTGCGTCGGTACGCGCTACTGTCTGAACAACTGTCCATACAAGGTCCGCCGCTTCAACTTCCTGAACTACAAGGACGAGCGTCAGCCGCTTGACCTGGTGTTCAATCCGGAGGTATCGGGCCGAATGCGCGGTATCATGGAGAAGTGCACCTTCTGCGTGCAGCGTCTGCATGAGGCCAAGTGGCATGCTCGCGATGCAGGTCGTGCCCGTGTGCTTGACGGCGAGGCCATCACGGCCTGTCAGGAGGCATGCCCAGCCGGTGCCATCATCTTTGGTGATGCCAACGATCCTTCCAGCAAGGTCGCACAAGCTCGCAAGAGTGAGCGCAGCTTTCACGTGCTGGCAGAGATCAACACGCGTCCATCGGTCACGTATCTGGCCAAGGTCATCAACGACCGCGCCTGATACGTTCACAACGCAGAATGATTTAACGAACGATTCACTGACGGGAACCAAACATGACGGTGGTCCAGGAACATGAGCGAATGCAGGGCGCGGCGCACGGTGAAGAGCCGGTGCGCGAAGACCTCGTCCTCGGTAATCCAACGATGCGCGATGTAACAGCGCGCATCGCCAGCATCGTGGAGTCGAAGATCACGATGAAGTACCTCGCCACGCTGAGCGTGACCGGAGCCATGGCGGCATGGGGGCTTTTTGCCCTGTACTACACGATCACGACCGGTATCGGTGTATGGGGCTTGAACAACCCGATCGGCTGGGGATGGGACATCACGAACTTCGTGTTCTGGATCGGTATCGGCCATGCCGGTACGCTGATCTCGGCCATTCTGTTCCTGTTCCGTCAGAAGTGGCGCACGGCCATCAACCGATCGGCTGAGGCCATGACGATCTTTGCCGTAATCTGCGCCCTGACGATGGTGCTCAGTCACACAGGACGTCCATGGCTGTTCTACTGGCTGCTGCCTTATCCGAACCAGATGGCCATGTGGGTGAACTTCCGGTCTCCGCTGATGTGGGACGTGTTCGCCGTCAACACCTACTTTACCGTCTCGGCGCTGTTCTGGTTTGTTGGCCTTATCCCGGATCTTGCCACACTTCGCAATTACGTCAAGGGATCGATCGCTCAGAAGGTCTATGGCGTGCTGTCGCTCGGCTGGACCGGTTCGACGCGCAACTGGCACCACTACGAGATCGCCTATATGATCCTGGCCGGTATTTCGACGCCGCTCGTGCTTTCGGTGCACTCAGTTGTTTCGTTTGACTTTACGGTCGGTATTCTCCCCGGATGGCACACCACGATCTTTCCGCCATACTTCGTTGCCGGCGCTATCTTCTCCGGCTTTGCCATGGTGATGACGCTGCTGGTGATCACGCGCGAGGTACTCGACCTCAAGCAGTTCATCACGTTGAAGCATTTCGAGAATATGAACAAGATCATGCTGGCCACGGGCATGATGGTAGGATATGCCTACATCCTTGAGTTCTTCATCGCATGGTACTCCGGTAGTGACTGGGAGCGATGGGTGTTCATCAACCGTGCATTTGGTGATTACGCCTGGGCCTACTGGACGATGTTCACCTGCAATGTGGTTTCACCGCAAGTGTTCTGGTTCAAGTCTGCCCGTCGAAACATCCCGCTCATGTTCGTGATCTCGATCTTCATCAACATCGGCATGTGGTTCGAGCGCTTTACCATTATCGCCACGACGCTCCATCATGACTTCCTGCCGGCTTCATGGGGCTACTATTCGCCAACATGGGTTGAGATATCCATCTTCATCGGCACGTTCGGGATATTCCTGACGCTGTTCCTGCTGTTTGCCAAGTTCGTTCCGGTGATCGCCATCGCCGAGATCAAGAGCATTATGCCGGGAGCGCAGCCGACGCATCACCATGAGCATCATGGCGACAACCACTGATTTTGAACCACTCCTGCACTGAAGAACCAAGGTCAATTATGAGTACGAAACCCGTTGGCATCATTGGAGAGATCACCGATGTGAATCTCACCATGAAGGTCGCCGAGAAACTGCGTGATGCAGGTTTTCGCAACTGGGACATTCACACGCCATATCCCGTGCATGGTCTGGATAAGGCCATGGGCATCAAGCGCTCACCGCTGACGTATTTCTCCTTCATGGGGTTGGTAGGGGGCTTGTCCACGGCTCTGGGACTGCAGTTCTGGACCGGTGCCGTTGATTACAAGCTTAACATCGGTGGCAAGGGCCTCTTCGACTGGCAGTTCTCTATTCCGATCGATTTCGAGCTCTCGATCCTCGGTACAGCCATCCTGACCGTGGTAGGCCTGTTCCACCTGTGCCGAATCCCTACGTGGTACAACAAGTATCAGGACGATGAATCATTCAAGAAAGCCACCGACGATGTATTCGTTGTAACGGTCGATGCCGATGACGATCGATTCTCGGCAATTGAGACGGCATCTCTGCTGTCCAATCTCGGTGTCGGTAATGTGCACCTGGTGCACGCGACGGCCAACTGATGTTGAATTTCACGACACAACACGTATGAAACTATCGTTCTCAAGACTCGTGCAGATCGCCGCCGTACTCGGTCTGGCGGTGCTTGCCGTGATGCTCTTCACCGGCAATAAGACGTGGTTCTCCACCGAGCCCCCTGTCGAGATACAGCCAAACCTCGATCATCAGTTCCGGGCCATACCGCAATCGCCCAATACCTTCTTTGCCGATGGCAAGAGCCTGCGCGAGCCGGTCGAGGGATCGATCGCCCGTGGACCTCAGCCCTACGCCCTTGGTCCGGGGGACATCGATGCTGCCGAGACGGCAAACGTCGATCCGGGCTTGCCCAACACCAGGTTTGTACTGGCACGCGGACAGAACCGATTCAACACGTTCTGCTCGCCATGTCACTATTACAACGGTCAGAGTGAAAACTCTGCCGTCTCGAAAAGGGGCTGGGCAGGGATCCCGAATCTGACGCGTCCGGAGACGGCGGCATTGTCGAATGCACGGATCTTCCACATCATCAGCGCCGGACAGAACCTGATGCCGAGCTATGCTGACAAGATCGACCCGATCGATCGCTGGGCCATTATCCGCTACCTGCGTACGCTTCAGGGCGTCGAGGGCGTTGCAAGCAATCCCGTCGCATCGACGGCCACGAACTGAGCAAGGGGAGTACACACACATGAGTAACGTCCAATTGGGTTCAACCCCGTTCGTTGGAAAGATGCAGAAGATCGGTATGGTGCTGGCCGCCATTGGTGCGCTTGGCCTTGCGGGTGTTTACGTCGGAAGTTCTGAGCGCTTTTTTGCTGATTACCTTCTGGGGTTCTGGTACTTCGGTGGGATCAGCGTTACGATGCTCTTCTTTTCGGCGTTGCAGTATCTGGCGCGTGCCGGATGGAGTGCATCGGTGCGCCGCATTGCAGAGAACTACACCGGTATGGTGCCCTTTCTTCTCGTGGCTATGATCCCGATCATCGCCAACGTCTATATGGGTCACCATTCGATTTACGAGTGGACGCATACTGATGAAGCAGGAATGAGCCTGCTCCAGGCAGATCCAATCCTGAAGAAGAAGGCGGCCTACTTCAATCAGGGCATGTTCACATTCGACTTCTTTGTGATCCGACTGGTGATGTATTGTGTGTTGTGGTTCATCATGCACCGATTCATCGTTGGGAACTCCCTCAAGCAGGATTCCATGCCCGGCGACATCTCGCCGACTCGCGCTAACTGGAAGCGCTCGGCCCCTTTTGTGCTCCTTTATGCTGTAACGATCACCTTTGCGGCATTCGACCTTCTGATGACACTCGAGCCACACTGGTTCTCAACGATCTGGGGTGTGTATGCGTTTGCCGGACACTTTGTTGCGTCCCTATCCATCATTGCCATGACGCTGGTGGTGCTGCGTAACAACGGCTACCTTGCTGGCTATATCCGTGATGAACACTACCACGACATTGGCAAGCTCATGTTTGCCTTCTCCGTGTTCTGGACCTATATCGCATTCTCGCAGTACTTCATCATCTGGTATGCGAACCTGCCCGAAGAAACGATCTATTTCTCCAACCGGATGACGCATGGTTGGGAGTATATGGGATACGCGCTCGTGCTGACGCACTTCGTCGTGCCGTTCATGCTTCTGCTTCGTCAGAACGTCAAGCGTAACTCCAAGATGCTTGTCACGGCTGGCATCGTCATCCTGGTATCGCACTTCATTGATCTGACGTGGATCATCATGCCGGCGGTCGGGCATCACATCCTTGAGTCAGAAACCATGACGTTCGGCTGGCAGGAATTCACCGGCTGGTTCTTCTTCGCTGGTCTGTTCCTGATCATGGCTGCTCGTCAGTTCAAGGCCAACAACAGCGTTGCCGTGAACGACCCGCTTATCTCCGAGTCGTTCGAATACCACGCCTGAGAAGCCCCTTTCCCGAAGCTTCCACGGCCTCGATATCTCCGGATATCGGGGCCGTTTTCGTTGTAGGGAATCTCCGTAACTTTGCCGCGCAATCACCACGATTTCTCATCGTATCATCGATTCCCAACCATGAATACTCATACGTTCGACCTTGTTGTCATCGGTTCCGGTCCTGGCGGCTATGTGGCTGCCATTCGCGCTGCTCAGCTCGGTCTCAAAGTCGCTTGCGTTGAGCGCGACCGTCTCGGCGGTGTCTGTCTCAACTGGGGATGTATCCCTTCAAAGTCTCTACTGAAGAACGCCGAGTATATGAACTTCCTCAAGCATGCCGATGACTATGGGTTCGGTGTGAAGAATCTTGAGGTGGATTTCACCAAGGTCATCTCTCGCTCGCGTGGTGTTGCCGACCGTATGAGCGGCGGTGTTGCCTTTCTCTTCAAGAAGAACAAGATCGCCCAGATCAAAGGCTGGGGGACGATCAAGAATGCCTCCACCGTTGAAGTCAAGGATGAAAAGGGGGCTGTGACTGATCTTGTAACGGCCAAGACAATCATGATCGCTACTGGCGCGCGTCCGCGCACGATCCCTGGAATTGAGGTCGACCGCGAGTATGTGCTTACGTCAACGGAAGCCATGCTGCAGCAGAAGACCCCGAAGTCGCTCATTGTGATGGGAGCCGGTGCTATCGGCATTGAGTTCGCCTATTTCTATCAGTCCTTCGGGGCGGCCGTGACGGTGATCGAAATGCAGGATCGTATCCTGCCGGTCGAAGACGACGATGTCTGTAAGGAGCTGCGCAAGACCTTTGAGCGTGATGGGATGAAGATACTGACCGAGACAAAGGTCGTTTCTGCCAAGAAGAAGGGTAATGGCGTCGAGGTCATTGTCGAGCGCAAGGACGGTACCAAGGAAACACTGACGGCTGACCTTGCTCTTAACGCCATCGGCGTGCAGGGCAATATTGAGAACATCGGTCTCGAGAACGTCGGTATCAACGTCGAGCGCGGCTGGATCAAGGTTGATAAGTACCTGCGCACCAACGTACCAAACATCTATGCAATCGGCGACGTTGCAGGAGCCCCATGGCTGGCGCATAAGGCCTCTGCCGAAGGCGTGGTTGCCGCAGAGCATATTGCAGGACATCACACCGATGGTGTGGACTATAACAACATCCCTGGCTGTACCTACTGCCAGCCGCAGGTTGCCAGTGTTGGCCTGACCGAGAAGAAGGCCAAGGAAGCCGGCTATGAGGTCAAGGTTGGCAAGTTCCCGTTCACGGCCAATGGCAAGGCGCATGGCATCGGTAAGGCCCAGGGCTTTGTGAAGCTGGTGTTTGATGCCAAGTACGGAGAGCTTCTTGGTGCCCACATGATCGGTCCGGATGTGACCGAGATGATCGGCGAGCTTGGTATTGCTCGTGCCCTCGGTGCCACCGGTCCGGCCATCTTCAAGACCGTCCATGCTCACCCGACGCTTAGCGAGGCCATCATGGAATCGGCGGCGCTGGCCTATGATGAGTGTGTGAACCTGTAACGTATGGTCGTCCAGAACTGGGGCACAATTGATTTTCACGATGCATGGCGTCGGCAACGAGAAGTTGTCGACGCCATTGTGCATCATGACCACCCTGATACGCTCGTCTTCTGCGAGCATCCTAGTGTTATCACCCTGGGGCGAACCACACAGAAGGGGAGCCTACTGACGCAGCGCGAGATTTTAGCAATGCGCGGTGTTGACGTTATCGAGATTGATCGCGGCGGTGAGGCCACGGTACACAATCCCGGCCAGATCGTTGGCTATCCAATCTTTAATCTTGAGCGCACGAAGCCCGACCTGCATTGGTTCCTGAGAACTGTTGAACAATCCGTGATCGATGCACTGCAGACATTCGGTGTGGAATCAGGCCGCGTTGACGGCCTTACAGGCGTATGGATCGAACAGCAGCGAAAGATCTGCGCAATCGGTATTCACTGCAGCCGATGGGTAACTTCGCATGGCTTTGCTCTCAATGTCCACAACGACCTTAGCCTGTTCAACGACATCATTCCGTGCGGCATCACCGAACGAGGCGTCACGTCCCTGGTACGTGAGCTTCCAGAATGTCCGACCGCTGACGTTGTTCGTACTGCTCTTGAACAGTCCTTTAGAAACTGCTTTGATTAAAGCCAGTAAGCACATTGTACACGTATCTGTTACGCGGTTGTCCACAGGTACCTGTTTTGATTTCTGCGATATCGGGCACATTCCTGAATGTGAGTACGTATAAATCCCCATATGTGTATAACCCTGTGGAAAACACTAAGTCTTTTGACATAAAGGGGCTTGGCGAAAGGGCTAAAAAATCGGTTTGACAGAAACCCTGACTGGCATGTATGTTTGCATCGTTGACAATCGGAATGCGGGAATAGCTCAGTTGGTAGAGCACAACCTTGCCAAGGTTGGGGTCGCGAGTTCGAGTCTCGTTTCCCGCTCGACGACGCAAGTCGTCACTTCCTCTTTATGCTGCATGCCTTGCCATCTCATTCCCCCCTGATGGCGAGGCATTTTTTTT
>JBEIIK010000027.1:0-22596 GCA_040380835.1 Ignavibacteria bacterium | reverse complement strand
ACACCTCAAACCTCACACCTCAAACCTCGCACCTCACACCCCACACCTCGCACCTCACACCTCACACCCCACACCTCGCACCTCACACCCCACACCTCGCACCTCACACCCCACACCTCACACCTATCGGGCTGCTTCCAGCACGATCTCGCTCACATCCTTGATGCTAACGCTATCGATCTTGTCGGCGGCTTTGACGCCGTCGGTAATCATGGTGGTGCAGAACGGGCAGTTGACGGCAATCGTTGATGCGCCGGTAGCCAGGAGTTCATTCGTCCGGACGATGTTGACTCGATCGCCCACGTGTTCTTCCATGAACATGCGGCCGCCGCCGGCGCCGCAGCACAGTCCGCGGTCTTTGGCGCGGGCGGGCTCGAGGATGGTCAGACCCGGAACATTCTCCAGGGATGCGCGTGGGGCCTCATACTCGCTATTGTAGCGGCCCAGGTAACAGGAATCGTGATACGTCACGGTTTCCTTTGACAGCTTCGAGCGATCCACCTTCAGACGTCCGGAGTCGACCAGCTCCTTAATGAACTGTGTGTGGTGGATGACCTCTGCGTTGAAGCCATACTGTGGATACTCGTTCTTGAGACTGTTGAAGCAATGCGGGCAGGTAGCAACGATCTTCTGGACGTTGTAACGCTGAAATGTCTCGACATTGGTCTTTGTCAGCATCTCGGCCAGGTACTCATTGCCGGTGCGGCGTGCCACATCACCCGTACAGTTCTCTTCCGTTCCGAGGATGCGGAAATCAACACCGGCGATCTGCATGAGTTCGGCAAAGGCCTTGGTGGTCTTCTTTGCGCGTTCGTCATAGGAACCTGCGCAGCCGACCCAGAACAGAACTTCCATCGACGCGTCTTCGGCAGCGGTCTTAATACCCATTCCATCAGCCCAGTTGGCCCGGTCAGCCTGACCGAATCCGCCCCATGGAACAGCGTTCGTTTCCATGTTGCCATAGATGTCTGGAAGCAGAGCCGACTCGTCGTTGAACTGCGACTCCATCATGACCATGGAGCGACGCATACCGACGATGGCCGGCACGTGCTCGATGTTCACCGGACATTCCTGCATGCAGGCTCCGCAGGTGGTGCATGCCCACAATGCATCAGGTGAGACGTAATCGCCGATGAGCTTCTTATCCCACACGACCTGCTCCTCTGCCGTGAGCACGCCCCCTTGCTGCTGCTTGATGATCAACGGGGCTTTGTCGATCGTGCGATCATGAATGGCCACGATGATGCCGCGGGGGTCGAGAACTTTACCTGTCTGATTGGCCGGACAGACACTCGTGCAGCGTCCACAGTGCGTACATGTGTACCCGTCGAGTAGCGACTTCCACGTAAGGTCTTCGATATCGACCACGCCGAACTTCTCGACGCCTTCTTCTTCGAAATTGATCGGCGCCATGGCATTAGTTGGCTGAAGGGGGCCGAGAAAGACATTCGGGATGGAGGTCAGAACATGCAGGTGCTTCGAAAACGGCAAGTAGTTCATAAAGGCCAGGATAAGCAGGGCGTGCATCCAGAAGGCCAGATAGAACACCGTTGTGGACGACTCACCAAGGATGGCGGCAAGCCCCTTTCCGAGAGGCTGCGCCACCGGGCGTACTGCCCAGGAGAAGTCACCACCATGAACAGGGCCGCGCAGAGAGTTCTGCACCAGCAGCGCTGTCACAATACCGAAGATCGTCAGCAGGATCATGCCCGCTTCGACCTTCTCGTGCTCGACCTGCAGGCGCTTGACCTTTGTCACATAGCGACGCCAGAGCGACATCATAGTGCCGACGATGATGAGCAGGCAGAAAAGATCAGTAAGGATCGTGATCAACGAGTAGACAGGCCCCAGAAAGTTGAACGACCAGCTGTCGTTGATGCCCTCGAGGACCATTTCCGCTGCTGAGAACAGCAGCACGAGAAAGCCCCAGAAGATTCCGGCGTGGATAGGCCCTGCGACCTTGTCGCGCAGGATCTTGCTTTGTCCGAAGCCCACGACAAGGGTCGTCCGCAGGCGTTCAGCGATGCGGTCGAATCGATTGTCGGGTTTACCCACGCGCAGCCAGGCGATCAGTCGGGCTGCATTACGCGAGAAAATGCCGGCCGCTGCCAGCAGAACAATGACGAAGATGACGTTCTTGAGTTCCATGCGTTCCCCTTATGCTGTGGCAAAAATACCAAACTGTATGTTTGTGGTTTGTTGATCATCAGGAGTCAATGTGGGCCGCATCGTCAAGGTTGAAGAAGCCATAGCAGCAATCCAATCCGGACATCGGCTCTACCTGCACTCTGTGGCGGCTGCGCCACAGACGCTGATTCGCGAACTGGTGCGCCAGGCACCGCGCCTTCGCAACGTCGAGATCGTCCACATGCACACCGAGGGTCCGGCTCCATATGCCGAGCCAGAGTATGCCGAGAACTTTCGGGCCAACTGCCTCTTCATCGGAGCGAACATGCGTCCGGCGATCCGCGAAGGTCGGGCCGATTTCACACCCGTCTTTCTGTCGGAGATCCCACAGCTGTTTCGCTCGGGAATCCTGGCCATCGATGTTGCATTGATCAATGTCTCGCCCCCTGACAGGCATGGCTTCTGCTCACTTGGTGTAACGGTTGAAGCGGCGCACGAAGCATTGCATTCAGCACGTATTGTGATCGCCCAGATCAACCCGCGTATGCCCCGTACTCACGGCGACGCGTTAGTTCATCGCGACTCGATCACCTTCATGGTTGAAGTTGATGAGCCGATCTTCGAGATTCAACCCCCTGCCCTTGGGGATGTCGAGCGTCGCATTGGTGAACACGTGGCCACACTCGTCGAAGACGGGGCTACCCTGCAGATGGGGATCGGTGCCATACCGGACGCGGTACTGCATCATCTCGGGTCGCATAAAGATCTCGGGATTCACACCGAGATGTTCAGCGACGGTCTGTTGCCTTTGATAGAAAAGGGTGTCGTCACGGGGCGCAATAAAGAGGTTCATCCCGGGAAGATCGTCGCGACATTCGTCATGGGTACGCGTAGACTCTACGACTTTATTGACGACAATCCAATGGTGGCAATGCTCGACGTGGCCTACGTCAACAATCCGGCCACCATCCAGCGCAACCCTAGGGTCACAGCAATCAACAGCGCCATCGAGGTTGACATCACAGGTCAGGTCTGCGCTGATTCCATAGGCCCCGTTCCCTATTCCGGAGTAGGGGGCCAGGTGGACTTCATGCGAGGAGCCGCCAGGTCTGTTGGTGGACGTCCAATCATTGCCCTGCCATCGCGCACAAGTAGCGGCATTGCACGGATCACGTCACTTCTAAAGCCCGGTGCCGGTGTGGTTTCGACGCGGGCCCATGTGCATAGCATCGTTACCGAGTACGGCATTGCTCACCTTCACGGCCGCACGATCCGCGAGCGGGCCCGTGCCCTGATCGGCATTGCACATCCACAGGATCGTGAACGGCTTGAACGAGAGGCACTCGAACACTGGCACATCCGTATATGAGGGCCATGAAACCGTCATCCGTCATGATTGCCATTGTCGGTGGTGCACTAGCTGCACTGCCGATTGCTGCGCAGCAGGCATCGGAGTCGGCTTCACCACGCGTATTGATCGACGTGATAACCCTGCGGGGTTCTTCGATCGGCGCGCCGGCTCGCAATGATGTGTATGTGGCCGTGCCCTACCAGATTTTGCAGTTTACGGCACATGACGGAAAGATGCTGGCCGAGTACTCGGTCTCGATCACTGTACGTGATTCGTTGGGAACGCGACTGATCGATACAACCTACAGGCGGAATATCGCGGAAGAGTCCTTTGCGGTGGCACGCGGTACGACAGGTAAATCCGACAACTCGGTGCGACGTTTTGACCTGCGTCCGGGATCCTACACGGTCGAGATTGTGGTCTCGGATGTATTCGGTCGACGCGACAACGTAAGCTCCCGTACCCTTCGGGTACCGGAGTACCATGTCGCCTCCGTCGAGTTGAGTACACCGATGTACGTGAGTCAAGTCGAGCAGCGCGGTAGCCGCTACGCGATCACTCCTTTTGTGGGTGATGTCGTGTGGTTAAACGATGCTCCATTGTTTGTCTTTATCGAAGCCTATCTCAGCGGTCAGAGTCGTTCACTGCGCTATCACTGGACGCTTACCCGCAATGACGGACGTCGAGCCGCCCAGGGCCGGAGCGAGGTTGTCCGCTGCGAGCGTGTGGCAACCCAGAGTTTCTTCCCACTGAGCATTGAGCAGCGCCTGATGCCGGGAACCTACAGGCTTGAGATCAATGCCCACCCTGTTCGGTCTGATGGGAGCGCCGACACCACTTTGGTCGAGGCCACAGCCAGTCGTGCCTACGTGGTCCCGCGTACATTGGCCGGTGATGTTGTCGCTGACCTGAAGAAGGCCACCAAGCAGCTCATCTACGTGGCTGATCAGGATCAGATCGACGCGATCCTTAATGCCCCTTCAGAGGGTCAGGCCCTGTCTCTCTTCGAGGAGTTCTGGAAGGGGCTTGACCCCACGCCCGGTACATTGAAGAATGAGGCATTTGACGAGTATTTCGGACGTGTTGATGAGGCCAACAAGCGCTTCAAATCCTACAACGAAGGATGGCTCACCGATATGGGGCGCGTTTTCATCGTGTATGGCGAGCCCCTTACCACCGAGCGTTTCATGAGTCCGAATGGGATCTCGCGCATCGTGCGCTGGATCTACCCGAACAACACGTCTTTCACCTTTGAAGACACGTCGGGCTTCGGAGACTTCCGCCTGCGCAGCGGTATGTTCGGCAACGGGAAGTACCGTTACCAGGGCCGCTAAGGCAATCCCCAAAAACAAAACGGCCGTCCGGCTGATGCCGGACGGCCGCACTGTATTCAACCGCTGAACGCTTAGCGGGCAACCACCAGCGACATCACTGCGCGGTCAGCACCGTTGCCGGCAACGACCGTGTAGGTGCCCGACGCGAGCACCGAAGCATCTACATTGACGACTTCCGTGCCGTTGACCATACCGCTGAAGAGCGTGGCAACTTCCCGACCGGCAGTGTTGACAACCGTCATGCGAACGTCACCATTGGCACGCAGGCGGATAGCCGACGATGAGCTCACAGGGTTGGCACCGACGAGCGTCATGCCAATGGCACCCGTTTCACTGACGACATCAGTTTCAACCGAGCTCGTTGTTGCCGTGCCGCGAAGCTGCACGATGGCCTGGGAATCATTGTTCGTAATGGACAGGGCGGCCGATGCCGACTTGGCCATTGTTGGTGCAAAACGAACGGTGACCGTACGGCTACCATTGGGAGCGATCACAACGTTGGAACCGTCCACGCCACCGGCAGTGACCGAGAACATCGAGGCATCGGCCCCTGTGAGTGACATGGCTGAGATCTCGAGATTGGCCTTACCCGTGTTCGTGATCGTGAACGACAGATCCTTTGTCGAACCAGTGGCAACTGATCCGAAGCTGAGGTTCGTGTTGTTCAAAGAGATCGACGGGCGGTCACCGGCGGGCATGAGGTAGTCGAGAATGCGCTGCATGAGGACCTTGCGTGCAGCAGCATCATTGATGTGTTCTACGCCCCATGAGGAGTAGACAACGCGTCCCTGGCCTGAGTTCTCACAACGTACACCGACGACGTTCGTGTTCTTCGCGTCCGAGAAGGCCCAGGAGACCGACTTCGAACCACCAGTGATCGAGAACACGTCTTGTGCCTGGCAGAAAAACGGCCATGACTGAGGTTGGCTGTTCAACTTCCATGAGGCTGCAGCTCCCTTATCGTTTTGACCAAGAACCTCGGTTGGAACACCGCTAAGCGTAAACGCGGTGAAAACGCGGCCATCGTTGCGTTCGACAGTCGAGACCAGCTTCAGACCCAGTGTCTCTGTCAGCCAGGCATTTGCTTCCGGATATCCCGCGAACTGCTGATTTTGTGGATTCGTGGCAACAGCCAGACCGATAGGGGCTGCGACGTACACACCCTTGCCCTGTGAGGTCATGACGGTCGCAATTTGAGCGACACCTGGAATACTGAAACGTCCGTCGAAGCCGACGCAGAAAACACCGGCATCAAACTCCGTTGGCGGGAAGGCCTGAAGAATCTCATTCGTGGCGGGAATGAATGCGACATCGGCCTTGTGTGACGTCTGAGCGGCTGTCAGGTACTGCCCCTGACCGCCAGTCGAAATGCCGCCCCAGACCGCCACACGGGTTCCCTCGGTCAGATATCCAAACGACCCCTTGCCATCTTTGCTTACCCCCTCGGTGACATTGGCAGTAGCAACGACATCGATGGCAGCGAAGCTGGCGACGTCTGGAGCCGTTACCGTAGCATTCAACTTCACCGATCCGTTTGCAGGAATCTCAACTACTTCCTTGTCAAGATTCACAGTCCAGCCGGCCGTATTCAACGCATCGATGTTTCCAACACTAAATGTGACGGACAACGGCGATGGCGTCGGATTCTTAACCGTCATTCTTTGAGTCTTGCTGGCCTTGCGCCCGATCTTTTCCCAGACCGTACCATCAACTGTCAGAATTGGCTGATAGACGATCAAATTGGTACCGGCCTGGATGACCTCCCGGGATGAGTTCGTCTGGATGTAGGCAATTACGTACTGCTGACCTGCTGGCCAGGTTTCCTGACCCTTGCGGTTGTAGGTAAACTCAAAGGTCTGATCCTTGCTGGCATCGATGCTCAGGGACGTACCACCAGCGTTCGGCAGCATCTTGTTCATGGCATCACTAAACTCTTCCTCACCGTTGCTATTGGTAAGGCGTGATGAAAGACCCGGGATCTCCGTGAGATAGGAAACCACAGCCACATGGAGCTTGTGGGCCTTGAGATCGGCATTCGTCGTAACCGTTACCTTCACCGCACCACCATTGGCAGTAGGCGTATGTACTACGTCGATCTTACATGGTGACTTCTTTGCGTTGTCTGCCTTGACGGCTGCAAGAAGATTCGGGCCAGCCGAAGCACTCAGACCGACCTTCTTGCCATTGAGGTATCCATCAGGGATACTGTTCACGGCATAGAACGTCTGGCGTGAACCGTTGTCGACCGCGTTGTCGACGTAGAACGGATCGTTCGGAGCTGGAAAGTTCAAGTGAAAACGAGCTGACACAACGCCGTTTGCCGGTGAGATAACATCCTTAAGCATCCCAGCAGCAGGAACACATGGAGGGCATGTAGCGCTGGTGAATACTTCAAGAATGGATAGGCGGTCGTAGGTGTTCTGTGCGGAACTACCAACGACACCAATGAGCAGACCCATCATTACGATGAAAGCCTGCAAGCGTCTACGTGTTTTCATCCACGTCTCCTGGGGTGTTAAAGATGGAATGTGAGTTTCGATTCAGAGTTGCTCAAAATACGATGTTTCCCCATTCAGCAAAGCCCCCTAACAGGCCCTGAACGTGCCAAAGGTTATCCACCGCCCCCCTATTTTTTACCCTTGCCGTTACGGGGCTTGCGCTGGTCTTGAAAGGACTGTCCCGGCAGCGACTTACCCTGGGCAGCGGCCATTTCCTGGGCCTCGCGCATCTTCTTCTGAAGCCATGATTCCTTCTTGGGCATTTTTTTGAGGTCGGCTAGGGTTAGCTGCTTTTTGGAGTACTTCTTCTGCCAGATCGTCTGGGCAATGGCCACGACGTTGAACACAAAGTAGTAGAGGTTCAATCCCGACGGAAGTGAAGAGAACATGAGCGTCAGCATGATCGGCATCATGTACACCATGGCCTTCTGCCGCGGGTCGGTAATGGCCTGCTTCTGCTGGATGAACATCGTAGCGCCCATTAGCAGGGCCAGACCAGAGAACTGGTCGATGTTAAACAGCGGGAGCTTGAATGGCAGCGACAGGATCACATCCGGCACGCTGAGGTCGGTGATCCACACTGGCAGAAAGCCCTGCTGGCGCAGGTCGATATTGAGATTGAGCACGGAGTACAGTGCGTACAGAAACGGCATCTGCAGCAGAAGGGGCAGGCACCCCCCTGCCGGATTGATACCGTACTCGGAGTAGATCTTCATTGTCTCTTGCTGCTGGCGCTGCATGTCATCGGGATACTTCTCTCGTGCCTGATTGATAAGGGGCGCAATCAGCTGCATCTTCCTGGCCGACTCCATCTGACCGATGCTGAGTGGGTAGAGCAGGACCTTCATCAGCAGTGCGAACAGCAGAATTGCGATGCCGTAATTCGGGATGCCAAGATGAATGAGCTTGAGAGTCGGTAGCATGAAGTACTCACCGATGGGCTTGACGATCCACTTCCAGCCGAAATTCATGATGCCCGTCAGACCATAGGCGCTCAATGTGTCGTACTGCATAGGTCCTACATAGAGACGCGTTGTCACCCCGCCCTGTCCCTCGGCAAGGGGCACCTGCAGACCGAGACCATAGCGCTCCATGATGCCTTCCTTCGGCAGACCGATCTTGATGCCACTTACGGTAGCCTTGCCTGCGAAGCCAGACTCAGGCAGCATTGCCACGGCAAAGTACTTCGAGCGCGTGGCTACAAAATCAACCGCACCTTTGGAGGTGTCGCGACGCGGGTCAGTGAAGGACTCCGCTTCGAACTCGGTGATGTTACCGGCTTCGGAAATGATACCGACAGCATTATTGGACTCATCAACGCTGCTGTGTTCCTGATAGCGTATTCCCCCGCGCCACTCAAGATGCACCTGGCGGGCGCGCTTGTGCAGTACGGGTTCGAATCCCGTCATCTGCAGTCCGGCTACCACGTCGTAGTGGTCAGCCGCAAAGCGGTACGTGCGGACGATCTTTCCACCGAAGGCGGTCGTCGCCGTTGCCGTGATGACCACCGAGTCACCGGCCTTGACATCCACACGGTCACCTGTGACGTTAAAGGCAAACGGTACATCCTTGGCCTTGACGGTGTCGATCACTCCCGCAGCACCTACTGTGTCGCTCTTGGCCAGGAACCAGAAACCGAATTCATGCGCTCCGGGCTGCACCACGTCGACCACGGCAGCGGGATTCTCCAACCGGTACCAGGGCTTGTAATTCATGAGCTTCCACGAGCGGACCGTGGCTCCGAATGAGCTAAGCCGCACCGTGTAGAGGGGCGTTACAACGGTGAGCATCCGCGTCGGTACCGACGTAAACTGCACCGGCGAACGGTCACCGCCCGATGCCGAGGCGATGGTCTGTACCTGGCTGACCTTGCCCTTGGGTTGGGCCACAGGGGGCTTGGCAGGCTGCTGAAGAAAGACCCATATCCCGACGACGAGGGAGATGAGAACGATGCCGATGATTGATTGACGGTCCATTTATCAGGTGTGAGGTGTGGGGTGTGGGGTGTGAGGTGAGTGGCTGCCCTTACAGCATCAGGATCGTTGGTCAGGGGGTACCGGGTCATAGCCGCCCGGGTGGAGCGGGTGGCAGCGGCCGATGCGACGAATAGCCAGGAAAGAGCCGCGCAGGGCACCGTGATTCCGGATGGCCTCGATCGCATATACCGAGCATGTAGGTTGGAACCGGCATGCTGACGGGAGCATCGGGGAGAGTAGGGTCTTGTACAGGCGTATCAGGCCAATCAGCAGCAGCGATAAGGGATTCGTCATGCCGGTTCTCCATACTTGGAGCCGACCTGGCGTAGCAGCTTATCAAGAGTCTCGATCATGTGTGCCTCGACCTCGCCAAAGCGCAACTGCGTCGGGGAAGAAGGGGCTTGCCGCCATATGAAGATCAGGCGACCGATACCGCGCTCATGCAGTTCATTCGTGCGAGCCGACACGTGCTGTCTGGCACTTTCGCGAAGCAGACGCTTGACGCGGTTGCGCATCACGGCACGCCGAGCAATCCGTTTTGCAATCGTGACACCTACTAGCACAGGGGCGCCGGTTCTGATGACACCGCTCTGCTGTTCGGCCGTTAATGACAACGGTCCGGAAGTGACACGACGTCCGGACCGAAGGATTTCTTCGAATGCTCCAAAGCCCTTCAGCGGCCTGCAATTGATGCGGCTACCGAGCACGGCGACGAGCTCGTTAGCGGGCGAAACCGACGGCGATACGAGCGCGGCCCTTTGCACGACGGCGGGACAGCACTTTACGGCCGTTCTTCGAGGCCATACGGGCGCGGAAACCGTGTGCGTTGACGCGACGGCGGCGGCTTGGTTGGTAGGTACGCTTCATAGGTGTTCTCGGCGTGTCGTGTGATGACGTTCGTTTTTACATGAACGGCAAATATACACAGGTTCAGTTGATATTCGTCAGCCCCGATGGAAACGGATTGTGCTGTCCGTCCACATTGATCTCACCGTACTGATTCTCGTATTTGCCGATGTTATCGGCGAGAGCATGAAGAAGCAGCTTCGCATGCTGTGGTGTCATCACGATACGGGCATGCACGCGCGCCTTGGGCACACCGGGCAGGATACGCGTGAAGTCCACAACGAACTCTGCAGGTGAGTGCGAGATGATCGCAAGATTGGAGTAGATGCCTTCGGCCTCTTTCTCTCCGAGTTCGATGGTCATCTGCTGCTGCTGTTCATTCTGGTCATTTGCCATTGATCTTTGCCCCTTTAGCTTGTGCTTCTTTCATTTTATCCATCATTTTGTTGCGTGCGTACAGGCCTTCCATTGCGCGGTAGTAGTTCAGATCGTTTGCGTACTTGACCTCAAGAGCTTCGAGTTCGCTGATCAGGCTCTTGACCTTTGCAACGTCCTTGCGTACTTCATACGTATTGGCCAGGTCGGCAATCACGCCGAAGTCATCCTTGAACCGGGCTGATACCTTACGCAGACGCTCGAAGTATCCGGCCGAGCGCGACAGGTACGTCATGTATGTGGTGTCCATCACATGCTTAGGATTTTTGTCAGCCAGCTCAAACTGCTGTTGCTGTCGTTGGCCGGCGATGTTCTTTGCATTGGCAGCAGATTCATACAGTGCCGCTTCATTATTCGGCTCCAGAGCCAGCACTTCTTCACCGATGCTCAGGGCCTCGTCATAGCGCTCGGTGTTGGTATACATGGTCATCAGCTCCACCCGAGGCTGCACAGCGGATGGGTCCTTGGCAACGCGGGCCTTGAGTTCGTCAATTGCCAAATTGGCCCTGCCGGAGCGGGCCATGGCCTGCCCGCGTAAAGCCGTAAGCTCTTGGTCAGCCGGCTTTGCCCTGGCAACGACATCTGCCCACTGCAAGGCCTCGGAAAAACGGCCGCGGTTAAAGTCAATGAACGCAGCGTTCTTCATGGGGCCGACCGACACGATCCGCGGACGAACGATCTCTTTCTCGATGAGCGTGGTGGGCGGGTCAAAGCGCCATCCTTCGACGATGGCGTCATCGGTGTTCTCGGAATACGAAAAGATGATTGTTCGCTTTCCGCCGATGACATAAGAATCGCCGTAGAGAATGCCGGCATCGAGACTGTCCATCTTGGTATTCTTCGGCGTGCCAAGAGCCTTGATCATCTGTCCCCGAGTCGAGCCCAGGGTAACACCGGCGGCGGTGATGGCCTCAATGGCCGCCTGTTCCGAAGTGTAATAGCGTGCATAGGCTTCCATTGCCCGAATGGTATCTCCAAGACGTTCGTTGGTTTCACCAACATTGGCGTGGACGTCAGTGTACTCAGGTCGGATGCGCAGAGCGGTTTCAAACAGATTCAGGGCTTCACGCAGTTTTGCCGGGTCACCTTTCGATGACATCGCTTCACTGTACGTCTTTAATCCCTTGTTGTACGCAGCCGCCCATTGCTGAAACAGCGTCACGCCTGCCACATCGCGCTGGTCGGGTTTGATACTCGAGCTGTTCAGGGCCCGCTGATACATCGTTGCCGAACTGTCTGGCTGCTCGAGTCCATCATAGACGCTGGCCAGCAGGATCATTGCATCGACGTTGTCGGGATTGGCCGCCAGGGCATTATTCAGCGCCTGCTTTGCCTTATCAAAATCCTTCTGCTGCACGGCCCGACGTGCCGTGGTCATGTCTGCCGAGCCACACTGGAATCCCTGCACCAGAACAGCGGCAGCAATGGCGCCGAGGTAGAGTACAGAAACACGTTTCATGATACAGTTCCTTTTCGGAGTTATCGGGAGCTGCGAAGATACGCCTCCGACTGTTCACGAGTCTCGGTAACAATTCCATATACGAGGATCTCGGCTCGCTCCCTGACCTTATTCACCTTTGTCATGAGCTCGCGTGCATGGGACACCTGGGTATCTCCCGGACGTCCCAGGTAGCCATTGACCTCTCCGAAGAGACCGGCAATGATCTCGCGGAGCTGCTCCTCACCGGAAAGCCCCATCATGCTCGGACGCGTATTCACCATTGTTGCGTTAAGAGCCACGAGTGAGTCGCGCAGGGCCGCGTCGGCCATCTGACGCTGCTGGATCGTGTCGATAGCCGACTGTACACGATATGCCGTCACGGCAAGGTCCTCGTACATCCACGTGATGTCCGACAGCAGGGCTTTCTGCTGATCCATTTCCTCAGATGTAAAGCCCAGCGTTGTGTCGCTGACAATGCGAATGCGCGTTGTCGTAATCTGGCCACCCTTGTCGAACTCGACGACGTACGAGCCTTCGTCAAGAAGCGGACCGGTTAGGGTACCGAATGCTCCTGTGACCTTGGAACGAGGCGAGATCGGAGCCGGACGCGACATCGGCAGATCGACATAGTTGAGTCCCTTACGTGTCGAGGCCGGAAATGTGCGGATCACCGTTCCGAGGGTATCCTTCAGGCGGATGACAAAGTTGCCGCGCATATGCTTGTCCTTGAGCACATACCAGAGACGTGACGATTCAGACTTGGCCTCGCCGCTAAAATCGCCGTCTCCGCCGAACCAGCGATTACCGGGCTTGCCGTACGTGCGGGCATAGGGACGCGGTGTGATGACAGTCAGATCGGCCCCGGCAGATGCTGCATCAAACGATCGGATGACATCAAGATCATCGATCACATACAGGCTGCGTCCATGGGTTGCCACCACCAGTTCCTGCTCCCTCTCATGCACGGCCAGATCCCTGACGGCCACCATGGGCAGCTTGTTGCGGAAGTGGATCCACGAGGCCCCTGAGTTGTTCGAAACGTACAGACCCCATTCCGTTCCGAGATACAGACTCGATGATGCCCGAGGGTCGTGGCGTATCACATGGGCATAGCCCTTGATGTTTGGCGTGGTAAGGGGCTTCCAGGTTGCCCCCATGTCCGTCGTGACGTAGACATACGGGGTCATGTCACCGGTCATGTGCCCGTCAAAGGTCACATAGCAGGTTGCATCATCATGTGGCGAGGGTTCGACGCACGAAACCCAGGTATTTTTCGGGAGCGCGGGAACATTGGCAACAACATTTCGCCAGTTCACGCCGCCATCATTCGTTACCTGAAGGTTGCCGTCATCGGTGCCGGCCCAGATAATGGACTCTGAGCGAGGCGACTCGGCAATGGTGAAGACGGTGCAATGGTTCTCTGCAGAGGAGTTGTCAACGGTCAGCCCCCCGCTCTCTTTCTGCGAGAGCTTGGTGCTGTCGTTGGTGGTCAGATCTGGTGAAATGCGCTTCCAGGTCTCACCAAGATTGGTAGAGCGGTGGACGTACTGCGAGCCGACGTAGATCACACCCGGCTTTGTGCCACGAATGATCGGTGAGTTCCAGTTGTAGCGGAGCTTCATCGCGCCATCATCAGGCTTAGGAGCTACGGTCTTAGACTGTCCGGTTTTCGTATTAGTGCGGACAATGTTTCCACCCTGCGATTCCCAGAAGACGATATCAGGATTGCCACGATCAACAGTGACATGGAACCCGTCGCCCCCTCCTACCAGATTCCAGTCGCCATTGGCAATGCCACCCGGCTTGGTCGAAGGACCGTACCAGGAGCTGTTGTCCTGAAGGCCTCCATACACCCTGTAGGGGTCCTGAACATCGACAGTAACATGATAGAATTGTCCGATCGGAAGGTTTCCGAACATGCGCACCGACTTGCCGCGATCGAACGACTCATGCAGGCCACCATCGGTTCCAATGATCAAGTGATCCGAATTGGCAGGATTGATCCACACGGCATGATGATCGCTATGAGCGGCATTAGCCACTGTTCCGAAGCTGACGCCTCCGTCATCGCTTCGGTAGAGACTCACACCGTGCTTGTAGATCACATCCTTGTTGTTGGGATCGCAGACGATTCGCGAGAAGTAAAATGGGCGAACGTCCACGGCAGAACCCACGTAACGACGCGACCAGGACACGCCACCGTCGGTGCTTACATAGAGTCCGGACTCCTTTGCTTCGACGCTTGCATACACCAGACGCGAATCCTTGGGAGACATCGCCAGGGCGATACGTCCGACATCGCCGGCCGGGAGCCCCTTGGACATTTTAGTCCACGTCATGCCGCCATCAATTGAGCGATAGATCCCACCATCCTTGCCACCTGAGGAGAACGAATACGGCGTGCGCCGGAACGACCACATGGAGGCGAGCATGATCTTGGGGTTCTTGGGATCGATCACGACGTCCGTGCAGCCCGTGCGTTCGTCTCCTGAAAGAACCTTCGTCCATGTCGATCCGAAGTCAGTCGTGCGATACAGACCGCGATGCGGACTGTCATGAAACAGCGGACCCGGTGCGGCCACGAACACGGTCGACGGCGTCTTAGGATGGATCGCGATCATGGCGATACGCTCTGTTGAATCGAGTCCCACCTTTGACCACGTCTTGCCGGCATCCGTGGTGCGGTAGAGACCGTCACCGACTGAGGTTGAGTTGCGCGTCCAGGGTTCACCGGTACCAACCCAGACCGTATCCGGACGTGCCTGGTCGAGTCGGATCGCCCCGATCGCCTGCGGGTAGTCATCGAAGATGGGTGAAAAGGAAACGCCTCCATTGGTGCTCTTCCAAACACCGCCCCCGGCTGCTCCGACATAGATCTTCTCCGGTGCCGTGTCAACAACAGCAATGTCGCTGATGCGACCGCTCATGACGGCGGGGCCGATCGACCGGGCACGGATGGCCGAAAAGGCATTACTGGTCGTAACCTGAGCCGATGTGGTCTGTGCCGTCAAGCTCAAAATGGCAATGGCCTGGCACAGCGCGGCCACGAGACGTAACATGCGCCCCATAATGATGTTCCCTGAAGTCTTGGTTTGATCTGTGACGATTACTTCTTCTTCCCGTCGCTATCGCCCGGGAAGGCAAACCGTGAATCCGGCACGTCGGTGTTGGCCTTCGTGGAGGTGTATGTCATTGAGACCATTGTCTGTCCAGCCGAGCGCACTTCCATCAGGTGCGGCATCTGCACACCGTTGACGTCCTGAAAGTTTGAGAAGACCAACTCGACATCAGCTTCCTGGCCCATCATACTCATCTTCGAATCGACGCGCAACTCGTAGTAAGTGGTTGCGTCTATGTAGAGGAAGCTCTCCTTGCCATCCTTGTCGGTGATCTTCAGCTTGTAGGCCGTCGTTCCGTCAATGTCTTCGTTGCTGACGAATTCAACCTTATTGCCCTTTTCCTTGTAATCGACCAGCACGCCGTCGAAGTCAGCACGCTCAACTGATTCCTTGCTCTCTTCCGCCGACTGCTTTTCTGGCTTGCCACCCGACATCGGGTTGACGCTCCAACCGGTCTGACCGTCGAAAGCCTGCACGATGCTCGTCCCCTGGAAGCTCATGTCCATGCGATACTTGTTTCTACGCTTGTATGTCTCGGTGAAATTAAGCTCCATGCCCTGGGCCATCGACATCGTGCCCTCACGAACGATCGAGTTAATGGCCTTGATCTTGGCTAAACCGCCCTTGGCTTCGATATGCTTTGCTATGATGTCGTTGACGTCCGTTCCGGCTAAAGCCGACGTGCACACGAAAGCAAGACAGAGGATTGACAAAAGGATGCGCATGAGCCGAACTCCGGTGAGTAGTTGGAAGTTGTTGCGTGAGTTGATGCCAATTCCGCGACACGTCTCACAATGGGCTATGACCGGTGAACATGCCTCAGGGTTTCCTTCGTTATCCAACGGCGCAAAACAAATCTACACATGAATCGATGTGCAGAACGTCTGGAAGGAAAGTCTGACCGCACGTTACTTCTGGGCGATGAGGGGGCTCGATACCACGGAAATGACGGCCACACGCTCGTACGTGTAGGCACCTCGCTCTGTGCGGCCAAGGCGAAGAAACTCGCCGGCAACCATGGAAGTAACCGCCTCCCGAAGGTTTGGCTCGCGCTCGATCACCTTCAAAGCCGTGCTTACTATCCTGTGAGGCTCGAACCGGTCGTCCAAGACGATCGACTCGTCAGGGTGAGATGCGGTCAGCGATTCGATGTCCGAGCGCGTGAGGGCGTCGACCTCGACAGGGGTCACAGAAACGCCAAGGAAACGCGCGGCTGCCCGCGACAAGTCAACCACACGGCGTCGGATAAATGGTCCACGATCGGTGACCTCCACAAGCACCACCCTGCCCGTTTCGACATTGCGTACCCGCAGAAGCGTCCCGAAAGGCAGCGTCCTGTGCGCCGCAGTGAACGCATCCATGTCATAGCGCTGTCCGCTGGCCGTTCTGCGACCATGGAAATCAGCCCCGTACCATGAGGCCAATCCATCGGCCACATCGGTCATGGTCACTCGCTCCGGAGTGAGAACGCTCTCGGCAACGACAGGTGTTGATGCAGTGGCGACGGCATCGGGAGCGTCGTGCGCCTGCACCAGAAAACTGATAGACATCACGATGGCCGTTACGACCACGAAGACAATGATGCGTGCGATATGCTTCTGCGAGAGAATCGTCGACATAGGGTGTTCCTCCTGCGATGTTCCAGGATACTTTACTCGAATCAGCAGTTACCCTACACTGCCGTCGAGAACAAAAACCCACGAGTGGGCCCTCGACGAATCGAGGACCGCAAAAATGTGAGTTTTCCACACCGCAGGTGATGAATTCTTTATGAATTGATATTCATAAGAACCCAAGTGCCTTTACTTACAATCTCTTACAACGACCACCTCGATACGCCGATTCTTCGATCGAAGAGCTTCCAGTTGATCTTTTGACATCTTTTTTGCGACTTCAGGTGAAGGCTCAACAACCTTCGGGCTGCTTGATCCACGCCCTACGGCACTGCGAATCTTGCCGGCCGAGATACCATTTTCGATAAGCCACTGCTTGATGCGGTTGGCTCGCAACTCGGACAGCTCCTGGTTGCGCTCCGGAGGGCCATCGGCCGAGGCGTGACCTTCGATGATCACCTGGAGCTGATCACATGACTGCTTCATATACGTCCACAGTTCCTGCAAATTCTTCTCAGTCTGCTCATCATCCAGATCGAGCTGGTCGGTATTGACCACAAAATTGATGGACTTTGAAAAAGCCACCTTGCGCACCGCCGGCGCCGGTTCTGCAGTAGTCGGTTCGGTGGTCGAATTCGGTTCGACTGACTTCTCAGCAGGACGTTCCGCAGGTTTTTCCACAGGTTTTTCAACAGGTTTTTCAACAGGTTTTTCCACAGGCTGGCTCTCCGGCGTATCTTCGGCAGGGGCCTGCTCAGCCCCCTGCTCCATGCCGTCCTCAGGTGGTAGCTGATCCATCCGGCGCATGTCACGGCCGCGGTTCATGCCCCCTTCAGGACGCTGGCGACGAGGCTTTTCGCAGCAACAGCCGTTTTCCATAAGGCAATGACAATCAGAGCACATACGGGGCTCATCATGTGGCCGGCGATGACGTCGTGGCTCGTTAAACTTATAGGACAGGCTTAGGGAAAAGGACGAGAGATCATCACGATTTCCACCGATGTTGATATCGTCGAGATAGCTGCTGAAGACGAGCCTGTATTCACCGCGAAGGGTTAGGCCAACACGTTGCGACAGTGGAAAAACCACCCCACCGCCGAGCGGGATGCTGGCCACCGTTGTCGAGTATTCCCCTTTAATGTTTTTGGGAAGGGGCGAGTGTTGCGACGCGTTCGAGGGGGCGAAATCAACAAGTCCGATACCGGCCGTAATGAACGGCACGGCAGGAATGTTATCAACCAGGACATAGCCCACCATCAGGTCAGCGGTGGTGATGCGACTCTCGTTACGGTCCTCAATACGCGTCAGCGACCCGGGATAGTTATCCCCCAGCTGAGCCCCCTGACCAAAATAGTCTGGGTTAGCGGCGATCCTGCCCGGGTTGATCCTCCACCCATACTGCCCGAGCGAGGTCCGGGCCTCAACCCAAAGCCGGTCCATGGCATTGAACGACAGGCTTACGACCCCACCGTAGCCATAGAGATCGTCGGCAAACTCCCCATGGTATTTGTAACTGGTGGCGGCAAACGTGCCGATCACATCCCCCTGACGCTTCTGGGCATGCATGAAGGTAGACATGAGAAGCAGGAGGAGGACAGCTACGACCCTCTTCCTGCGCATGGATGAGCGGTAACTGCGTAACTCAGTAACTCCGTAATTCCGTAATTCCGTCATTTCATCTTCTCCTTACATTCTTTGCAATCGGTCACTTCGAACGGAAGCGCCCCCTTGGTGATGCGTTCCGAGCCGTCGGGCATGATCTGTTTACGGTACCAGCGTCCGTCGGCTTCGGCTTCTCGTAAAAGGCTGCCATCATCCAACGTGCGAGCCAGGTCCCAGCGGATCTTCTGGGGTCCGCGTGGGGGTTCGTTATCGACACAGATGCCGAATCCCGGTGGACCAAAGCACTCGCGGTGCTGTCCGGCCGGACAGGGCACGCTCATAGGCTCTGCTCCGTCGGGCTTTGCTGGTTCAGGGGGCGCGCTGGGCGCAGGTGTCGGTTCCGGCTTTGGAGCCGGGGCCTGACTGTCACTCTGAGCCGGACCGGCCTGACCATCATCGTCTTCCGAATCACCGCCGCCAGCGTCCGAGCGCCGCATCGGACACGGCATGCAGCAGCAGGCCGAGCACGTACGGCAATAGCAGCACAGGCACACGGCACACTTGACATGCACGCAGTCATCGCAGGCCGGACACATGGTGCAGCTCGTGCATTCGGCGCACTCCTCATCCTGACGCTCAAAGACTGCGTCCCACCCCGGAGGAGCGCCTCGGTGCGGAAGGCACTCCTCTTCGGGATGATCGGCCTCGCACGCGGGTTCCTGATCGCCGCTGTGGCGTTCATGATCATGTCGTGGTGGCCGTGACGGCGTTCTATTGAATGTGTAGCTGAGCCCGATCGTGGCCATTGTGAGGCCATCGTTGCTACGCTTCGGGTTCACATCATCGAGAAACTGCGAGAAAACAAGGCGGCGCTCGGCCTGAACCACGAGGTCAAGGCGGCGCGAGAGCGGGAACCGCACGCCCCCTCCCAGAATCAGACTGGCAACTGTCGTGCTGTACTCCCCTTTTTCGTTGTTCGGTAAGGGGGCGAACCCGCTGGAATTACTGGGGTTAAACGAAAGCAGCCCGATGCCGGCCGTCAGAAAAGGTCGTGCCTTGATGCCCGGCACCAGAACGTAGCGTGCCACCAGATCCACCATGGTGGCGCTGCTGACGTTGACGGAGTCGATGACCGTGGTGGTCCCGGGATAGAAGTCCCCCACCTGCGCACCCGACCCGAAGTAGTCCGGATCGGCGGCGATCTTGGTCGGGGTGATCTTCCAGCGATACTCGCCCAGAGTAACACGGGCATCCAAATGCAGGCGATTCATGACGGAATAGCCGAGCGAAATGCCGCCGGCCGGACCGAACATGTCGTCCATTTGCTCGCCACTGTACTTGAGTGTGCCCCCAAAGAGGCCACCCTGCACGTCATGCACACGCCCCTGTCCGGCGCACGGATGGCTACCATAGAGCAGCATCGCGGCCAGCAGACACCAGAGCGGATAACCGCTGTTGAACTTGGTCACAACCACTCGTTGACTTGTGGATAACATTGTGGATTGCCGTGGAAAACCGAAACAAAAATCATTCCAAACTTTGGCAAATGGAAGAAGGTCAAGGTTCCGAGTAACGCACTAAATGCTTGAAGAATATACTAATAGCAAAAGCGCCCTTGAAGTTTGCTTCAAGGGCGCGCTGGATGTAAGTCTGTGGAAATCGAGAGCTTCAGGTCAAGGCGGCAAGAACACGGTCCGTGATCTCTTCAACCTGACCGATGCCGTTCACGGAGGTAAGAAGCCCCTTGTGGGAGTAATATTCCAGCAACGGGGCTGTTTCATTGTTATAGACATTCAGGCGATTGCGGATGATCTCTTCCTGATCATCGGCACGTCCACGCTGCAGCAGACGAGTAATGATGGTCACGTCATCCACTTCGAGATTGATCACACGGGTGATGCCAAGCCCCTTGGCCGTCAGAAGGGCATCCAGGGCATCGGCCTGGGCACGTGTCCGGGGAAATCCGTCCAGAATGCAGCCGGAGGCGAACTCCGGAGCGCTCATGGCTTCTTCGACGATACGTGCAACGATATCGTCGGGAACGAGCGTTCCTGCATCGACATATCCTTTGGCAATCATGCCGACGGCTGTCTGGTTCTTGATTGCCGCGCGGAACGCGTCACCGGTACTCAGGTGAGCAATGCCGAGACGTTCTGCCAGGATAGCGGCCTGCGTGCCTTTGCCCACACCCGGGGCGCCGAACAACACGAGTATCATTTCTCCCCCATGAAGCGAATGCAACGAAAATACAACGTCAGAAGAACTCCGCATCGAATGTCGATGCATAAGGAGCGGCGTATTTCCGCAGAACCTGCAGGGTAGAGGAGAAATCCTTTGGTGGCGTTGCCTCAAAGGTCACAGTCTCATTTGTATCCGGATGCACAAACGTGATGCGCCGCGCATGAAGCGTCAGCCGGTCAATGAGGGGGCGTTCGGTCTGCCCCTTGCTCACATTATAGCGTCGTTTAATGCTCGAGAGCAGGAATTCGGACGACGTGCCGTAGTCGGCATCAACCAGCAGAGGATGTCCGATGGCCGAGCAGTGCACGCGGATCTGGTGCTGACGTCCGGTAATGAGGTCGCACTCGACGTGCGTGGCCAGGCGGAAGCGCTCCAGCACGCGAAGAATGGTGCGGGCTTCCTTGCCTTTGGCCGAGGGCTTCATCAGCCCCTTACGGCGTGTATCCGGTGTGATCGGAATGTCGATGGTCATCGTATCCTTATCAACGATCCCCGAAACGATGGCCTCGTAAGTCTTGACCACTGTATGGTGTTCGAACTGTTCACTCAGGTGCTTATGGGCTTCCGGGGTAAGGGGCATGAGCATCACGCCCGACGTTTCCCGGTCGAGCCGGTGCACAACGTAGGCCGAGCCATACTCTTCGCGGATGATGGCCTTAACGCTTGGCAACGTCTGGTCATACCGATCCGGGATCGAAAGAAGACCGGCCGGCTTATTGACCACCACCAGGGACGCATCGGCGTGGAGGACTTCGAGTTTGGGTCGCTTATTCATCGGTGCCGCCTCTGTGCGGCCGTTACGGTGTTGCGCAGCAGCATGGCCCGCGTCATGGGTCCCACGCCTCCCGGCACCGGTGTGATGGCCGAGGCCACTTCGGAGACCTCGTCGTAGAGCACATCGCCGGCCAGGCGTGAGGTACCATCTGGCAGTTCGATGCGGTTGATACCCACATCGATCACCACCGCACCCGGGCGTACGTGCTCGCGGGTGATCAGGCCATGCATGCCCACGGCTGAGATCAGGATATCGGCCCGGCGGGTGTGCTCGGCAATGTCGGGCGTGCCGGTATGGCAGAGCGTAACCGTGCAGTTGCCCTGTGGACGCTTCTGAGCAAGGAGCATGGCAAGGGGCTTACCCACGATATTGCTCCGTCCGACCACCACGGCGTGTTTACCGGAGGTTTCAATGCCCGTTCGACGCAGCATTTCCAGCACTCCATAGGGCGTACACGGAATAAACCCGTCGAGTCCGATCAGCAGCTTCCCGGCGTTCACCGGGTGGAATCCATCAACGTCCTTATCCGGATCGATCGCCCGGATCACCGCATGTTCATCGATGTGTTTCGGAAGCGGCAGCTGCACCAGAATACCATGCACTGAGGGGTCGGCATTCCATGCCTCCACCTGCGCGATCACCTCGGCCTGCGAAACATCGGAACTCATGCGCACGATCGTCGAGCGGATGCCAACCTTCTCGCAGTCCTTCCCCTTATTGCGCACGTACACCCCACTGGCAGGGTCCTGACCCACCAGCAGCAGATTCAATCCCGGCGTCACCCCCGTAGCCCCATACAGCGCCGCCACATCGCGCGCAACCTCGCTGCGCACCTCGGCCGCCATGGCGTTCCCGTCAATGATCAAAGGCATGGGCAAAGATAGGTTTTAGGTGTGAGGTGTGAGGTGTGGGGTCAATGTCATGCATGCACGTAGGGGCGACCCTACGTGGTCGCCCATTGCTCTCCCCGGGCTAAAGCCCGGGGCTATTGTGCGGATCGTTCGTGATGCCGCATCGATCATTATGCCGCATCGCCCATTGCGTGACCACGTATTCGCATGTTCCCCGGGCCGTATATCCTAGGCCTACGGCCTAGGCTGGTATGGGTCGCGCCGTTGGCGCTCTTATCGTCATCCCTGAAGGTCATATCTCGTGCTATCGGTTGCCACCTTCCCGCCAAATCGTAAGGGGCCCAAGGCGCATTCGATCGTGAAGGGCCAACGGCGCCTTCGAGCGTT
>JBEIIK010000026.1:0-22749 GCA_040380835.1 Ignavibacteria bacterium | reverse complement strand
GCGTTGAGTCGTACACTCGATCAGAGTTCTATTGCACGCGAAAGGCTTTTTCGACGATACTCCACGGACATGCTGGCGCTTCTCATGGGAGCATGTGCACCGGACCGTGCCGCGGAGGTAGCTGCAGCCGTGGCTGCAATAAATACAATCTTAGCGACCGAGCATGTCCTTGCACCCCTTCGACCGCGGCTGCACGCGGCCTTACGCCGTGAACTTATCGACGTGTTGGCTGCCCCGCAGTCCATAATGCAGATCTCATCAGGTGCGTTGGAAGGTGAGTTATTGCGCCGGACTGTCAATCATTCATCCGGTTCATTCACGGTCCAGGAGCGCGTGGGCCTGGCAGCTGCTTTACCGTTGCCGCCACCCCCTAAACCAGGCATCGTGGCCGAACGACATCGAGAGCAGGTAGGCACCCGGCAGTATGAGGGTCAGTTTCGTGACGACCATGTGCCACCAGATGCAGACGTTCTCGGTACTGAGGGATTAGTTATTGACAATGCTGGCGTTGTCCTTCTGCATCCTTTCTTGCCGCGCTTCTTCAATCAGCTGATGGTTGCCAAGGATTATATTCTGATCGACGTATCACGAGCAGCATTGCTAGTCCACCATCTTGTGACGGGTGCGCATGATGCTGAAGAGCATCAGCTTGTCTTTGCCAAGGTTCTCTGCGGCGTCCCGATCGAAACTGTGCTGCAGCCCACACCACCGATCCAGCCTGCAGAAGTCGGTGAAGCAAGAGCGCTGCTGACGTCGGCAATAGCCCACTGGGAGGCGTTAAGGAGCACATCGCCTGATGAGCTGCGCGGCAGTTTCCTCACACGATCTGGACGTCTGGATTTCGATGACGGCCAATGGCTGCTTCGTATGGAGCATCGCAGCTACGATATTCTGCTGGATCATCTGCCATGGGGCATGACGCACGTCAAACTTCCCTGGATGAGAGCGATGATGCGCGTGGAGTGGAGCGTATGAAGACTTCGGCTGAACGAACAAGCGTCACAGTATCGCGTAATGTTGAACCAGCAAGGTCATCGTTCTTCCCGGCTTTGCAGATGAAGATGACCGTGAACAAGCCGGGTGATAAGCATGAGCAGGAGGCCGATCGTACTGCGGACAGGGTGATGCGCATGTCCAGTCATGATATGGTAAAAGTGCAAAAGTCATCAACAAGTGAAAGAGAGAAGGTCCAAAGGAAGGGTGCTGCGGTAGAGAAGGAAAAGATTCAGAGATCTGACAAAAAGGAGAAGGACAATGTCCAACGAAAGGGCGCAGGCGTGCCGGTCGTGTCACCGGACGTTGCATCTGGTATTCAGCGAAAGAAGGCCGGTGGAAAGCGCATGGATGCTTCGACACGAACGTTCATGGAGTCTCGCTTCAATGCAGACTTTAGAGGTGTTCGTATACACCATGATGGTGAATCTGCACGGTTGAGCTCTCAGCTTGGCGCGCGGGCCTTTACGACCGGAAATCACATCTTTTTTGGTCGTGACCAGTACCAGCCTGGTTCAAGTGACGGTAAGCACCTTCTTGCACACGAGCTCACCCACACGATTCAGCAGGGGGCTGCCATTCAGCGCAGTGCTGTGGTGTCGACAACCGCAACGCCCCCTCCCATTCAGAGGTGGGGCATATCCGATGCACTGGACTACTTTGCCGACAAGGCCAACTATCTGCCCGGTTTTCGATTGCTCACGATTGTTGTAGGGTTCAATCCCGTAAACATGCAGTCTGTGGATCGGAGTGCGTCGAATGTTCTTCGGGCTCTCTTTGAGATTATACCCGGAGGCACACTTGTCTCGTCGGCCCTTGAACGGTATGGAGTCTTTCAGCGTGCCGGGGCCTGGGTTGAGCAGCAGCTTGCAGCCTTCAGTAATGTCGGACAACAGATCCGCCATGGAATTGATGACTTCCTGGCAAGTCTCAGCTGGAGAGATGTTTTCGATCTCGCAGGGGTATGGTCTCGAGCCGAGGCTATATTTTCACGCCCGATCTCTGGCCTGCTGTCGTTCTGCCGAAACGTTGCCGTCAGTCTGCTGGAGCTAGTGGGAAGTGCAGTGTTGCGCCCACTGGCCGTGCTTGTAAAGGACACTCGAGGCTACGATCTTCTTTGCGCCGTACTCGGACGCGACCCGATTACTGGGGATGCGGTGCCCCGAACGGCAGAAACGCTGATCGGCGGATTCATGAGGCTCATTGGCAGGGAAGATATATGGGAGAACATCAAGAAGGGTAACGCTATCGGTCGTGCCTGGCAGTGGTTTCAGGGAGCGATCAGCGGAATCTGGGAGATCGTTACATCAATTCCGTCTCGTGTGATTGACACCGTCCGATCGATCAGTTGGGAGGATATTGTGCCACTGACCGGTTTATTCGGCAAAGTAATCCGATTCTTCACGGGGCTTGCAGGTCGCTTCTTCAGTTTCGCTACCAGTACCGTGCTGGAGTTGCTGGAGATCATCTTCTCTGTCGTTTCTCCGGGTTTGATGGCTTACCTGCGGCGTGCAGCCGGAGCGTTCAGGTCAATTCTGGAGAATCCGATCGGTTTCGTGGGTAATCTTGTCAGAGCCGGTCGGTTGGGATTTGAGATGTTCTCACGAAACATTGTGCGTCACCTGACGACTGGACTGATACGTTGGATCACTGGGCCGCTTGGCGAGGCCGGTGTCTATATTCCAACGGCGTTTACACTGTCGGAGGTGCTGAAACTTGTTCTCTCTGTGCTCGGGCTTACCTGGCAGAACATCCGCTCTAAGCTGGTGCGGATCATTCCCGAGCCGGTCCTGGTGGTCCTCGAGAGGAGTGCGGACATCCTGGTAACGTTCGTAAATCAGGGACCAGCCGCAGCCTGGGAGCAGATCAAGGGCGAGCTTAATGAACTGAAGTCAATGATGATCGCGGAGATCACCAAGCTTGTCAGCACCGAGATCGTCAAGGCCGCCGTCACGAAGATCGTCAGCATGATCAATCCGGCAGGTGCGGTGATTCAGGCGATCATGGCGATATACAATACAGTGATGTTCTTCGTTGAGCGCCTTTCACAGATCGCACAGACAGTCGGTGCCTTCGTCAGCAGTATCTCTGCAATAGCCGCCGGACAGGTTGAAGCCGCAGCTCAGAGAGTCGAGGCCACCATGGCCAATACCCTGACTCTTATCATCTCTTTCCTGGCTCGTTTGGTCGGGCTCGGCGGAATACCAAATAAGCTTGTCAGTATTGTTCGCCGCATACGTGCACCGATCGATAGGGGGCTTGACAGAATTGTAGCATGGCTGGGTGTGATGCTGGCGAGGATCGGCGGAGCTGTGAAAAGCGGTGTGAATTCTCTTTTTCAGTGGTGGAAGAAGCGAGTCTCTTTCAATGCTGCGGGTGAGCAACATTCACTCTACTTTGAAGGATCAGAAGAAAGTGCTGAGCCAACGGTTGCATCAAGTCCGAAGCGGCTCGAAGTGTTTATCGCCGAATCACGAGCGACTCCTTCGTTGATGGCTGACGGTAAGAAAAGCTCAGCGCTTTCAAAGATTGAAGTGGACGTGCCGGTGTTAAGAGGACTCCGCGCTGATCTGCGCAGGCTGAAAGATGAACCCGATTCAAAGAGGCAACCACTCATTGATAAGCTCGAAAAGAGCATGGTTAAGATTGGAGCACAGCTTGGCGTTGTCTTGTCGAGCTCAACGGCAGGTACGAAGGCAAATCCTATCCTGCTAAAGTGGCCGAAACCTGCATTTAATAATTACCCCCCAATCAATCTGTATTTCACGGGAACTGAGGCTTCACCAAGCTGGAAATTATCTGCGAAGCACATGCCCGAAAGGACGCTGGCCGCTACTTTTAGCCCAGATGGAAAGCATAAACGATATCTGGACAAGCCGAACATTCCAGCAAGGTTGAGTGAACTTGGAATCAAGGAACCATTTAAGATCAAGCCTGACTCAGTGATAGGTCCGCTTTCCGAAGCTCACACCCCGGGAGGTTCGGCCCTGAACTCACGACTGGAAGCGTTTGGGTGGAACGCCAGCGAGGAGTACATGGATGGTGACCATGTTGTTGAGATCCAAATGGGTGGTAAAGATGAGCTCGCAAATCTCTGGCCGCTCGACGCCAGTATCAACCGCAAAGCTGGATCGACATTGTCCCGAGAAATGGTCGAACTAGATGGAACACGTATTTCAATCGACTGGCTCAAAAAAGTGGAGAAAAAAAATGACGAAGACAAGTACTACTTCAGAGTGAGAATGTGATCTTGCGTTCACTAAGAGTTTTAAGGATTCCCCATGACACTCACTTCTTTACAAAAGCGCATCTGCGAGCAGGTGGTCAACGCTTTCGAAACCGGTTCGGCCAACGGCAACTATGCCGGGCTTGTTGTGTATGCAGATGGACCTCACGGAATCCGGCAGATCACGTATGGTCGGGCTCAGACAACTGAGTACGGTAATCTGGAATCTCTACTTGAGGCCTATATCGGCAGGGGTGGTGCGTTTGCCGCCAGGATGCTACCCTACCTGCCCAAGCTTGGAGTCACACCTCTTGCCGATGACAGTGATTTTAAGAGTGCGCTCAAGGAAGCGGGAAAGTCCGACCCGGTGATGGCAAAGACACAGGATGCTTTCTTTGAAAAGCATTACTATGCCCCGGCACAGAAGTGGGCAAAAGCCAATGGATTCGTAAAGCCCCTTTCAATGCTTGTCATCTATGACTCGTTTATCCATAGCGGCAGTATTCTTGATTTTCTGCGCAAGCGTTTTGCCGCGGCCGTTCCGATCAATGGTGGAAACGAGGATTCGTGGATCAGACAGTACGTTGATACACGACGTGAATGGCTTGCCACACATCAAAAACCGATTCTGCAAAAGACCGTGTACCGAATGGACTGCTTCAAGCGGGAGATCAAACGCGGTAACTGGGACCTCGCTACGGTGCCCATCAACGCGAATGGGATCATGGTAACGGGCGCATGACGGCATCGGCATCAAGCATCCAGCAAGCATTGTCGTGGTTAAGCGAGTACGTTGGCGGTAGGCTGGAACATCTCTTGCTCGGTTCACCGGCGAGTGATCCACGCCCCCTGGAACTCATGCAGAATGACAGGGGGCTCGGGGATCTTGTCGAGCAGCTACAGCCGACACTGGAAGAGTTTGTGATCATCCTGCTTGCCCTTGTTCCTCACCTGGAACCGGATCTCATCGATCATGTCGTCGCAAGATTGTTCCCCGAGGGTAACGACGTGACGGCACTCGGAGGAATCCGCACGACCACAACACGTACGTTTCTGCCCTCTGGGCAAACAGCTGTCTTCATTCTCGCTGGACGTGATGTTGAGGCGCGACTGAACGTGCAGAGGATGCTCTCGGTGCACGGCCGGCTTGTTAAGAGCCGCCTCGTATGGCTTGAAGGTTCTGCTGAATCAGAGCCGATGCTGAGCGGACGTCTCTGCATCGATATGGAACTCGTTGAGCTACTAATGATGGGGCAAGTCGCTCCACCCCGCTTTAGTCAGGAGTTCCCGGCAGAACACCTCGAAACCGCTATGGACTGGGACGATCTTGTGCTGCCTGAAGCTACGATACTTCAGATTCGCGAGATCATGAACTGGATCACCTATAATGAACAGGTGATAAAGGATCCGGCATTGTCAGCACGCGTAAAACCCGGATACAGAGCACTGTTTTATGGACCACCAGGCACGGGTAAGACACTGACGGCAACGCTGCTTGGCAAGCATACCGGACGTGAGGTTTTCCGTATCGATCTTTCTCGAGTTGTAAGTAAGTACATCGGCGAGACCGAGAAGAATCTCTCCAGACTGTTTGATCGTGCCGAACATAAAGACTGGATCCTGTTCTTTGATGAAGCAGATGCTCTCTTTGGAAGGCGAACGGAGGTCAGGGACTCGCATGACAAGTATGCAAACCAGGAAGTGTCATACCTGCTTCAGAGGATAGAATCCTTTGATGGACTGGTGATTCTTGCAACAAATCAGCGTATGAACATCGACGATGCATTCGTGCGTCGATTCCAATCAATCATCCACTTCCCGATGCCGCGGGCTGAAGAACGACTGCGACTCTGGGCCAGGGGGCTACCACAGAGTATCTCAATTGCTCCAGATGTGGATCTTCATGCGCTGGCTTCGCAGTATGAGCTGAGCGGCGCATCAATTGTGAATATCATCCACCATTGTTCGATTCAGACGATTGCCGGCGGTACCAATGTCTTTATGCAGGATCATATCGAGTCAGCCATCATGAGAGAGTTCATCAAGGAAGGCAGAGTAGTGTAAACATCGTATCGCACGATGTGCGGTGTACCCAAAGCTTGTGAAAATGCCCCTTGATGAACAGGTTTGTCGGCATCGCGGAGGTACGATGCCCTGATGGCGTTCTCCGGAAATACTCCCGTCGGTCTGAACGACGACCTTCGCTTCTCACTGATTCGAGATGAACAGATCCGCAACCTGACGCTTGAATACGATCGAAATCCGCACCAGCACATCCAGTGTGGGGTTCTCCTTGCCTAGCTCTAACCGGGAAATGTAATCTGAACTCAGACGCACCTCGGCAGCAAGCATTTCCTGTGTCCAGTTCATTTCCAGACGATGACGACGGATGTTCTGTCCTACAACTCTGCTTTCCTCGCGCATATCCGAATGCTAACGAGATTTGAGAGCGAGTCATTAGACCTAAAGATCGGCGTTGTCGCTCAGCACTTACCGTGCTTCTCGAAGCAGCGCCTGACGTTCGATCTCGAGCTGGCGGATGCGGCGTTCGAGGGTGTCGAGTTCTTCGGGCATGGAGTCGATCTCGATGCGAAGTTTCGAGGCAGCTTCATCGACAAGGTCGATGGCCTTGTCGGGTAGGAATCGATCGGTGATGTAGCGGTTGGAGAGTTGTGCTGCGGCAACGATGGCGGCATCGGTGATGCGCACGCCGTGGTGGACTTCGTAGCGTTCTTTCAGCCCGCGGAGAATGCTGATGGTATCATCCACGGTAGGTTCGCCGACGTACACCTTCTGGAACCTGCGCTCCAGGGCTGAGTCCTTCTCAATGTACTTGCGGTATTCGTCAAGTGTGGTTGCGCCGATGGCGCGCAGCTCGCCCCTTGCCAGCGCCGGTTTCAGGATGTTGGCGGCATCCATCGCTCCGCCGGTGGCACCGGCTCCAACAAGCGTGTGAAGCTCATCGATGAAGAGGATGAACTCGCCGTCGGAATCGGCAACCTCTTTGATGACGGCCTTGAGGCGCTCTTCGAACTGACCGCGGTATTGAGTCCCGGCGATCAGCGCACCCATGTCGAGCGAGAACACTGTCTTTGTCTGCAGCGATTCGGGCACGTCCTGCGAAATGATGCGCTGGGCAATGCCCTCGACAATGGCTGTTTTGCCAACGCCCGGTTCGCCAATGAGCACCGGGTTGTTCTTTGTTCGGCGTGACAGTACCTGCAGCACACGGCGGATCTCGTCTTCACGTCCGATCACCGGATCGATCTTTCCTTTGCGGGCCTCCTCGTTGAGGTTGCGCGCATACTTCTCAAGTGACTGGTAGGTCTCTTCCGCATTCTGTCCGGTTACACGCCTGTTGCCACGGATCTCCTTAAGAACCTTCAGCACAACGTCGCGAGTCACGCCCTGATCACGCAGGTACTGTCCGGCAGATGTCTTCGATGGCACAAGTCCAAGCAGTAGATGCTCCGTCGATACATACTCGTCGGATAGCTTTGATGCCTCAGAGAAAGCATCCTGCATCACCGTCTGCAGGTCGCTAGAGATGTGGGAACCGCCAGCCCCTTGCACTTTGGGCAGTTTAGCGATTGCCGATTGGACCTTGTCGCGCAGCAGTTCAGGGCGCACGCCGATCTTGGTCAGGATCGGTGCGACAATTCCCTCGGCGTCATCAAGAAGCGCCGCCAGCATATGCACCGGTTCGAGCGCCTGATTCGTATGCTCGGAAGCGATCTCCTGCGCCTTTTGCAGGGCCTCCTGAGCTTTAATGGTGAGCTTGTTGATGTTCATGGGTGATTTCCCTTCTCGCAGTTGACACGCCATAGACGAAAAGACCACGGAGATAGTGAAGGGGGCGGCGGGTCACGTTTTCTGCGCTTAACGCTCATATGCGGAAAAGTTTGTGTTTCACACAACCCATCAAAGGGTCTGAATATGGGGTCAGGATTGCAGGACGAGCTGCTGCGCACTCTTGAGCGTGGTGAGGATAGCAGGCATCAGCTGAAGTCAGATGTGACCAACGAAGATTCCATGGCAGCCGAGTTGGTAGCGTTTGCAAACAGTGGCGGAGGATTCATTTTTTGTTGGAGTATCTGACGATTCTCAGATCAAGGGCCTTGATCGTTCAGATGTACGTCGTCTAAATCAGACCGTAAGTAATGCTTCAAGTCAGCATGTTCGCCCGCCATTGCATCCACTTACAGAGGTCGTGAAGTTGCCAGAAGGTCTGGTTCTTTGTATCAGCATTGAAAATGGCATAAACAAACCTCACATGGATGTTCATGGGCGAGTGTGGATCAAAAGCGGTGCGGATAAGCGACATGTTACAGCAAGAGAAGAGCTCCAACGAATGTTCCAGCGATCGGCATTGCTACATGCCGACGTTACACCAATACCAGGAGCGTCAATCAGCGACATCAATGAAAGAGCGTATCGCTTGTACATAGAACGATGTTATGCAAATGACACTGATTTGTCCAGGCAGTCTGTACAGCAAATCCTTTTGGCGATGGGGCTGTGTGACGGCAATGAATTGAATCTTGCTGGGTTACTTCTCTTCGCTGATCGTCCTCAGCTGTATCGACCCGCCTTCATGATAAAAGCCGTCTCATTTCCGGGACGACACTTTACCGACAGCGTTTACACCGACAGCGAGGACATTAACGGAAATCTCCTCGAACAGTACGAGAGAGCATTTGCCTTCATCGTTCGAAATCTACGTCGCGTGCAAGCTCAGCAGGGCTTTAACTCTTTGGGAAAGCTCGAGATGCCCAAGCAGGTTATTGAGGAGATTCTCGTGAATGCGCTCGTCCACCGTGACTATTTCACGTCGTCGTCCATCAGAATTATGATCTTTGTCGATCGAATTGAGATCATTAGCCCGGGTAGCCTGCCCGACACACTAAGCCTTGAGACGATACAATCGGGGGTCTCAAACCGGCGAAATCCGACGCTCACGGCTCATGCGGTTCAAATCCTACCATACAGGGGACTTGGCACCGGAATCCCTCGGGCTCTCCGTGACTGGCCAAAGATTACTTTCCATGACGACCCTTTAGGAAACCAGTTCCGGGTCGAGATTCAACGACTGACCGACCATGTGACCGACCATGTGACCGACCATGTGAAGGTGCACCGTCGGTTGACACCTCAGGTGAAGGCACTAATCAACGAGCTGATCCAGGAATCTTCACGACGCGATCTGATGCGACGACTCGGGCTGGAGCATCGACGAAACTTTCACGAGGTCTATCTCCAACCGGCATTAGATCTCGGTCTCGTCGCTCAGACTATTCCGCAGAAGAATAGAAGTCGATTTCAACGCTATCGACTAACGGAAAGGGGCAAGGCATTACTCGATGAACTTCATCGAGTCTCTGGGTGATTAACAGCCTGAAGACAGATAACCGAAGAGACATTACTGCTGAGGTTCTACCTGCTGCGCTTGTTTTTCCTCGTTCTCCCATACAGAATGACGCCTGTCCAGATCAAAGCTTGGACTCCGGTGCCAATCAAGTCAAACTGTTTTGGCTCTTCACTATCGATAAGGTAATCGGTGAGAGAAAAACACACGTAGAAGATCACGAACAATGACAGGAATGCACGTTTGGTGGAGGAGCTATTGATCGGACGTCGATCGAGTAACTGTTCTTCGGCGATGTCGACACCGTGACACGTGTTGATGTAGCCGTGCGTGATCATGATGAAAAGCGCAACGATGGCAAGCGTGATTATTACCTGCTCAAAGCCCGGGAACCAGATTTTCATCGTGGCTATTGCAACTAAACATCCGATGACGGTCAGCTGCATGGTCGTATGTGCAGATCGATGCCGAATGGCACGCACGATTTCATCAGAATCGGCGGAAAACAGAAGATGCTCCAGACCCAAAAATGTAAGTGTTCGACGTATCATACGGTATCTCCCTCCGACGCATCATGTGTCGTGCTTAGCCTGCTGCGTATGACGTAGTACGCATACGTGCCGAGTGACCAGAACACGAAATTGAAGATGCCGGTATCTATCGGTTCCATGGTCTATCCCTCGCCAAGAATGAAGATGTCTTCGATCGCAACGCCCAACTCGGCGGCGATCCGCAGTGCCAACGTCACCGATGGGGCATACGTACCTTGCTCGATGTAGTTGATGCTTTGCCGGCTCACACCTACGCGCTCGGCAAGCGTACCCTGTGTGATACCAAGCTCACCGCGTAGCTCTCGAACACGATTGATGAGTTTGGGCTCAGGCATTGTCAAATATACTTGACATGCGATCTGTTGTCAAGTAAAGTTGACATTCCAACGTGCTAGTTTTGCCGCATGGAATTCACCACCGAAAACCCGCATTTCCGTGAGACCATCCTGGGCCACCTTGAGCGTCAGGAGTTCATGAAGCACATCGGCTGTGTGCTCACGCATATAGAGCCGGGCCATGTTGTGGCCGAGATCGAACTTCGCACCGAGCATCAGCAGCAGCTCGGGCTGGTGCACGGTGGAGTCACGGCCACCATTGCCGATGTTGCCGCCGGCTTTGCGGGCTTCACGCTGGTTGCCCCGCACGAGCACACCGTCACCGCTGAGTTCAAGTGCTCGTACTTCCGCAAGGGAAGGGGCAAGCGGCTCCGTGCGGTTGGACGTGTCATAAAACCCGGTACGAACATGCACTTCTGCGAGGCTGACGTCTTCTGCATCCAGGATGATGGTGCGGAGGTGCTCATCGCAAGGGCTACCACGACGATGGCGGTGATTGCGCCGTAGGGACACTTCGTGGGACACTCGCTTCGCTCGTGGGACACGGCTACGCCGTGATATACTCGCTTCGCTCGTGGGACACGGCTACGCCGTGATATACTCGCTTCGCTCGTGGGACACGGCTACGCCGTGGGACACTCGCTTCGCCGTGAGATACTCGCTTCGCCGAGGGTGTTAATAGTCGTCAATAACTTTGGAGCAGTAGCGTCATCGTATGTTGTTTCATGATCGATGTTGCTGAATCCCTGCTTTCGCAGGAATGACAAACTCGCACCTCAAACCTCAAACCTCAAACCTCAAACCTCAAACCTCACACCCGTATGAACACCATCCTCTGGGTTGACGACGAGATCGACATCCTGCGTCCGCATATCATTTTGCTGGAGCAACGTGGCTATAGCGTAGACACGGCTACCAATGGTGAGGATGCCATTGAGATGGCGGGGAAGAAGCGCTACGACCTGGTGTTTCTCGACGAGTCAATGGTGGGGATGTCGGGGTTGGACACGCTCTCTGTGCTGAAGGACATTGACAAGTCGACTCCGGTGGTTATGGTGACAAAGAATGAGCAGGAGTCGCTCATGGAGGAAGCGATCGGTCGGAAGATCGATGACTACCTCACCAAGCCTGTGAATCCGACCCAGATCCTTGCAGCATGCAAGAAGTTCCTCGAGTCTCAGCGCATTGCCGAACAGAAGATAACGCAGTCGTTCCATCAGGACTATTCGACCCTGACGCGCAAGCTCATGGACCGTATGGAATGGAGCGACTGGTTGGACGTATATCTCAAGCTTGTGGAACGCTCGATCGAACTAGATAAACACCCCGATGTTGGTCTGGAGCAGTCTCTGCGCGGTCAATGGAAGGAGTGTAATGCAGAGTTTTCCAAGTTCATCGAAAACGAGTATCCGGACTGGCTGACAGATAAGAGAAGTGAAGGGGGCCCGCTGCTCTCGCCCCATATCGCCGATCAGTTTCTCATGCCGAAGCTTGCCAGTGGACGGCCGACGTTCTTCATCGTTGTGGACTGCATGAGGCTTGACCAGTGGCTGATGATGGAGGAATTCATTCGCCCGATGTTTTCAGTGCAGCGGGACTATTATTGCTCCATCCTACCAACCGCAACTCCGTATGCCAGGAATAGCATCTTTGCCGGACTTTATCCAACCGACATCAATAGGCACTACCCGCAATACACGATTGATGAGAGGGGCACCGATGAGCATACTCTCAATAAGCACGAGAAGGAGCTCCTCTCGCTGCTGTTGCAGCGTCGGCGCATCACATTGAAGAATGATCTCACATACATCAAGATCATCGACACGGATTTCGGCAAGCGTATTGAGGCCGACATCCTGCGTCATGCAAAGAACCACCTCACGGCCATTGTCATCAATGCCGTTGATATGATCGCTCACTCGCGCTCTGACTATCCGATCCTCAAGGAAATCGCACCTGATGAGTCTGCGTATCGCTCGCTCACTCGCTCATGGTTCCAGCATTCGTCCTTCTATGGAATTCTGCGCGCCCTGTCCACCGTAAAGGATGTGCAGATCGTGATCACGACTGATCACGGGTCGGTACGATGCATGAGAGGCTCAAAGGTGATCGGTGATCGCGAAACAACAACGAACCTGCGCTATAAGATCGGACGCAATGTGCAGGCAGATTCCCGCGACGCCATGATCGTGCGTGATCCGCAATCGATGCGCATTCCCACCGGCCCCGGCTCTTCAACTTCAGTGGTCATTGCCAAAGAAGATCACTACTTTGTCTATCCGACAGACTATAACCGCTACCTGGCCAAGTACAAGGACTCGTTCCAGCATGGAGGAATTTCTCTCGAAGAGATGATTCTTCCCGTCGTAACTTTGACGCCCCGATAGGCACGCGGTCACTCCAAGGCCATCGGGAGATGTTGGATTGTAGGGTTCCTTCTCATGGAACATGCGCCCCTTTACTCGCACGGTCAGCGTCACACGCAGCAGCTTGGCGAAGACTTTGCAGCAATGCTTAACCGTGGCGATGTGGTCGCCCTTGTCGGGGACCTCGGAGCCGGCAAGACCGAGTTTGTGCGCGGCGTCTGCCGGCACCTCAACGTCGAAGACATCGTTACCAGCCCCACATTCGCCATCATCAATCAATATGACGGCATAATGGCAGGGGGCTCCTCGGTCAAGATTTATCATGTGGACCTTTACCGAGTCGATACACCCGAGCAGCTGCGCTCGGTAGGGTTCGAAGAAATGGTCCATTCCCCCGATGCGATCAAGTTCATAGAATGGCCGGAGAAGGCATCGTCCGTCATGCCAGAACGACATTGGACCGTCTCGATTGAGTCTGACCCGTCAAACGAGGATGTTCGCGTTATTCGTGTCTCTTCGCCTCTTGTCGTGGAACAATTGAGCTAACGTTGAATTGATGAACGTATCGGGCGAGACTGCGTCTCGCCCCTACACGCTGCCTCACACCTGACACCTGACACCCCACACCTTAACCCTGCCATGCACATCGCCCAACGCATCTCCCGACTCGGCACCGAAACAGCTTTCGAAGTCCTCGTAAAGGCTCGCGCCCTCGAAGCCCAGGGAAAGAACATCGTTCACCTTGAGATCGGTGAGCCGGACTTCGATACACCGCCAAACGTGATCCAGGCCGCGAAGGATGCGCTCGATATCGGCTTTACGCATTATGGTCCTGCAGCCGGTTTGCCGGACGCTCGCAAGGCCGTGGCCGACTACGTGAACAAGACGCGCGGCTATGCCAAGTACGATGCCGACCATGTGGTGATAACGCCGGGCGCAAAACCGATCATGTTCTTCGGCATGATGGCCTGTATCGACGAGGGCGATGAAGTGATCTATCCGAATCCGGGCTTCCCGATCTACGAGTCGGTGATCAACTTCCTCCAGGCAACACCAGTGCCGCTGCAGCTGCGCGAGGACAAGGAGTTCCGATTTGATGTTGATGACCTGGCTGCGCTGATCACGCCGAAGACGCGTATGGTCATTATCAATACGCCCCAGAATCCGACAGGGGGGCATCCTTACGCGAGAGGACTTGCGTGCCATTGCTGACCTCGCCATCAAGCATGACCTGATCGTGCTAAGCGATGAGATCTATTCCCAGGTTACCTACGGCGATTTCAAGCACACGTCGATCACCGAATTCGACGGCATGGAAGATCGTACGATCATTCTCGATGGGTTCTCGAAGACGTTTGCCATGACCGGCTGGCGTCTGGGCTACGGCCTGTTCCCGAAGGACATCGCCAAGGTGGTTGCCAAGCTTCAGACGAACGTAACGTCATGTACGAGTTCGTTTACGCAGATGGCCGGCGTTGAAGCACTTGATGACCGCACGCTTCCATATGTATCCGAATTCCTCAAGGAGTTCGAACACCGTCGCGACGTGATCGTTGAAGGTCTGAACAAGATTCCCGGTTTCCGCTGCCACAAGCCCCATGGCGCTTTCTACGTGTTCCCCAACATCGAAGGCACTGGAATGACGTCGCAGGAATGTGCCGACTACCTTCTGTATGAAGGGGGCGTAGCATGTCTGTCGGGCACAGCATTTGGCGCATTCGGTGAAGGGTTCATTCGCTTCTCATACGCCAACAGCATCGAGAACATCGAAGAGGCACTTCGCCGTATCGATGCAGCCATCCGCCGCAAGATGGGGCTGTGAGCTGTTCGGCACGTGACTTTCACTCGGCACTGCGGCTGACCTTTTCGCGGCATGCCGATTCGGAACGCGCGCTCGGTGCTGCCGCGTACATGCGGAATCACTTCCCGTTTTTTGGAATCGATGCACCTACACGACGAATACTCATGCGGGAGGTCCAGCAAAAGCTGGGTCTCCCGTTGTCCGTTCTGGAACTAGCCGATCTTTGCTGGGCTGACCGCGAGCGCGAAATGCAATACGCCGCCTGTGACTTGCTGTCTCAGTCGAAGGTCCTTCGCACTCTGTCGCCTGATGATATTCCTCGACTCGAGCGTTTGGTGCTCCAGAAAAGCTGGTGGGATACAGTGGACGTCCTCGCTCCAACGATCATCGGTGGAATACTTCGCCCCTTTCCGAATCTTGTGCGCGACCATGCACGGGCATGGATTGAATGCGATAACATCTGGCTGCAACGAACCGCGATTTTGCTCCAACTAAAGTATCGCGACGCAACCGATTTTGACCTTTTGACGGAGTGTATCCTTCTGCGTGCCTCGAGCACAGAGTTCTTCGTGCGCAAGGCCGCAGGATGGGCGCTGCGTTCGTATGCGTACGTGAAGCCCGATCGCGTTCGCACGTTCGTTGATGATCACCGACATGAACTTTCTGGTCTCACCATTCGCGAAGCACTCAAGAACTTGACGTTAGGGCATATTGATTTGAAAGACACTCACTTTTCGGGAGACATGAATGAACACTACGAATAGATTTCACGATGCCGGACAGCTTCTTCTTCGCGTCGGCGTGTCTGCTCTCATGATGACGCACGGCTGGCCGAAAATGCAGAAGCTTATGGCAGGGGGCGAGATCGAGTTCTTCGATTTCATGTGGCTTGGCCCCACCAACTCGCTGTTCCTGGCCGTTGTAGGCGAATTCTTCGCCCCCTTGCTGATCATCATCGGCTATAAAACGCGCTGGTCTGCCCTTGTCTCAGCATTCACGATGGGTGTGGCTGCTTTCTACGTCCATGCGGGCGACCCACTCGGTGACCGTGAAGCGGCCCTGATGTACTTCATCGGCTTCCTCGCCATCGCTCTAATGGGTGCCGGAGCATGGTCGGTGGACGCAAAGCGCTCGGCGGAGGACGTCTGATGCCCTCTATGCCTGACATACCCGGTTTCACGACCGAACGATTGCTGCTGACGGCAGTGCGATTGGAAGACGCAGCTGCATATGCTGTGCATTTCGTTGACTACGAAGTCATCCGACATCTCTCATCCAAAGTGCCGTGGCCATACCCACCGACGGGCGTCGAGGAGTTTCTACGTGATGTGATCATGCCGGTGCAGGGCCTCAGCCGTTGGACATGGGCGATTCGAACGAAATCCGAGCCGAACGTCATCATTGGATGCATCGACCTCTGGCGGGAGGGCTGTCCGGAACACCGTGGCTTCTGGCTTGGTAGGAATTTTTGGGGTAAGGGCTACATGACCGAGGCCGTCATCCCGATCCTCGACTTTGCATTTGGCCAGTTGGGTTTTGAAACGCTGGTCTTCTCAAACGCCCGCGGTAATGAGCGCTCTCGGCGCGTAAAAGAAAAGACCGGTGCCACATTCATTGGCTTTCGTCCGGCATCATTCGTAGACCCGGCCTACACAGAGGCAGAAATCTGGTCGTTATCGAAACAGAAGTGGCTTGACCGAGAGGCCTAGAATGATGCTTAACAGTTCCGACTGCACAGTCGAGAAAACTGAGGGTATCGGGCCGAGAAACTTGAGGGTATAGAACCGAGAAATATGAGGGTATAAAGCCGAGAAATATGAGGGTATAAAGCCGAGAAAGTTGAGGGTATAGAATTGTAAGTCATTGAATAATAAGCCTATATTGCCATTGTGAAAAAATACACGGAACGGCTCGTTGACCATCTCCTTTTGGACCGACTGCAATACATGGGTGCAGTGGTGCTTGAAGGAGCACGTGCAACCGGCAAAACAATGACCGGTTCGCATCATGCGAAGAGTGTTGCGCGAGTGGATCTTGAGCTATCAGCTCAGCCGATGCTGGCCGACAATCCCGAACTCTTACTTGCCGGTGCCGCCCCGCGATTGCTGGATGAGTGGCAGATGCTTCCGGCACTGTGGAATCTTGTTCGGCACGAGGTTGATCAGCGTTCAGAAACGGGGCAGTTCATTCTGACTGGATCGGCCATTCCCGAAGAGGATGCAACGCGTCATTCAGGTGCCGGAAGATTCAGTCGTTTACGGATGCGTCCGTTTTCAACGAGTGAGTCGCACCCAGCTGAAAGGCCCATTCATCTGCATGAACTCCTACAGGGAATTGCTCGTATACAGGGCGTCTCAACGTTAGACCTTCCTACGCTCCTGAGTCGCATGACGTCGGGCGGATGGCCAGCAGTCCAAGGGCGTGTCTCGGGAGCTGAGCGATGGGTTCGATCGTATGTGGAAGAGATCACGCGTATCGATGTCGCACGCATAGGTGTGACCACGAAACGGCGCGATCCGGAAAAGATACTGCGAGTAATGATGTCGTTGGCACGAAACATCGGATCAGCACTTCGTATCAGCACAATTATCCAAGATGCAGCCGGACCAGAAGGTGCGTTAGCTCACGAAACTGTTGCCGGATATCTTGAAGCACTCCGTCGGGTGTTCATTCTTGAAGAACTCCCGGCTTGGAAGCCACACCTGCGAAGCTCTACGGAATTGCGGACGACACCAAAGTTCTATTTCGTGGATCCATCGATCGGACCAGCCACATTGCGATTGTCGGCGGCTCGCATGAGCAATGACCTGGAGTATGTTGGGCAGGTCTTTGAAAATCTCGTGATACGTGATCTTCTGGTATACTCAGAAGCATGTGGAGCGAGGATGTCGTACTATCGAGACAATAGTGGCCTTGAAGTCGACGTGATCATCGAAGGCGATGATGCTGCCTGGATAGCTATCGAGATAAAACTTGGTCAACGAAATCTCGATGCAGCGGCCATGAGTCTCTTACGCTTCTCAGAAAAAATCGATACGAGGAAGAGTGGTCAACCCAAGGCGTTGATCATTATCACCGGTGGAGGATATGCGTTTACGAGGAGTGATGGAGTCCATGTTGTGCCGATAGATCTGCTGACTGCCTAGCCTGCTATCGCAATACCATGACTGCTGCTGATTGATCCCCAACGACCACACGGTACATGCCGGACGGTAGGGAAGCAATATGAACGTCTGGTCCCTGCGTTATGAGAACGGTTTCTCCGGCAAGAGATACAAATCGGATCTCACCAACATGCTGCTGACCGTTTCGGAGAATGCTGAGTGTCTCGGCGGCCGGGTTGGGTAGCACCTGTAGCTGTATCGATGGAATCTCTTCGTCGACGCCGGTCAGTTTCTGGAATTCATACGCCCCCATGTCGGCTTGACCGAGACGGATCCTGTCCTGGCACGGGTGTATGTATTCAAGTACGGGGCTAAGAGGTAACTCACGATAGTTCGGTACGGTTGACGTAGCCACACCCGGATCAACGGCCTTGCCGCGTGCGGGACTGCTTGCAAGGAGCGAGTAGTCGTATGTTCCCGGATTAACGAGGCCAGCCTGAGAGGCATTTGAAAAGCTGATGTTGTTCATCGTGTCGGATGCTGCGGCCGTACCGATCAGAAAGGACATGTTGCCAATAAAAAATGTTGTTCACAGCCTTCAGAAGCTTGGTCTTGGGGTCGATGCGCAGAAACGTTGCCAGGCCACGATCGGAAACAATTGTGTTGTGCGAGATGTACAGTGAATTATCGACGGTGTCGCTTTGGCCCTCGAGTCCGTATCCGATGACGTTGCCATTTTCAGCATTCGCCCCCTTATGAAAGACGTTCCCGATGATTACACTAGTCCCGCCGTTCGGGAGATCGAGGTTTCGCGAGCCGGTCCCGTTCTCGTTGCTCAGGCGGTTATAGATGATGTAGTTGAAGTGGGCCCTCGATTTGCATTCGTGCCCAACGAGCGTGCCATGCGAGTAGTTGAAGCGGAAGATGAAGGCCTTTACGTGGTTGATGTAGATCGCATGTGACAGTCCATCGCCAGCGCCACTGCGGTCAAACTCGGAGTACTCCACGATGATGGTGCTGTTGAGGTTGTTGCCGGCCAGAATCCCATCCTGGTTCTGACGAAAGGCGCAGTGCGAGACGGTGATGTTGGTTCCCTCGACGCGGATGCCGGCCCCATTACGGTCCGGCACAGCACACTCGCGAAAGTCAATACCGGCAACGACACAGTCATTGCCCTTGATCACCCATATGGCTTTGGCCTCTGCGGCCTTGCCACCGGCACGTAGAATTGCAAACGATCCGTCCTGAGCCGTTGGAGTGCGGTAAAGCTTGAGGTTATTGGCGCGCCATATGGCCACATCGCCAACGTACTCGGCTGGATCGATCCATACTTCGTCGCCATCCCTGACCTGGCTCGCTACGGCACTCGGGACTTTGTACTGTTGAGTTGGTCCGACACGCCAGACCTCAGCATGAAGGGGTAAAGTGCAAATCGTGCACAGTATCAGAGCCGGGAAAAGAGGGGGCTTCATGGTGTCGGCATCTCCAGTGACATGATCGCTTCTTTTACGTCATCAAGCCGCTTTAGAAGCGCTGCCTGTGCGTCCAGAAGTCCTTGGTTGTAGTAATACGGGCCGATCTCGCGATTGAAGAAATCAACAAGAAACTCGGCATCGAAGCGGCCTAGCTCCACCGAAAGTTCTTTGCTGCAGTATGCTCGAACGCTCTCGGACAACTCTAGTCGCCGTGAAGGGGTGAACTCAATCATTGCCGAAGCTAAGGAATTGATCTTCGAACAGTAGATTGGATCATGAAACCAACCGTCAGCGAATACCCAGCCTTCTATCATCGGTACGTCAACGCTCTTGATCACGCCGATGTCAGACGCGTGTTTACTGATCAGGTAGCCTACTTCACACGGCTCATGTCAACGCTGACAGATGAGCAAGCGAAACTCCGGTATGCCGAAAACAAGTGGAGCGTAAAGCAGGTGATCGGACACATCACCGACTGCGAACGCGTCTTTGCCTACAGGGCGATGTGCATTGCCCGCGGAGAGACACAAGCGCTTCCGGGCTTTGATGAAAATGCCTACGTGGCCAATGCCTCATTTGATCAACGGCCCATTTCTCGAATCCTTGATGAATTCGTTGCCGTGCGCCTTGGCACCATCTTACTCTTTGACAGCCTGACAAGCGTCGAGCTTTTGCTGTCCGGTGTTGCAAACAACAATCCTGTCACAGTGCGGGCTTTGTTCTGGATCATCGCCGGTCATACAGAGCATCATCTGCGGATCCTGCGCGAAATGTATGGGGTGACGAGTGACCGGTAGGGTCGCAGCATGCTGCGACCCCACGAATCCGTAACTCCGTAATTGTGTGATTCTGTAATTCCGTAATAATCCTACACGTGTCCGTCCGGCTGGCTCACACTCTCGAGATGTGTGAACACTTCTGTGTTGTGGTCGATCGCCGCGCGGATAAGCTCCTCGCATGCGGTGGCCAGAGAATGTGCATCATGAATGGTCATCTCGTCAGGCAGGATGAGGTGGTAATCCACGTGGACCATGTTACCTGAGGAGCGCAGTCGAAGACGATGATAGCTGCAGTTATGGTCGATGCAGAAGTCAGTCAGAACAAGCTGGGCGCGTTGCAAAAGCTCGGGGTCGGAGGTGTCCATGAGCCCCTTGACGGAGATCGACATCAGCTTACCACCTTCGTAGATGATGTTCGCGCCGAACAGTATGGCGATGGCCGGATCGAGCCAGAGCATCCCAGTTAGCTGCGCTATGAAGAGTCCGACAACAGCACCGGCACTCGTCCAAACATCGGTCATCACGTGACGACCATTGGCTTCAACGACGAGAACCTTGTTCTTCTTGCCTGTGGCAATGAGATGCCATCCGAGTCCGAGATTGACCAATGCAGCACCGGCCGTGATGCTCATGCCGATGTCCAGCTTTTGCAGCGTCACACCGATCACAAGTTTTTCGGTTGCGCTCACAATGATGACAATGGCGGCAATGCATATCAGGCCACCTTCGACGCCGGCCGACATAAAGCTGACCTTATCGTGCCCGTAGGGATGATCCTCGTCAGGGGGCTTGGCACCAACTCGCAGCGCGTACCATGCAAACCACACTGCGACCACGTGGACCACGCTTTCGGCTGCATCGGAGAAGATCACCGACGAGCCCGTCATGAGATAGGCAATCCACTTGGCAACGAGCATCATCAGCCCTACAGCCAGTGACAGATTCATAGCTCGCCGATTGATGTCCTGCGCAGTCACGCTGTGCCGCGCTTAAGTGTTGAGCGTCTTTAGGAACTCTTCGTTCGAGCGTGTTGCCCGCATCCGCTCGAGCAGCGTTTCCATGGCCTCAAGCGGTGGATCGTCCCCGAGAACCTTACGCAGCAGCCAAACCTTGGCAAGCACGTCCGGCTCAAGCAGAAGTTCTTCGCGCCGCGTGCCGGAGCGGTTTACATCGATGGCCGGGAAGATGCGCCGCTCGGCGATCTTGCGCTCGAGAACCAGTTCCATGTTGCCCGTGCCCTTGAACTCTTCGAAGATGACCTCGTCCATACGAGAGTTCGTCTCCACCAGTGCCGTGGCGATGATAGTCAACGAGCCCCCTTCCTCCACGTTCCGGGCGGCACCGAAGAACCGCTTCGGACGCTGCATGGCGTTGGCATCAACACCGCCGGAGAGGAGCTTGCCCGACTGAGGAACAACCGTATTGTGGGCGCGCGCAAGACGAGTGATCGAGTCCAGTAGGATCACAACATCCTGCTTTGCTTCGACAAGGCGCTTGGCTTTTTCGATCACCATTTCACTAACGGCCACATGTCGGTCGGCAGGCTCATCAAATGTTGAGGCGATCACTTCGGCATTCACCGAGCGGATCATGTCGGTCACTTCCTCCGGACGTTCATCGATGAGAAGAACGATCAGCTTGACCTCGGGGTGATTGCGGGAGATCGCATTGGCCAGCTTCTGCAGAAGGATCGTCTTACCAGCCTTCGGCGGAGAAACGATCAGACCGCGCTGCCCCTTACCGATGGGGGAAACGAGGTCAATGATCCGCGTTCCGTATTCCTGCTGCATGGTCTCGAGGCGCAGGCGCTCCTTTGGATAATACGGTGTGAGATTCTCAAACAGCGGCCGCGGACGGTTTTCGACGAATGGGATGTAGTTGATCGCATCAACTTTGATCATGCTGAAAAAACGCTCGCCCTGACGCGGTGCGCGGATGTACCCCTTGAGTGTATCACCCGTTCGAAGACCGTATCGCTTCACCTGGGAGGGGGCGATATAAACATCATCTGGCGAAGGCAGGTAATTGAAGTCAGCCGATCTGAGGAATCCATATCCGTCCGGTAGAAGTTCCACTACACCTGTGGTCAGACTGACGCCCTCACGCTGGTAGTCACGCATCTGCCGGGCATTTTCTGCTTCAACGATTCGATTGATCAGGTCCTGCTTTTTGAGATCAGCAAAGTCCTCAATGTCCAGCGATTGCGCGAGCTCAATGAGCTCGACCATCTTCTTAAGCTTGAGCTCATTGACGTCGATGACTGGACCTGCGAGCATCAGCTCGCGTTCTTCACGTTCAATCTCGGCCTCGAATGCTCGGTCGCGAAAGTTTTCACGTCGGTCACGGCCACGACCCCGACGTCGGTTTCGTCCGCCACGGTCACCGTATCGGTCTCCCCCTCGGAAGTCACGCGGCTCACGATCTGTCACAGGCCTTACGTCACGACGATCGCCCTGACGAACATCACGGCGATCTTCGCCACCACGGCGTTCATCGCCACCACGGCGTTCATCGCCACCACGGCGATCCTCGCCACCACGGCGATCTTCGCCACCACGGCGCTCGTCGCCACCACGACGCTCATCGCCACCACGACGCTCATCGCCACCACGGCGCTCTTCGCCGCCACGGCGCTCTTCGCCGCCACGGCGCTCGTCGCCACCACGGCGATCCTCGCCACCACGGCGATCCTCGCCACCACGGCGATCCTCGCCACCACGGCGATCCTCGCCACCACGGCGATCCTCACGATCT